>CAZOWR010000103.1:0-10000 GCA_964583645.1 uncultured Enterobacteriaceae bacterium
CGGCGAGCGCGCCGATCGCGCCGCCACCGGCCGAGGCCGCTGCCGCCGTGCCGATGGCCGCTGCCGCACCGGCCGCGCAGGCGGCGCCGCGGGACGATCCCGGAACGCTGCAGCAGTACCGGCTCGCGCTGATGCTCGCCGCGCGCGCCTACAAGGCGTATCCGCGGGTCGCGCGCGACAACAACTGGCAGGGGCGCGCCGAGGTGCGGCTGGTGGTGGGCGCGAACGGCGCGATCGCCTCGCTCGGCATCCGCGCGAGCAGCGGCCACGAGGTGCTCGACCGCCAGGCGCTCGACATGATCCGCCGCGCTACGCCCGACGCGCCGCTGCCCGCGGCGCTGCGCGGGCGCGAATTCAGCCTCGACCTGCCGGTCGTCTTCAGCCTGCGCGAGGAGGGCTGAGCGCTTCGCGCGGCGCAAAAGCGACCACGTGATCGACGTCGAGCCGGATGCCGATGCGCTCGCCGAGCGCGTGGTTGTGGTGGCTCGGCACCAGCGCCAGCACCCTGCGGCCGCTCGTGAGCTTCAGCGTGTAGAGGATCTCGGCGCCGCGGAACGCCTTGTGCACCACCTCGGCCTGCGTAGCGGCGGCGTCGTCGTGCACCACGTCGTCGGGCCGCAGCAGGACTTCGGCGCTGCAGCCCCTGCCGCACACCTGGCAGCCCATCTCGCACTGGTGTGGGATCATGCCGTCGAGCACGCCGAGCTCGATCTCGACCTGGTGCGCGTTCAGCACCCGCGCCGGGAGGAACACGCCCTGGCCGACGAAGTCGGCGACGAAGCGGCTCGCCGGCCGGTGGTACAGGTTGTAGGCGCTGTCCCACTGCTGGATGCGGCCCTCGTGCAGCACGCCGATCTCGTCGGCGATGGCGAACGCCTCCTGCTGGTCGTGCGTCACGAGCACCGCGGTGGCGCCCGAGGCCTTGATGATCTCGCGCAGCTCGAGCGAGAGCCGCTCGCGCAGCTCCACGTCCAGGCTCGAGAACGGCTCGTCGAGCAGCAGCAGCTCCGGGCGCGGGGCGAGCGCGCGCGCGAGGGCAACGCGCTGCTGCTGGCCGCCCGAGATCTGGTGCGGGAACTGGCCGAGCGCCGCCCCGAGCCCGGTGAGCTCGCCGAGCTCGCGCACGCGCGCGCTCCGCTCGGCGTGCTGCAGCCCGTGCAGGCCGAAGCCGATGTTGTCCGCGACCGAGAGGTGCGGAAAGAGCGCGTGCTCCTGGAACACCATGCCGATGCGGCGCCGCTCCGGCGCTACCATCACGCCCGCGCCGGAGACCGCAACGCCGTTCAGGCGGATCTCCCCGCCGAGCGGCGCCTCGAACCCGGCGATGCAGCGCAGGACCGTGGTCTTGCCGCAGCCGCTGGGCCCGAGCAGGCAGCCGATGCGCCCGCGCGCGAGCGAGAACGAAAGGCCGCGCACGACCTCGAGCTGGCCGTAGGCGAGCTGCAGGCTGTCCACCTCGAGCAGCATCGGCTCCACGGACCGATTATAGACCGCTCAGAGGATAACAATAATCATTCTTGTTAGAATAATGTCTGCATGTATTTCAATGCCTTGGCTTTTGGCACGACCAGCCGTGGCATCGGGACGCTGGGCTGGATCGCCCTGTCGCTTGCCGCGCTGCTCGCCCTGCCGGTGCTCGCGGTGGTGGCGAACGTGTTCCAGCCCGCGGGCGATGCCTGGCGCCACATCGCGAGCACCTTGCTTGCGCACTACGTAGCGAACACCGCCCTGCTCCTCGTCCTCGTCGCTTGCGGCGTGATCTCGATGGGCGTGCTCTCGGCGTGGCTGGTGACCGCGTACCGCTTCCCCGGGCAGCGCGCGCTCGAGTGGGCGCTCGTGCTGCCCCTCGCCATGCCGGCGTACGTCATCGCCTACGCGTACACCGACTGGCTGGAGTTCGGCGGGCCGGTGCAGGCGTGGCTGCGCGCCGCCACCGGCTGGCGGGCGGGCGAGTACCGGTTTCCCGACGTGCGCTCGATCTGGGGCGCGGCGGCGGTGCTCTCCTTCGCGCTCTATCCCTACGTCTACCTGATCGTGCGCGCCGCGTTTCTCGACCTCTCGCGCCACGCGCTCGAGGCCGGGCGGCTCGCGGGCCACGGCGCGTGGGGCGCCTTCCGGCGCGTCGCGCTGCCGCTGGCGCGCCCGGCGATCGCCGCGGGCACCGCGCTTGCGCTCATGGAGACGCTGGCGGATTTCGGCACCGTGTCCTATTTCGGGCTGGAAGTGTTTACCACCGGGATCTTCAAGGCCTGGTTCTCGATGGGCGAGGCGGTGGCCGCAGGGCAGCTCTCGGCCTGCCTGCTCGCCTTCGTCCTCGCGGTGCTCGCCGCCGAGCGCGCCAGCCGCGGCCGCGCCGCCTACGCCAGCGCCTCGCGCCGGCCCTCGCCGCCGGCGCGGCTGCGCGGCGCCGGCGCGCTGGCCGCGTTCGCGCTCTGCGCGGCGCCCATCGCGTTCGGCTTCGCGCTGCCCGCCGCGATCCTGCTCGAGCTCGCGCTCACGGATCCTGCGGTGCGCTGGGGGGGCCGGCTGCTCGCGCTCGTAGCTAACAGTTTCACGCTCGCCGGCGTCACCGCCGCCGCCGCCGTGCTGGTCGCGGTCGCCATGGCCTACGCGGCGCGCCTGTCGCGCAGCCGCCTCGTGGCGGCTGCCAACCGGGTCGCCGCGCTCGGCTACGCGGTGCCCGGCGCGGTGATCGCGGTAGGGATCCTCGTGCCGCTCGGGCGCTTCGACAACTGGCTCGCGGGCCAGCTCGAGGCCGCTTTCGGCGCGAGCCCGGGGCTGCTGCTGACGGGGACCGTCGCGGCCCTCGTCTACGCCTATCTCGTGCGCACCCTCGCGGTCGCCCTGCAGTCCGTGGAGGCGGGTCTCGCCAAGGTGACGCGCAGCATGGAGGAAGCGGCGCGCAGCCTCGGCGCCTCGCCCGCGGCGACGCTGGCGCGCGTGCACGCGCCGCTGCTCGCCTCGAGCCTCGCGGGGGCGGCGCTGCTCGTCTTCGTGGACGTGCTCAAGGAGCTGCCGGCGACCTTCGCCCTGCGGCCCTTCGACTTCGACACGCTCGCGGTGGAGGCCTACCACCTCGCCAAGGACGAGCGCCTCGCGGAAGCCGCGGCGCCCTCCCTGGTCATCGTCGCGGTCGCGCTCGCGGCACTGCTGCCGGTGACGCGGCGCTACTTCCAGGCGACCCGGTCGTAGAGCTTCTGCGAGCGCGGCTGGTTGCGGCCCAGCAGCGCGACGTTGAGCTGGTCGCGGCGGAAGTCGCCGAACGCGGCGAGCACCGGGTTGGCGAGCTTCACGCCCGCGACCACCGTCCACTCGTTGTTGCCGTCGGCAAAATAGCGCTGCGCCTCGTCGCTCGCCAGGTATTCGAGGAACTTCACCGCCGCGTCGCGGTGCGGCGCGTGCTTCAGCACGCCCGCGCCCGAGATGTTGACGTGCGTGCCCCAGGATTCCTGGTTGGGGAACACCACGCCGAGGCCGCGCGCCACCGCCTGCTCCTCGGGCTTGGCCGAGCGCGCGAGGCGCGCGTAGTAGTACTGGTTCGTCAGCGTCACGTCGCACTCGCCGGCGGCGACCGCCTTCAGCTGGTCGGTGTCCCCGCCCCGGGGCTCGCGCGCCAGGTTGCCGCGCACCGCGCGCGCCCAGGCCTCGGCATTTTCCTCGCCGAGGTGCTCGATGAGCGCGCCCATGAGCGAGAGGTTGTAGACGTTGCTCGAGGAGCGCATGCACACGCGCCCCTTCCACTTCGGGTCGGCGAGGTCCTCGTAGCGCCTGAGCTCCTCGGGGCGCACCTTTGCCTTGCTGTAGGCGATGAGGCGCGCGCGCATCGAGAAGCCGAACCAGTGCCCGCCCGGCTCGCGCAGGCTCGCCGGGATGCGCGCCTCGAGCGCCGCGGACTTCACGGGCTGGAAGAACCCGAGCTGCTCGGCACGCCAGAGCCTGCCCGCGTCCACCGTGACGAGCACGTCGGCAGGGCTGCGCGCGCCCTCGTTGCGGATGCGCTCGATGAGCGCGTCCTCGCCCGCCTCGATGCGGTTGATCCTGATGCCGGTGAGCTTGGTGAAGTTGGCGTACAGCGCCTCGTCGCTCGCGTAGTGGCGCGAGGAGTAGAGGTTCAGGACCTTCTCCTGTGCAACCGCAGAGCTGACGCAGAGGAACGACAGCCCGGCCAAAGCAATATATCTAAGAAGAACAGTCACTTGCATGTCTCCGCCCGAGTCATTTGAAAGGAAATAGTAGTTATTCTCATTCGCGTTGTCAATGTCAATGCGAATCATTATTATTTCTACATGGACGATCGACAGGTAGAGGCAATGCTCGCGGCAACGCTTGCCCTGATGACGCACTTTGCGGAGTCGCGCTGCCTGACCGGCGCTGCACGCATTCGCCAGCATCTGCTGTACCTCTCTGCCAATCCTGCGCTGCCCTGGGAAATGCGCACCGTCATGGCGAAGCTGGGCGCGCGCTGGAGCCTGCTCAGCGCGCCGCCGGCGCGCGACGGCGCCGGGCCCGCGCTTCACTGACGGGGACGATGCGAAACTTCCAGCTGCTCGCAGGCGCCACGCTCTACTTGATGAGCCGGCACGCGCAGGACGGCTCCCCGCGGCTGGCGGGGACGATTGCGCGGCATCTCGAGCAGCTGGGCACACATCCGCACGCCGGGGAACTGGTGCGCCAGTGGGCTGCCGAGCTGGTTACAGGCTGGCGTGAACGCGCCGTGCGCCGTTGAAGCGCTGTATCCAGTACGGGTTCTCCATCCGCTCCACCCGCACCCTCGCGCCCGCCTTGGGCGCGTGCACGAACCTGCCGTCGCCCAGATAGATGCCTACGTGCGAGAACGGCCGGCTCTGCGTGTCGTAGAAGAGCAGGTCTCCCGCCTCGATCTCCGCCAGGCTGACCGCGCGCCCGGCCTCGCTCTGCGCGCGCGCATTGTGGGGCAGGCGCATGCCGTAGGCCTCGCGGTAGACGTGTGCGACCAGACCGCTGCAGTCGAACCCCGTCACCGGAGAGCGGCCTCCGGGGTGATACTCGATCCCGAGCGCGAGCAGCGCCTGGAGCACAGCCTCCGCGCGTATCGGGCTATGGACGGGCCGCTCCCGGGCGTCCGGTGGGGAGGGCAGGCTTCCGCAACCATAGACGGCAGAAGCGAAGATCATTGAAAACAATATCTTGAAATGCATAATTCGAGTAATTTAGACGAAGAGAAAAATGATAGCAACCACTTACGCCAGCGGCGCGTTATCCGCTACATGAAGGCCTGGATCCTCGGAATGCTCATGGCGGTCGGCCTGGTCGCACGCCGGCGGCGAGACGCAGCGCCGCGGCATCGGCGCGCGCGGCAGCATCCCGGGGCGCGTCGAGATTCGCGCCGGGGAGGCGAGCGCTGCGCGCGGGGAGCGGGTGGACCAGCGCATCCGGGTGATCGAGGGCGGGCGCGCGTTCATCGCGACGGGCGCCTCGCGCCCGCTTCGCCGGCGCGAGGTGCTGCACGCGCCCGGCGGCACGGCGGTGAGGGAGAGCAGCGTGATCCAGGAGGCGAGCAGCGGCTTCGAGGTGGTGCCCCGGCTCTCGGGCGAGGGCGTCCTCCTCGAGATCGCCGAGCAGCGCGAGGCGCTCGGCGCAGCCGGCGCGCGCGTCGAGCGCAGCGCGAGCACGGTCAGCGCCCGGCTCGGGGAATGGGTCGAGCTCGGCGGCACCGCGAGCGAGGCGCGGCGCGAGGAGCGCGGCCTGCTCTCGCAGCGCGAGCGGCGCTCGGCCGCGCGCCACGCGGTCCGGGTGAAGGTCGAGCTGGCGCGCGACTGAGGGCCCGCGACTGAGCGCGCTCGAGCGCATCTTCGCCGAGGGCGGGCCGCTCGCCGCGCGGGTCGCCGGCTACCGGCCGCGACCGCAGCAGCTCGAGATGGCGCGCGCGATCCTGCAGGCGATCGAGGCGCGCGGCATGCTCGCGGTGGAAGCGGGCACCGGCACCGGCAAGACCTTCGCCTACCTCGTGCCCGCGCTGCTGGCGGGCGGCAAGGTGATCGTCTCCACCGGCACCAAGACGCTGCAGGACCAGCTCTTCGACCGCGACCTGCCGGCGGTGAAGGCGGCGCTCGCGAGCGGCGCCACGGTGGCGCTGCTCAAGGGCCGCGCCAACTACGTCTGCCTGCAGCGCCTGGAGCGCGCGCGCGCGGAGGCGCGGCTTGCCTCGCGCGAGGACGCCGCGCAGCTGCGGCGCATCGAGCGCTTCGCGCGCGCGAGCCGCACGGGCGATCGCGCCGGGCTCGGCGGCGTCCCGGAGGACGCGGCGGTCTGGGCGCACGCCACCTCGACGCGCGAGAACTGCCTGGGGCAGGAGTGCCCGCGCTACGACGAGTGCTTCGTGATGCGCGCGCGAAAGAGTGCGCTCGCCGCCGACGTGGTGGTGATCAACCATCACCTCTTCTTCGCCGACGTCATGCTGCGCGACGAGGGCGTGGCCGAGCTGCTGCCCGCCTGCAACACGGTGATCCTGGACGAGGCGCACCAGCTCCCGGAGACCGCGCGCCAGTTCTTCGGCGAGCGCGTCTCGAGCGGCCAGCTCGCCGAGCTCGCGCGCGACGCGCGCCTGGAGCTGCGCGCCGCCGGGGGCGCCGCCGAGCTCGATGCGCCCGCGGCGCGGCTGGAGAAGGCGGCGCGCGATCTCAGGCTTGCCTGCGGCGAGGACGCCGCGCGGCTCGCCTGGGAGAGGGCGCTCGCGCGCGAGGGGTTCGCGGCCGCGCTCGAGGCGCTCGCCCCCGCGCTCGACGAGTTCGGCACGCTGCTCGCCACCCAGGCCGAGCGCGCCGAGGGGCTCGCGGCCTGCGCGCGGCGCGCCGCGGAAGCGCGCGCGACGCTGGCGCGCATCCGCGGCGGGCCGGGCACGGCCGAGGTGCGCTGGGTGGAGGTGTTCGCGCAGTCGGTGCAGCTGCACGTGACGCCGCTCGCGCCCGCCGAAGCGTTCCGGCGTCAGCTGCTGGACCACCCGCGCGCCTGGATCTTCACTTCGGCGACGCTCGCGGTGGGCGAGGACTTCTCGCACTTCCAGGGCGAGCTCGGGATCGAGGCGGCCGCGGCGCGCGCCTGGCCCAGCCCCTTCGATTTCGCGCGCCAGGCGCTGCTCTACGTGCCGCGGGGACTGCCCGCCGATCCGAACGACGCGCGCTTCACCGAGGCCGTGGTGCAGGCGGCGCTGCCGGTGCTGCGCGCGAGCCGCGGGCGCGCGTTCCTGCTCTTCACCACGCTGCGCGCGCTGCGCCGCGCGCACGAGCTGCTGCGCGAGCGGATCGACTTCCCGCTCCTCGTGCAGGGCACGGGCTCGAGGAGCGAGCTGCTGGAGCGTTTCCGGCGCCTGGGCAACGCGGTGCTGCTGGGCGCGGCGTCGTTCTGGGAAGGGGTGGACGTGCGCGGCGAGGCGCTGCAGGTGGTGCTGATCGACAAGCTGCCGTTCGCGCCGCCCGACGACCCGGTGCTCGCGGCGCGGATCGAGGCGCTGCGCGCCTCGGGCGCCAATCCCTTCGTCGCCTACCAGCTGCCGCGCGCGGTGCTCGCGCTCAAGCAGGGCGCGGGACGCCTGATCCGCGACCAGACCGACCGCGGCGTGCTGATGCTGTGCGACCCGCGCCTGTTCTCGCGCGCCTACGGCCGCGCGATCCGCGCGAGCCTGCCCCCGATGCCGCTCACCCGCAGCGTCGCGGACGTGGAGGCCTTCTTCGCTAGAATCGCCGCGTGAAGGTGCTCATCACCGGAGGCGGCGGATTTCTCGGGCAGCAACTGGCCCGCTCCCTGCTCGCGCACGGAAAGCTGTCCGGGCAGGGCATTTCGACGATTTCGCTGCTGGACGCGGCATACCCGGCGAATGCAGTGGCAGATGCCCGACTGCGCGCTCTGACAGGCGATATCTCCGATCCAGAGGTGCTCGCCGACGCATGCCCGCCTGATACCGGCGTGGCGTTCCACCTCGCGGCCGTGGTGAGCGGCGCGGCCGAAGCCGACTTCGACCTCGGCATGCGCGTCAACCTGGAGGGCACGCGGTTGCTGCTCGAGCAGCTGCGGCGCTGCGCGAAGCCGCCGCGCCTCGTCTTCGCCAGCTCGGTCGCCGCCTTCGGCGGCACGCTGCCCGACGTGCTGGACGACTCGACGACGCCCACCCCGCAGACCTCCTACGGCACGCAGAAGGTGATCGGCGAGTACCTGGTGAGCGACTACGCGAGGAAGGGCTTCATCGACGGCCGGTCGCTGCGCCTGCCGACCATCGTGGTGCGCGCGGGCAAGCCCAACGCGGCTGCGTCATCCTTTGCGAGCGGGATCATTCGGGAGCCGCTGAATGGGGTCGTTTCGCAGTGCCCTGTCTCGCCCGAAACGGGTGTGTGGTTGCTGTCTCCCGGCAAGGTGACCGAGGCGTTCCTGCACGCTTCGCAATTGCCGCCGGAAGCCTGGGGAACGAACCGGGTGGTCAATCTCCCGGGGCTTACTGCGACCGTCCGGGAGATGGTGGCCGCACTGAGCTACATTGGGGGAACGAAGGCGGCCAGCCTGGTTAAGTTCAAGCCGGATCCGCGAATCCAGAGAATTGTCGAGACCTGGCCTGTACGTTTTCGAACTCCCAGAGCGCTGTCGATGGGATTCAAGGCAGACGATGACTTCGAGTCCGTCGTCAGCGCGTACATCTTCGACGAACAGATCCGACTCGCGTAGAGAGTCACCGCAACGTTTTCCGGAGCGGGAAACGTGGTCTGACCCTGGTTTCGCGGCCTACCAGTCCGGGTCCCAGAGCTTCCACCAGGGCACGTCGCGCACCACCTTGCCGGTGAGATAGCGGCTCTGGGGGAAGTTCTTGCGCATGACGCGGTCGGCGGCGTCGCGCAGGTCGGTCATGCCGAGCGCGTCGTAGGCCTTGACCATGATGAACACCGCTTCCTCGATCGCCGGCGCCTGCGGGTAGTGCTGGACCGCGTGCTGCGCGCGGTTGGCGGCGGCGACGAAGGCGCCGCGCTTCATGTAGTAGCGCGCGACGTGCACCTCGTGCTGCGCGAGCGCGTTCACCAGGTAGCGCATGCGCGCGCCCGAGTCCGCGGCGTACTTCGACTGCGGGAAGCGCGTCACGACCTCCTTGAACGCGGCGAAGGACTCGCGCGCGCCCTTGGGGTCGCGCTCGGTCATGTCGGGGTTGTCGAGGAAGCCGAGGAGCCCCGTGTTCTCGTTGAACTGGATCAGGCCCTTCAGGTAGTAGACGTAGTCGACGTTGGGATGATTCGGGTAGAGCTTGATGAAGCGCTCCGCCGCCGCGGTCGCGGAAGCCCGCTCGCCCTGCTTCCAGTAGGCGTACGCGACCTCGATCTGCGCCTGCTGCGCGTAGCGGCCGTAGGGATAGCGCGCCTCGAGCTTCTCGAACATCTTGATCGCGCGCTCCCAGTTCTTCGCCGCGACCGCGTCCTTCGCCTCGCCGTAGAGGCGCTGCGCCGACCAGCCCGCGGTTTCGTCGACGTCCTTGCTGTCCAGGATGCCGCAGGCGCCGAGCGCGAGCGCCGCGGCCAGTGCCAGTAAACTGCGTCGCATGGCGCGGGATTATACCGACTGGGAAGACGCCTTCTGGGCGCCGCTCGCCGCCGTGCTGCCGGCCTCGTTCGGCGGCATGCGCCTGGACCAGGCGCTCGCGCGCGTCTTCCCGCAGTACTCGCGCAACCGGCTGCAGGCGTGGCTGCGCTCGGGCTGCGTGCGCGTCGACGGCGCGCGCGGCGAGGCGGCCGCGCGGGTCGCCGGCGGCGAGCGCGTCGAGCTCGCGCCGCCGCCCGCGGTGGACGCGGCGGCGCCGCCGGCGCAGCGCATGGCGCTCGCCATCGTCTACGAGGACGAGGACCTCGTGGTGATCGACAAGCCCGCCGGGCTGGTGGTCCACCCGGGCGCGGGCAATCCCGACCGGACCCTGCTCAACGCGCTGCTCGCGCACGCGCCCGTTCTGCGCCGGGTGCCGCGCGCGGGCATCGTGCATCGCCTCGACAAGGAC
>CAZOWR010000104.1:0-9775 GCA_964583645.1 uncultured Enterobacteriaceae bacterium
CATGGCGCTCGCGCACGCCGAGGTCGCCTCGGTCACGGTGATGGACGACGCCGACGTCGAGGCCTGGCCGAGCGGTGCCGCGCTCATGCCGAGGCTGGTTCGCGCGCTCGTCGCCGCCTGCCGCGCCGAACCCGGCCTAAACGCATGGTACGACGCGATGAGCACCAGTCGGCGCCTGTTTGACGAGGTGCATGTAGGCATCGCGGTCGACACGCTCGACGGGCTCACTGTCCCCGTGCTGCGCGATTGCCACAAACGCGACGCCGCCGATCTCGCCGCAGCGCTCGAAGCGCTCGTGCGCCACGCCCGCGAGAGGAAACTCGCGCCCGAGGCGCTGCGCGGCGCGACGATCTCGCTTTCCAACTACGGCGCGATCGCCGGGCGCTACGCTTCGCCGATCGTCGCGCCGCCCGCGGTCGCGATCCTCGGCGCCGGGAGGCTCGAGCGCCGTGCGGTCGTGAGCGGGGACGGGCGAATCGCCGTGCACCGCGTGCTGCCGCTGTCGTTCACCTTCGATCACCGCGCGGTGACGGGCGGCGAGGCGGGACGCTTTCTCAACGCGGTCATCGCCGACCTTTCACGCAGCGGCTGACGGTGAACGAACTGGGGTGATCAAATCGTTAGAGGCAGGCCGCGATGGACAGCGTGCTCACCATGCCGCGGACGAGAAAGATCGAGCTGATCGGCGTCGCGAGCGGGGCCGGCGGCGCGGACGCGGCTTGCGCCGAGGCGCCCGCGCGCCTTGCGGCCGGGGGCCTCGCCGACGCATTGCGCGCGCGTGGGCTTGCAGCCGCATGGGGGCCAACCCTGCAGACCGAGCGCGGTGCCGGCGCACGGGCCACCGTGAGCCGTCTCTGCGCGCGCCTTGCGTCGCACGTCGCCGGAACGATTCGGGCCGGACGAGTCGCCTGCGTCCTGGGCGGCGACCACACCTGCGCGGCGGGCACTTGGGCGGGCGCGGCGCGCGCGCTCGCCGAACGGGGCCCCTCGGCCTCATCTGGATCGACGCGCACATGGACAGCCACACGCCGCGTACGAGTCCGACGGGCCGGTTGCACGGCATGCCGCTCGCGGCGCTGCTTGGCCAGGGCGACGAGGAGTTTCCAGATCTAGGTCCGGCGCCGCTCGCCGCGCGCAACGTGTGCCTTGTCGGAGTGCGCAGCTTCGAGCCGGCAGAGGCCCGGCTGCTCGAGCGGCTCGGCGTGCGCGTGTTTTTCATGGACGAGATCTGGCAGCGCGGCATCGCCGCGGTGCTCGCCGATGCGCTCGAGATCGCGAAGGCGGGCACCGCCGGGTTCGGCGTGACGCTCGACCTCGACGTGCTCGACCCGGTGGAGGCGCCCGCGGTGGCGACCCCGGTGCCGGGTGGCCTGCGCGCGCGCTGCTCGCCGCGCTCGCGCGGCTGGCGCAGGAACCCGCGCTCGTGGGCCTCGAGCTCACCGAGTACAGCCCGCGGCGCGACCGGGACGGGCGCACCGCACGACTCATCGTGGATCTGCTGAGCGCCGCGCTCTCCGGCGGCTACGCGATGCTTTGGTCCGCAGCACATGCCGAGGCGCAATACGGCGCGCGCAAATACGCGCCGCTGCCGGTGGTTCTGGTGCGCGGCGAAGGTGCCTGGCTGTGGGACGAGAATGGCCGGCGCTACCTCGACATGATGGCCGCGTATTCCGCGGTGAGCCATGGCCATGCGCATCCGCGCCTGCTCGCGGCTCTCAGCGCGCAGGCGCGGACGCTAGCGCTCACATCGCGCGCGTTCCGCAATGACCGTCTGCCGCGCTTTCTCGAGCGGCTATGCGAGCTGACCGGCATGGAGCGCGCATTGCCGGTGAACACCGGCCTGGAAGCGGTCGAGACCGCGCCATGAACACGACGGAGGGATTGCTCCGGCTAGCCAAGGTGATTCGGTGGCTAGGCTACTTGGCTGCGATCCTTCTGATGCTAGGGGCCGTCAACGAATCGCAGGCTAGCGGGATGTTTGCCTTACTCGCTGTCGGGTTAGGGATTGGGATTGCTGGATGGGTGGTGGCTTGGATCATCGAGGGCTTTGCCAAGCCCAAGGCATGAGCCGCCCTTTCGCTAAGTACATACTCTCGGACGATTCCTACAACGCGCTCGGGGGTTTCCTACATACACCCCGGGGCATCGGGGCCTAGGCTGCGCGCTGAATGGACGAGCGCGCCGGCCTTCTCAAGGTCTTTCTGGTGGAGGATTCGGCGCTGCTGCGCGAGCGGCTCGAGGCGATGCTCGCCTCGATTCACGGCTCGATTACGGTCGGAAGCGCCAGCGGCGCGGATGACGCGCTGCAGGCCATTCTCGCGAGTGGAGCGGACACCGTGGTGCTCGACCTGCACCTCGCGCAGGGCAGCGGCATGGAGGTGCTGCGCGCCCTGAGCGAGCGCGCGCCGCAGGTTCAGGTCTACATCCTCACCAACTACCCGAACGACGCCTACCGGCGCGCCGCCGAGCGGCTGGGCGCGCGCGGCTTCTTCGACAAGAGCACCGAGTTCGAGCAGTTGCGCGCGGCGCTCGCCGCGCGCGTGTCGGAATCGTCCTAGCTTTCCTCACGCGTTCTCCGACGCGCGAATCGGGACTGCGCCGATTTCGCGCCGCATCCCGCGCCGGCACACTGGGTTCATGTGCAGCGCCCAAACGACTTCCGATCTCAAGGTCTTCCTGGTGGAGGACTCGCCGCTGCTCGCCGAGCGCATCGAGCGCATGCTCGACTCGGTCCCCGGCGCGAAGAGCGTCGGCCGCGCCGAGGGCGCGCAGGCCGCGATCGCGGCGATCCTCGAGAACCGCCCCGACGTGGTGGTGCTCGACCTCACGCTCGCGCAGGGCAGCGGCTACGACGTCCTGCGCGCGGTCAAGGCCGCGGACCCCGGGATCGATTTCTACGTCCTGACCAATTACGCCTCGGACCCGCACCGGCACCTCGCCGGGCGCCTGGGGGCGAGCGAGTTCTTCGACAAGAGCACCGAGTTCGGGCGCATGCGCGAGCGGCTCGCCGAGCGCGCGCGCCCGCATTGAACCGACACACAGGAGGATGCCCATGACCGTCGCCGCCCTTGCCCAGCAGCCCGCGCAGAAGATCGTGTACCTGCACCGCTTCGAGCCCAGGCCCGAGCCGCGCCGGCACGAGGTCGGCTGCTCGAGCTGCAACATGCGCGAGCTGTGCCTCCCGGCCGGAATCGACGCCGAGGACATGCAGCGCCTGGAGCGCCTGGTCTACGCGCGCCGCCGCGTCAAGCGCGGCGAGACCCTGTTCAACGCGGGCGACGACTTCAACGCCATCTACGCCATCCGCGCGGGGTTCTTCAAGACCAGCGTGCTCGACGGCGAGGGGCGCGAGCAGGTCACGGGCTTCTTCATGGGCGGGGAGCTGCTCGGCATGGACGGCATCGGCTCGGGGCAGTACAACGGCACCGCCACCGCGCTCGAGGACAGCGAGATCTGCGTCATGCCCTACGCGCTCATCGAGGCGCTGGCGGGCGAGATCCGCGGGCTGCAGCGCCACCTGCGCGGGGTGCTGTCGCGCGAGATCGTGCGCGACCACGGCGTCATGATGCTGCTCGGCTCGATGCGGGCGGAGGAGCGGCTCGCCACCTTCCTGCTCAACCTCTCGAAGCGCTTCACGCGCCGCGGCTACTCGCCCTCGGACTTCCACCTGCGCATGACGCGCGAGGAGATCGGCAGCTACCTGGGGCTGAAGCTGGAGACGGTGAGCCGGCTGTTCTCGCGCTTCCAGTCCGACCGCCTCATCGAGGTGCAGCAGAAGCACGTGCGCATCCGCGACAGCGCCGGGCTGCGCGCGCTCCTCGGCAGCTAGTGCGACATCAGCACCGGCACGGTCATCGACTCGAGCAGCGTGCGCGTCACCCCGCCGAGCACCATCTCGTGCAGGCGGGAGTGGCCCCAGGCCCCCATCACGATCAGGTCCGCCGAAAAATCGAAGGCGCGCGACAGCAGCAGGCTGCCGACCTCGGCGCCGGCGTTCTCGTAGTGCGAGGCGGTGACCCGCACGCCGTGGCGCGCGAGGTAGAGCCCGATGTCGGCGCCCGGCTCCTCGCCGTGGCCACTCCCCGGGCGCACGGCGTCGAACGCCAGCACCTGCACCTGCCTGGCGCGCTGCAACAGCGGCAGCGCGTCGTTCAGCGCGCGCGTCGCCTCGCGGCTCGCGTTCCACGCCACCACCACGTTCTCGCCCAGCGGCCGCTTCTCGAAGGCGTAGGGCGCGATCAGCACCGGCCGGCCGGCGGCGAGCAGCAGCTTCTGCTCGAAGTCCTTGCCCACGCCCGAGGGCCAGTCCGGGTTCTTCTGGCCGATCACCACCAGGTCGGCGTAGCGCCCGTGCAGCGTCACGGCCTCGAGCGCGTCCGCGGCGCTCGCGCGCCACTCCACCTTGGCGTAGCCGGCGCGGCGCACGCACTCGTCGTAGGCGGCGCGCGCCTTCTGCAGCGCCTCGGCCTGCACGCGCTGCTGCGCCTCGACGAGCGTCTGGCCCGCCTCGGCGGCGTACGAGGGCGGCGGCACCACGCTGAGCGCGTAGAGGCAGGCCACGTGGGCCTCGAATCGCTGCGCCACCTGCAGCGCGAGCTCCAGCCGCGCCGGCGCGGTGCGGCCGGCGTCGAAATGCACCAGGATCGTCTTGTAGTCCATGCGCGAAGTCTCCCTCCCCCCTGTGGCGCCCGCTTGACCTGCGTCAACGGCGCGCGCCTTTGACCGCCTCGTACCATAGCACCCCGCTCGCCCCCGCGGCGAGCGCGGCCGCGAGGTCCCACGCGGCGAGCGGCGCGAAGCGGAACACCGCGGCCGCCGGGGGCAGGTAGATCGCGGCGGCGAGGGCGGCGGCGGCGCCGCCGAACACCCACCACAGCGCCGGGTTGGGCCGCGCGAGCGCCGCGAAGAGCGAGCCCCGGCCGGCGCGGCTGGCGAGGATCATGGCGAGGTTGCCGGCCACGATCGCGGCGAAGCCGAGCGCGGCGACCTCGCCGGGTGAGCGCCCCGCGCCGACCGCCCACCAGCTCGCCGCGAACACGCCCACCAGCACGCCCGCGCCCAGGCCGAGCGCGGCAAGCAGCATCGCGCCGTCGAACAGCGGCGCGCGCGGGTCGCGCGGCGGCCGCTCCATGGCGCCCTCGCCGCTCTCCTCGGCCTCGAAGACGATCGAGCAGGTCGGGTCGATGACGAACTCGAGGAACACGATGTGCACCGGGAAGAGGAACAGCGGCCAGCCCAGCGCGAGCGGCAGGAACGACATCCCCACCGTGGGCACGTGCACCGCCATGATGTAGCGCATCGCGTTGCGGATGTTCTCGTAGATGCGCCGCCCCAGGCGCACCGTGGCGACGATCGAGGCGAAGTCGTCCTCCAGCAGCACCAGCGCCGCGGCCTCGCGCGCGACGTCGGTGCCGCGCCTGCCCATGGCGATGCCGATGTGCGCCGCCTTGAGCGCCGGGGCGTCGTTGACGCCGTCGCCGGTCATCGCCACCACCTCGCCGGCGGCTTTGAGCGCCTGCACCAGGCGCAGCTTCTGCTCGGGCAGGATGCGGGCGAAGACGCACACGCGCCGCGCCGCGGCCGCAAGCCCCGCTGCGTCGAGCGCCTCGACGTCCTCGCCGCTCAGCGCCCCGGCCGCGGTGTCGATCCCCGCCCGCGCGGCGATAGCGAGCGCGGTGCCGGGGTAGTCGCCGGTGATCATCACGACGCGGATGCCGGCGCGGCGGCATTCGGCCACCGCGGCGGGCACCGAAGCGCGCAGCGGATCGGCGAGCGCGACGAACCCGAGCCAGCGCCAGCGGTAGCGCGCCGGGTCGGCGGGGAGCCCGCCGCTCTCCCACTGCGCCTCGGCCATCGCGAGCAGCCGCAGCCCGCGCGCGGCGGCCTCGCGCGCCCGCTCCAGCGCCGCGCCTTCGATCCCGCAGAGCGCGAGCACCGTCTCCGGGGCGCCCTTCAGCGCCACCCGCACCGCGCCCTGCGGCGTGCGCCAGGCGTTGGCCACCGCCCGGAAGCTGCCCGCCATCGGGTACTGCCGCTCGAGCTGCGCGCCGGGCGGGCGCGCGGGCGCCGCAGCGAGGATCGCGCGCTCCATGGGATCGAAGGGCTCGGGCGCGCAGGCGAGCCCCGCGGCCTCGAGCAGCGCCGCCTCGCTCGCGCCGGGGGCCGCGCGCAGCTCGGCGATCGCCATGCGGTTCTCGGTGAGCGTGCCGGTCTTGTCCACGCACAGCACGGTGGCCGAGCCGAGCGTCTCGATCGCGGGCATGCGGCGCGCGAGCACGCCGCGGCGCGCGATGCGCCAGCCCCCGAGCGCGAGGAACACGGTGAGCACCACCGGGAACTCCTCCGGGAGCAGCGCCATGGCGAGCGTGATGCCGGCGAGGATCCCGGCGAGCCACTCGCCGCGCAGCGCGACGTAAGCGAGGGTCACCGCTGCGCACAGCGCGAGCCCGATCGCCGCGACGAGCTTCACCGCGCGGGCGGTCTCGCGCTGCAGCATGGTCTTTTCGATCTGCAGCGAGGCGAGGAAGCCGCCGATGCGGCCGAGCTCGGTGCGCGCGCCCGTGCCGGAGACGAGCGCGCGCCCCTGGCCTCGCACGACCAGCGTGCCCGAGTACACCTGCCCCTCTCGCGCGCCCGGCTCGAGGCGCTTGTCCACCGGCAGCGATTCCCCGGTGAGCAGCGACTCGTCCAGCGCGAGGCCGCTCACCGCGACCAGCGCCGCGTCGGCCGGCACGCGGTCGCCCTCGGCGAGCAGCAGCAGGTCGCCGCGCACCACCTCGCGCCCGGCGATGCGCTGCGGTGCGCCGTCGCGCACCACCAGGGCGCGCGGGCTCGAGAGGTCGCGCAGCGCATCGAGCGCGCGCTCGGACTTGCGCTCCTGCACCACCGTGATCCCCATCACCACGAACACCGAGGCGCCGAGCACCATCGCCTCGTGCACGTCGCCCAGGAGCAGGTAGATGCCCGCGCCCGCGACCAGCAGCAGGAACATCGGCTCGCGCAGCACCTCGAGCGCGATCGCGAGCGCGCTGCGCCGCCCGGCGTCGGGCAGCGCGTTGGGGCCCTCGGCCGCGAGCCGCGCCGCGGCCTCGGCCG
Source organism: uncultured Enterobacteriaceae bacterium (assembly GCA_964583645.1). Classification (GTDB taxonomy): domain Bacteria; phylum Pseudomonadota; class Gammaproteobacteria; order Burkholderiales; family SG8-39; genus RBG-16-66-20. The sequence continues at coordinate 7,096 of CAZOWR010000104.1, forward strand.
AGCACAAGCCACGCGGCTCTGGCGCCAGCGCCGTCACCGCCCGCGCGCGGCGAGGAATTCCTCCACCGCGCTCCACAGCCCGGGCGAGGCGAGATCCTCGAACGCGTAGCGCGCGCGCAGCATGGTGCGCGCGGGGCCCGGCAGCTCGAAGTCGGCGCCGCAGGCGAGCGCGCGCGAGGCGAGGTGCATCACCTCCGCGTGCGCGAGATCGCTGTACGCGAGCACCACCGCGTCCACGCGATGCGCCTCGAGCAGCCGCTCGAGCCCGGCCTCGGGCAGGATCGCGATGCCCTCGGGGTAGAGTGGCCCGGCGAGCGAGGGCGGGTAGCGGCGGGCTTCGATCCCCGGGATCTGCGCCGCGGTGAACGCCACCACCTCGCAGGAGGGGTCGTCCCGGTAGAGCACGTTGAAGTCGTGGAAGTCGCGCCCCGCGGCGCCCGCGATCGCCAGGCGGCGCCGGCGCGCGCTCACGCCAGGGCCTCGAGCGGGTCGGCGCACGCGAGGCCGAGCGCCGCCGCCACCTCGGGCTGGGTCACCGCGCCGCGGCAGACGTTGAGCCCCGCGCGCAGGTGCTCGTCGGCGCGCAGCGCTTCGGGGACGCCGCGCTCGGCGAGCGCCTCCACGAAGGGCAGCGTGGCATGGTTGAGCGCGTAGGTCGAGGTGCGCGGCACCGCGCCCGGCATGTTGGCCACGCAGTAATGCAGGATGCCCTCTGCAATGTAGACGGGGTCGGCGTGGGTCGTCGGGCGCGAAGTCTCGAAGCAGCCGCCCTGGTCGATCGAGACGTCCACCAGCACCGCGCCCGGCTTCATCGCGGCGAGCATCCCGCGCGTCACGAGCTTGGGCGCGAGCGCGCCCGCCACCAGCGCGCCGCCGATCACCGCGTCCGCCCCGGCGAGCGCCTGCGCGATGGCCTCCGGCGTCGCGAACCCGGTTGCGAGGCCCGTGCCGTGCTCGGCGGCGAGCCGTCGCAGCGGCCCCGCCGAGCGGCTGAGCAGCGTGACGCGCGCGCCCATGCCCAGCGCTACGCGCGCCGCGTTGGCGCCCACCACGCCCGCGCCGAGCACCAGCAGCGTCGGCGGCGCGACGCCCGTCGCCCCGGTGAGCAGCACGCCGCGCCCGCCCTGCGGCCGCTCGAGCCAGTGCGCCGCGACCTGCACCGCCATGCGCCCGGCCACCTCCGACATGGGCGCGAGCAGCGGCAGCCCGCCGCGCGGCGAGGTGACGGTCTCGTAGGCGATGGCGATGGCGCCGCTCGCGATGAGCTCGCGCGCCTGCTGCGGATCGGGCGCGAGATGCAGGTAGGTGAAGATCGCCTGTCCCGGGCGCAGCCGCGCGCGCTCGGGCGCGAGCGGCTCCTTCACCTTGACGATTAGCGCGGCGCGCGCGAAGACCTCCGCGGCCGAGGCCACGACCTCCGCGCCCGCGCCGCGGTAGTCGGCATCCGCCGCGCCGATCCCGGCCCCGGCGTTCGACTCGACCACGACGGCGTGGCCGCACGCGGCGAGCCGGCGCACGCTCTCCGGCGTCAAGCCGACGCGGTACTCGTGGACTTTGATTTCCTTCGGTACCCCGATCAACATGCCGGCCCTCAGGCGGTGAGCCGCGCGCGCACCGCCTCGAGCGCCGGCGCCACGGCGAGCTCGCCTGCCCCGGTATCCACCCGCACGGCCTCGCCGAGCTCGCCGGGCTCGAGCGGCTCCTGCGTCGCGAGCTGGTAGCCGAGCACGGTCGCGCCCGCCTCGGAGGCGTCGGCGCCCGCCGCCGCGCGCCTAGCGATGCGCCCGCGCAGCGCTTCCGGCGCCGCGCTGCACGAAGCGATCACCAGGGGCGCGCCGAGCTCGCGCGCGAGGGCGCGAAAGCGCTCGCGCTCGGCGCGCGCGAGGAAGGCCGCATCCACGATGGCAGGGTAACCCGAGCGCACGATGCCGCGCGCGAGCAGCGCGAGCCGCTCGTAGGTGAGGCGCGTGGTCCCCGGGCTGTAGAGCCCCGCCGCCACCCCCGAGGCGCTGCGCGCGCCCGCCGCGAGCCCGTGCAGGCGCTTGCGCTCGACGTCCGAGCGCACGCGGACGGCGCCCAGGCGCTCGAGGAGCGCCTGCGCGAGCCAGGTCTTGCCCGCGCCCGAGACGCCGTGCATCAGCACCAGCCCGCGCGGGGCGCCGCCGGCCAGGCGCTGCGCCAGCTCGAGGCGGCGCTCGCGGGCGCGCTCCTCGGCCTCGCGCGCGCCCTGCTCCAGCCCGGGCTGGCGCGCGCGGATGCGCGCCACCTTGGCGCGCACCATGGCGCGGTAGACGGCATAGAAGCGCAGCACGCCGAGGCCGCCGTAGTCGCCGGTGGCCTCGAGATAGGCGTTGAGGCAGCGCCAGGCGAGCGCCTCCAGCCCGTGGTCGAGCAGGTCCATGACGAGAAACGCGATCTCGCTCATGACGTCGATCCAGCGCAGCGCCGGATCGAACTCGACACCGTCGAAGGGCACCGGACGGCCCTCGAGGAACGCGATGTTGCCCAGGTGCAGGTCGCCGTGGCACTCGCGCACCCGGCCTTCGCGCCGCCGCGCCTCGAACTGCGGGGCGAGGCGCGCGAGCTCGCGCTCGGTCCAGGCACACAGGCCCGCCGGCGCGCCGGCGCCGAGCGCCTCGAGCTGCGCGAAGTTCTGCCGCGCCGGCGCGGCGATGCTCGC
>CAZOWR010000105.1:0-9720 GCA_964583645.1 uncultured Enterobacteriaceae bacterium
CGACCGCGTGCTGGAAGTCGGCACCGGCAGCGGCTACCAGACGGCGCTGCTCGCGCGCCGCGCCGCGCACGTCACCTCGGTGGAGATTCGCCCCGCGCTCGCCGACTTCGGCCGCGCCAATCTCGGCCGGCACGGGCTCGACAACGTGACGCTGGAGGTGGGCGACGCCGCGCGCGGCTTCGCATCCGGCGCGCCCTGGGACGCGATCGTGCTCACCGGATCGACGCCGGTGCTGCCGCAGGCGCTGCTCGAGTCGCTCGCCCCCGGCGGGCGGCTGTTCGCCGTGGTCGGCGAGCTCCCGGTGATGAGCGCGCAGCTTCACGTGCGCACCGCGCCCGGGACCTGGCGCAGGGACGACCTGTTCGAGACCGTGCTCGCGCCGCTCGTCAACTGCGAGCGCGCGCCGCGCTTCCACCTCTAGCCCCGCCACGGAGCCCGCTGCATGCGCCCCGCTTTCCTCGTCCTCGCGTTCCTCGCGCTGCCCGCCCGGGGCGAGGACCTGCTGCAGGTCTACCGCGATGCGCAGCGCTACGACGCGCAGTACGCGGCCGCGCGGCACGCGCTCGCGGCGGGGCTCGAGCGCCTGCCGCAGGGGCGCGCGCTGGTCCTGCCCTCGCTCAATCTCTCGGCGAACGCGACCAACACGCGCATCGAGACCGAGCCCAACAGCAACGTCTCGCCGCCCCGCTCGACGCGTGATGCGCGCGCCTACGGCTATGCGCTGTCGTTCTCGCAGCCGATCTTCCGCAGGCAGAACTTCATCCAGTACGACCAGGCCGAGTGGCAGGTGAAGCAGGCCGAGGCCGTGTTCGGCCAGGCGGGCCAGGACCTGGTCGTGCGCGTGGCGCAGGCCTACTTCGACGTGCTCGGCGCTCAGGACACCCTCGCCCTGGTGCAGGCGCAGAAGACCGCGATCGCCGAGCAGCTGGCGCAGGCGAAGCGCAACTTCGAGGTCGGCACCGCCACCATTACCGACACCCACGAGGCGCAGGCGAGGTTCGACCTCGCCGCGGCGCAGGAGATCGCGGCACAGAACGACCTCGACAACCGCAAGCGCGCGCTGCAGCAGCTCACCGGCAAGGAGTACGCGGCGCTCAAGCCGCTGCGCGCCAAGGTGTCGCTCTCGCCCCCCAACCCCGCCGACATGCAGAACTGGGTGGACCTCGCCGAGAAACAGAGCTTCACGGTGCAGGCGCAGGAAGCGGTGGCGGAGATCGCGGCGCTGGAGGCCAAGCGCGCCGCCGCGGGGCACCTCCCCACGCTCGACTTCGTCGCGAGCTACGGCTACACCTCGCAGACCGCCACCAGCATCTTCGCCACCGGCAACAACGTCACCACCGGCTCCTTCGGCGTGCAGCTCGGGCTGCCGCTCTACGCCGGCGGCGCGCTGAGTTCCCGCGAGCGCGAGGCCGCGGCCAACTACGAGAAGGCGAAGCAGGACCTGGAGAACGCGCGCCGCAGCAGCGCGCTCTCGACGCGGCAGTCCTACCTCGCGGTGATCAACGGCATCGCGCAGGTGGGGGCGCTCGAGCAGGCGCTCGTGTCCTCGCAGAGCGCGCTCGACTCGAACAAGCTCGGCTACGAGGTGGGCGTGCGCATCAACATCGACGTGCTGAACGCGCAGCAGCAGCTCTTCGCCACGCGCCGGGACCTGGCGCTCGCGCGCTACAACACCATCACCAGCCACTTGAGGCTCAAGTCCGCTGCCGGCGCGCTGCGCGAGGAAGACCTCGCCGAAGTCAACCGCGCCCTCGAGCCGTAAAAAGGGGGCAGGCCCCTTTCAGGAGCCGGAGGCAGGTTTCGAGGTGGCGCCGCGTTGCGCCGCGGTGCGCTTCGCACAGCGTCCTGCCCGCCTCGCCCATCGCCGAACGCCGCGCCGGATCGCCCAATAGCGACGCCGCAAGTCTCCCCGCTTCCTGCGCATCGGCCGCCTGGAGCGCCGCGCCGGCCTCCGATGCGAGGCGCGCGGCCTGCGCGAAGTTGAACATGCTGGGGCCGAGCACCACCGGCACGCCGGCGGCAAGCGCCTCGATCAGGTTCTGCCCGCCGAGCGGCGCGAACGACCCCCCGATCACCGCCGCGTCCGCGGCGCCGTAGTAGAAGTCCATCTCGCCCATGGTGTCGCCGAGGTAGACGCGCTCGCCCGGGCCCGGTGCGTGGCCCTCGCTCCTGCGCCCCGAGGCGAGCGCCGCCACCTCGTCGAACCTGCGCGGGTGGCGCGGCACCACGACGACCAGCGCGCCGCCGAGGTCCTCGGGGAGCGCCTCGAGCAGCGTTCTCTCCTCGCCCTCGCGCGTGCTCGCGAGGAGCAGCACCTGCCGGCCAAGGCTCGCGCGCCAGGCGCGGCCCTCCTCCAGCTTCTCCCGGTTCGGCTGCACGTCGAACTTGAGGTTGCCCGTGATCTCCACCGCTGCAGCGCCGAGCGCGGCGAGGCGCGCGGCATCGTCCTCGCTCTGCGCGAGCGTTCCCGCGAGGGACTCGAACGCGGCCCGCGTGAGCCCCGCCCAGCGCCGGTAGCCCGCGGCGGATCTTTCCGACATGCGCGCGTTGGCGAGCAGCACGGGGACCCCGAACTCGCGGCAGGCCGCGAGCAGGTTGGGCCAGATCTCGGTCTCCACCAGCACGCCGAGCTGCGGCCGGAAGTGCTCGAGGAAGCGGCGCACCGGTCCCGGCGTGTCGTAGGGGAGCCAGGCAATCAGCGCGGTCTCGCCGTGCAGCCGGTGCAGCGCCTCGCGGCCCGCGGCGGTGGTGCAGGTGAGAAGCAGCTCGTGCGTCGGAAGCGACTCCTCGAGCGCGCGCACCAGCGGCGCGGCGGCGCGCGCCTCGCCCACCGAGACCGCGTGCAGCCAGAGGAGCGGCGCCGAGGCCGCGTCGCGATACGTGCCGAAGCGCTCTTCCACCCGCCGCCGGTAGCCCGGCTCGCGCCGGCCGCGCCACCACCAGCGCGCGAGCATGAGCGGCGTGGCGGCCGCGAGGAGCAGCGTGTAGAGCGCGCGCCACATCAGACAAGCGCCTCGAGCACCTGCTGCGCGAGCGGGCGCGTGAGGTTGCGCAGGCGTTGCGCGCCGCACAGCCCCGTGAGTGCCGGGTCCGAGCCGGTGTAGATGCCCACGGTGGGCACGCCGAGCGCCACCGCGAGGTGCGCAAGACCCGTATCGAGCCCCACGGCGCACTTCGCGCCGCGCGCGAGGCGCGCGAGCTCGGTCAGCGACATCCGCCTCGGCACCAGCGCATCGCTCAAGCCGGCGGCGATGCGCTCACAGCGCAGCCGCTCCTCCTCGCTCCCCCAGGGGAGCACGCAGCGCAGCCCGCGCGCCTGCAGCCCCGCGCCGAGCGCGCGCCACTCGGCCTCCGGCCAGAGCTTCTCCTCGCGGCTCGACATGGTGAGGAGCAGCGCATACGGTGCGCGTACTTCCAGCGGCGGCGCACCTTCTACCCGCAGCCCGTACTCGCCGGGCCCCCCGAACTCGTAGCCGAGCGCCGCGGCGGCGAGCCGGCGGTTGCGCTCCACCGCGTGCAGCCCGGCCGGCACGGCGTGCTTGAACGCATAGAAGCGCGCCGCGAGCGGCTCGCGCGCGCTCGCCGCGTCGAAGCCGTGCCGCGGTCCCTTGGCGAGCCGCGTGACGAAAGCGCTCTTCACCAGGCCCTGGCTGTCGACGATGCAGTCGTAGGGCTCGGCGCGGAGCATCGTTCGGAAGGCGCGGAACTCGGCGCGCGTGGCGCGCGAGACGGGCGCCGCGCGCCAGCGCCTGAGCGCCACCGGGATCACGCGCCGCACTGCCGGATGCAACTTCGCCACCTCGGCGAACGCTTCCTCCACCACCCAGTCGATGCTCGCGCCCGGGACCAAGCGCGCGGCATCGCTCACCGCCGGGCAGTTGTGCACGACGTCGCCGAGCGATGAAGTCTTGACGAAGAGGATGCGCGGCATGCAAGAGAGCCCTTGCGGGCGCGTGGGCTAAAATACCGCGTTGATTTTCCCGCGATTTTAACCGGAAACCGGATTGCGCTCGCCCCTCTCGGTCGTGCTGGTCGCGCACAACGCCGCCGCGCAGCTGCCCGAGTGCCTCGCGAGCGCGGCTTTCGCCGACGAGATCCTGCTGGTCGACTCCGGCAGCGCCGACGGCACCGCCGAGGCGGCGGCGAAGCTCGGCGCGCGCGTCATCCAGAAGGAATGGCTCGGCTTCGGCCGGCAGAAGCAGTTCGCGGTGGGCGCGGCGGCGAACGACTGGGTGCTGTGCCTGGACGCCGACGAGCGCGTCTCGCGCGAGCTCGCCGCGAGCATCGTGCGGGCGCTGGAAGCACCCGCCGCGCCCGCCTACCGCATGGCGCGCTCGAACCGCTTCATGGGGCGGTGGCTCAAGCACGGCGAGGGGTACCCCGACTGGAGCCTGCGCCTCTTCGACCGGCGGCACGCGCGCTGGAGCGACGACGAGGTGCACGAAAAAGTGCTCTGCGACGCGGAGCCGGCGACGCTCGAGGGTGACCTGCTGCACGAGTCGGCCGAGGACATGCGGCATTACCTGGAAAAGCAGGAGCGCTACGCCGAGCTCGCCGCGCGACAACTCCTCGAGCGCGGCGAGCGCGCGGGGCTCGTGACGCTCGCTTTTTCCCCCGTCTTCCGCTTCGTCAAGTTCTACCTGCTGCGCCTGGGGTTCCTCGACGGGCTCCCGGGGCTGGTGCACATCTGGATCGGCTGCCGCAACAGCTTCATGAAGTACGCCAAGCTCATGGAGCTGCGAAAGACCGCCAAGTGAGGGTGCTCGTCACCGGCTGCGCGGGGTTCATCGGCATGCACTGCGCCGAGTGGCTGCTCGCGCGGGGAGACGAGGTCGCCGGGGTGGACAACCTCTCGCCCACGACCTCCGTGCAGCTCAAGCGCGACCGCCTGAAGCGCCTCAAGGACGTCCGCTTCGCCGAGCTCGACATCGCCACCCCGGGAGCGCTCGAAAAGCTCCTCGCCGAGACGAAACCCGAGGCAGTGCTCCATCTCGCCGCTCAGGCGGGCGTCCGATACTCCCTCGAAAACCCCGAGCCTTACGTTCAATCCAATCTGGTGGGCTTCGCGCGCGTGCTCGAGGCCTGCCGGCGGCATCCGCCCAAGCACCTCGTTTTCGCCTCGTCCTCCAGCGTCTACGGCAACAACCCGAAGCTGCCCTGGTCGGAGGCCGACGACGTGGATCACCCGGTGAGCCTCTACGCGGCGACGAAAGTGGCCAACGAGCGCATGGCGCACGCCTACGCGCACCTCTTCGGCTTTCCCTGCACCGGGCTTCGCTACTTCACCGTCTACGGACCCTGGGGGCGGCCGGACATGTCGCCGATGCTCTTCGCCGCCGCGATCACCAGGGGCAGGCCGATCCAGGTCTTCAATCACGGCGACATGGAGCGCGACTTCACCTACATCGACGATATCGTCGAGGGGACGCTGCGCGTGCTGGACAAGCCGGCTGCCGGCTCGCCGCCCTACGCCGTCTACAACATTGGCAACCACACCCCCGTCAAGCTCACCGACTACATCGCGGCGATTGAGAAGGCTTTGGGGAAACAGGCGAAGCTCGAGATGAAGCCGATCCAGCCCGGCGACGTGCGCGCCACCTGCGCCGACACTCGGGCGCTCGCCGCCGCGGTGGGGTTCGCGCCCTCCACGCCGCTCGCCGAGGGTCTTGCGCGCTTCGCCGCGTGGTTCAGGGGATACTACAAAGATGCCTGATTTTCCTCGCGCCGACGAGATCACCGTGTTTCACGACGCGCGGCTCGCGGTTCCCGGGTGGGCGAAGAACGGCGCGCCTTCCTTTTCCGCGGGCGCCTGGCAGGCGATCGAGGACAACCACCGCTGCAACTGCCTGCTGTGGGAGGAGGAAGACCTGGCGCGGCGGCAGAAAGTGTCCGACTCCGAGATCGCGGGAAACAAGCGCGCCATCGACGGCTTCAACCAGCGGCGCAACGACGCCATCGAGCGGCTGGACGAGGCGCTCCTTGCCTCGCTCGACCAGGTCACCCGCAAGCCCGGGGCGCGGATGAACAGCGAGACTGTGGGTTCGATGGTGGACCGGCTCTCGATCCTGTCGCTTAAGGTCCACCACATGCGGATTCAGACCTCGCGGACCGACGTCGGGCCGGATCACGTCGCGAGCTGCAAAGCGAAGCTCGAGCGGCTGGTCGAGCAGCGAGATGATCTGGCGACGTGTCTGGACAGGTTGCTGGAGGAGGCGGCAAGAGGGGAGGCGTACTTCAAGGTGTATCGGCAGTTCAAGATGTACAACGATCCAAAGCTGAACCCGGCGGTGTACGGGGAGAAGCGCTAGGCCGTCTCGCGGCGTCTGCGCCGGCTATCTCGAATCAAGATAGGTCGGCTATCCCGTTGATTCCAGCGGCTCGCGTGGCTTGAATTGCGGCTATCGCACCTGATAGCCGGCTCTCGGGCGTCGCTCCGCGTGCTCGGTTCAGGGCTTTGGTCCGGCAAATTCCTGATGGCATGTGCAAATGACAGTGACTCGTGTGCGGGTGTCTAATTGACCACCAATTAGGAAGTTCACATTACGTTAAACGTCGAGATTCCTGACTGCACAGCATGCGCCCGATGGAATTCGAATGGGACAGGCTGAAGGCGACCCAGAATCGCAAGAAGCACCGCGTATCTTTCGACGAGGCGGTAACGGTCTTCTACGATCCCTTGGCTGCCACCTTCGACGACCCTGATCGTTCCTTCGGCGAACGGCGTCTCATCACAATCGGTTATTCTTTCAATGGCCGCTTGCTCGTCGTCGTCCACACCGAGCGCGGACGTAGCATCCGGATCATCAGTGCAAGACCTGCCAACGCCCGAGAGCGTAAAAACCATGAAACGTAAAGCCACTTCGTCCGCCGAGATGCGCTCCGAGTACAACTTTGACTACGCGAAAGCGGTCCGAGGAAAGTACTACAAGCGAATTCTCAAAGAGGGCGCCAACGTTGTTGTTCTTGAACCGGACATCGCAAAAGCCTTTCCGAACTCGGCCGCCGTAAATGACGCTCTTCGCGTCGTGCTTCAGGCTGGTCGAGCAGCTCGACGTTTAACTACCCGCTCAACACGGACGCGCGCAAAGTCAGCGCGCGCCGGTTAGCGGTGCGTTAGCCTGCAAGAGAAGGAGTCACAGTGTCTTTTTTTGGCAAATTGTTTGGTGGTGGTTCATCTGACACCCAACATGAAGGCAGCCAAGAAAATCTTGACAGCTTGCTCCAGAAACTAGCCGAGGCTATCGCTCACAATGCAACGATCTATCCTCCGGCCGAGCTATTCGCCAAACTTCTGTCGGAATCTGGATACAGGTCCATTCCCGAAGACCGCCTACGGTTCGGGTTGTCGATCGCTAACGAGGTGCTGAATATTTGGCTGATCAATGACTGCATTCCTCTCCCTCACAGGGCGAAGCAGATAATTGATTCGGTCCATCGCGCTTTTTTCAATCGCCAAGGAAAGAAAGAGATCACGGTGGGCGAATTCATTGTGACCACTGCAGAGCTTTCGCAGATTGCGCGTGAAATAGATGGGGCAAGCAATGAGCGCGTGGCAAACGTCCAAGCAATTCGGACGAATTGGTGGAGTTTGATGGATATGATCTATCTCTCTCGACAGAAAACATACTACGAGGCCCTCCAAAGTGCTCCCAGTTCGAATCTATCCGATGGCTTTGGCCCAACGACAATTGTCGCATTCGAGCTTGCAACGCACCTTACAGGTGCGGACGCAAAATCTGGCGGAGATTCATTTGTCAAACTCGCAGCCGGACTTGATGCCTTCCTTACCGCGTACGCGAAGCGCACTCGGGAAATGCTCCCAAAGCTCGGGTAAGCAAAATGCAGGCTAACCCTGTGTTGGTGCCGACGAGCCACAAGCGTCGCGCCTCATCAGCCACCGTACTGGCCCGCGGCCAACACCACGTTAGCCCCCTCGGAGTCCCGTCGTGACCATCCTCTTTCGCATTGTCAACAGACTGCCCATGCCAGCCGGCCTGCGGCTCTCTTGGCAACGGTCTCTGCTCGACCGGGCCTACGCTCGTGACCTCGCTGCCGCAAAGAAGCAGAGCGATCGGAAGAAGATCGAGGAAATCGAGTCTAACTGGAGGTTCGAAATCGACCTTCATACCGAAGATGAAGATTCCTACCTTACTCGGCAGCTTCTGGCACAAGCCCGTCACCTGCGACTTCCGATTCCACACATCTACAACCAAGACAACTCTGTATCTGAACACTGGCAGGAGTCGCACCACACGGGACGTTGGTGCCTGACGACCGCGGGAGTAGCAGTCCTTCGAGAGGAGATCCGTCGTGAACTCAAAGCTCGTCATGAACTCCGCACGCACTGGGCTGTTTGGCTCTCCGCTCTCACAGGCGTCATCGGCGCGATCACTGGCCTTGTCGCTGTTCTCGCAAGCAAGTTTCCGTAGGGCGCGGGCTAACCGGCCCATCGAGACGGACCTTCGCAAGCGGGCTTCGCCCGCTTGCTCGGCCGCTCATGGGCGACGTTGAACTAAACCGCTTCGCGGTGGTGATCTGACCCCTGCCGTCTGGCGGGGAGAATCGAAGGTAGTGCTTTGCGGCGCGTTCGAGTTGGAACGCGCGCGTCGTGCCAGCGTCCGAGTGCGGGGATGTTCCCGCGATCTCGGAGGAGGACACGACGATGGGCGCGTTGCGCAAGCAAATGGACGGCGATCTGGTGGTTCGGGGCATGTCGGTGCGCACCCGCGAGGCGTACCTGGGAGCGGTGGCCGGGCTGGCGAAGTACTACGGGCGGCGTCCCGACCGGATCAGTGCACAAGAGGTCCAGAACTACCTGCTGCACCTGATCGAGGAGAGGCGGCTCGCCTGGTCGAGCTGCAACGTTGTCACGCAGGGACTGAAGTTCTTCTACCGCGTCACGCTCAAGCGCACGCAGGCGCAGTTCGATATCCCGAGAGCGCGCCAGCCGCACAAGCTGCCGCAGATCCTCTCGCGCGAGGAGGTCTCGGCGCTCATCGAGCAGACGACCAATCTCAAGCACCGCGCGATCCTGATGACCGCCTACGGCGCGGGCTTGAGGCTCAACGAGATCTGCCACCTGAAGCTGACCGACATCGATTCGGATCGCATGACGATCAGGGTGGAACAGGGCAAGGGCGCGAAGGACCGCTACACGCTGCTGTCGCCGCGGCTGCTCGCGGAGCTGCGCCGCTACTGGATGTTCTACCGGCCCAAGCTCTGGCTGTTCACCAGCCGGCACGGGCTCGAGCCGATCAGCGACGGTACGGTGCAGAAGATCTACCACCATGCCAGGGTGCGCGCCCGGATTGCCAAGGACGGCGGCATGCATTCGCTGCGGCACGCCTTCGCCACGCACCTGCTGGAGGCTGGTGTGGACATCCACACCATCCAGCGGCTGCTCGGCCACGGCCACATCAGCTCGACGCTGCGCTACTTCCACCTCGCGCGCAAGCACCTGGCCAACACCCCCTCGCCACTGGAGCTGCTCGAAGCCACCCCGCCCAGGCCGCAATAGCAAGCTCCCGTGGCTGCGCGCCAAGCAGGCGCGCGCAGCGGCAGGCCCGAGCTGGCCGATATCGTGCGTGCGCACGGCGGCGCGTTTCGCGCCGCGCACCGGCTCAGCTCCGTCCAGCACCGGGCGCTGCGCGCCATCGAGCGCTGCCGCACCGCGGCGCTCGGGGGCGAGCTGCGCGCCTGCGATGCCTGTGGTGAGAGGCG
>CAZOWR010000106.1:0-9604 GCA_964583645.1 uncultured Enterobacteriaceae bacterium
CGCTGCGAGGCCTGCGAGGGACAGGGACTGAAGCGCATCGAGATGAGCTTCCTGCCCGACGTGAAGGTGAGCTGCGAGGCCTGCGGCGGGCAGCGCTTCAACCGCGAGACGCTCGCCGTGCGCTGGCGCGGAAAGTCGATCGCCGAAGTGCTCGCGCTCGGCGTGGACGAGGCGGTGGAATTTTTCGCGGCGCACGCCTCCATCCATCGCGCGTCGCGGCTGCTGCAGGACGTGGGCCTGGGCTACCTCACGCTCGGCCAGCAGAGCCCCACGCTCTCGGGCGGCGAGGCGCAGCGCATCAAGCTGGTGACGGAGCTCGCGGGCTCCGGGAAAACGGGGTCTGACCCAGTGTTGTACGTGCTCGACGAGCCCACCGTAGGGCTGCACATGGCGGACGTGGAGAAGCTGATCCGCGTGCTGCACCGCCTGGTGGACGCGGGCCACACGGTGGTGCTGATCGAGCACAACCTCGACGTCATCGCCGAGGCCGACTGGATCGTCGACCTCGGCCCCGAGGGCGGCGAGGCCGGAGGCCGCGTCGTGTTCCAGGGCCCGCCCGAGCTGGCGGGCGCGAGCGACACCCACACCGGCCGCGCGCTGGGACCGTTCCTCGCCCAGCGCGGGAACCCGGCCGCCGGGCAGCGATTCCGCGCGACGTAGCCGGGAACTCGGTCGCGTGCGCGGAGTCCCTCGGGACATGAGAACCCTTGCCTGGCTGGTCCTGTCGTTGTTCCTGCCTCTGGGCTCGCAAGCGCAGCAGCTTGGACCCGAGGATCTCGTGAAGAAAGTCACGACCGAGGTTCTGGAGGCGATCAAGTCCGACCAGGACCTGCAGGCGGGCGACCGCAGGAAGTCGCTCGCGCTCGCCGAGCAGAAGGTGCTGCCGCACGTCGACTTCCGCGAGGCGGCGCAGCTCGCGGTCGGCAAGTCGTGGTGGTCGGCGACCCCGGCGCAGAAGGAGCGCCTGGTGACGGAGTTCCGCACCATGCTCGTGCGCATCTACTCCAACGCCATCGACGTCTACCGCGGCCAGACGATGCGCGTGCTGCCCGTGCGCATGGCCCCCGCCGACACCGAGGTCACGGTGCGCAACCAGTACCTGCGCCAGGGCCGGCCGCCGGTCATGGTCGAGTACGCGATGCGCAAGACCCCCGAGGGCTGGAAGATCTACGACGTGGTGATCGAGGGCGTGAGCCTGGTGCTCACCTACCGCTCGGAGTTCGAGGCCATCTCGCGCCAGTCCGGGATCGAGGGTTTGATCAGGCGGATGGCGGAGAAGAACGCGTAGGCCACTCGGCCGGGTGCGTGCCGAGCGGCACCGGCGGCCGCGTCCAGCGAGGCGCCGTCTCCGAGAGCCGCAGCACCGGCCCGAGGTGCCCGATGCGCCCGAGCGGCGAGGACGTCTCGGCCATCAGCCCCGCCAGTTCCGGCGCGGGCAACTCCGCGGGCGCCCCGCGCCACCCCGGCTCCAGGCCCCGCTCCACGATCCAGCGCCCGGTGCGCGCGAGCGACACCCTGACCTCCCAGCTGCCGCCCTCGCGCGCACGGCGCGCAAGCGCGACCATGGCCCCGAACGCCATGAGATACCCGCTCACGTAGTCGATCGCGGACACGGGCATGAGCTTCGGCTTGTCGCCGTCGCCCTGCGCCAGGGCCATCCCGCTCACCGTCTGCACGATGCTGTCGAACCCGCGGCGCGCGCGCCACGGCCCCGCCCCGCCCCACGCGCTGAGGGTCACATAGACGATCCCCGGCCGCAGGCGCGCCGCGTCCTGCGCCGAGAAGCCGCGCGCGGCGAGCGCACCCGGCCGATACGACTGCGAGAACACGTCCGCCCCGGCGAGCAGCGTGCGCAGCGCGTCGACGCCGGCCGCGGCGCGCAGATCGATGCGCGCCGACAGCTTGCCGAGTCCGGTGTCGGTCTCCATGGCGCCCGAATCGGCGAGGTGCGCGGCGCTCACCTTCAGCGCGTCGGCGCCATGCTCGGCGAGCGTGCGCGCGCAGGTGGGCCCCGCGAGCACGCGCGTGAGGTCGAGCACCCGCACCCCTGACAACGGCCGCGGCGCCTCGCCGAGCGGCTCGGGGGGCGCCTCGCCGATGCGGCGCAGCTCGAGCAGCGGCTGCGCCGCGACGCTCGCGGCGTGCGGATGAAGCGCCCACTCGGCGGCGCTGCGCGCCAGCCCCGCGCAGCCTCCGGCTGCATGTACGGCGTCCTCGAGCGCCGCGCCGTCCCAGCCGCGGCTCGCCCGCTCCGCCGCCTCGCGGGCTGCGTTGCAGCCCAGCACGCTCATCGCGGCCGCGCGGTGCTGCGGAAAGTTGCAATGCAGATTGACCCAGCGGCCCTCGCGCACGGGGTAGAAGCCGCTGAGCGGGTCCCAGGGGCCGGCGGGCGGCTTGCCGTCGATCCGCAAGTAGCGGTTGCTGCGCATCGCGGCAGCCGCCGCGCGCAGGCCCACGCCGATGTCCTGGCGCCGCCCGCCGCGCAGCATCCAGATCGCGCTGGCGGCGACGCCGACGGCGCCGAGCGACGCCGCGCCCGCAGTGGCCACGCGGTACGGCGTCGGGAACACCGGGTCTGACCCGGCGAAGGCGACCTCGCCTTCGGCAGGATCGACGGCGGCGAGCTCGAGCAGCTCGCGCAGCGCGCGGCGGGGCATCGTTTACCTTAACATGCACGGCATGCGCGAGCCCGCTCAGAGGACGATCCACCTCAAGGACTATGCCCCGCCGGCGTTTCTCGTCGAGCGCATCGAGCTCGACGTCGACCTCCGCGCCGCCGACGCGCTGGTGCAGGCCAGGCTCGAGCTGCGGCGCAATCCGCAGGCCGCGGACCGCCGCGCGCCGCTGGCGCTCGACGGCGAGGCGCTCGAGCTCGCCTCGGTCGCGCTCGACGGCGCGCTGCTGCGCGACAACCAGTACTCGGTCGCCCCCGAGCGCCTGACCATCCCGGAGGTGCCCGTCGCCTTCACGCTGCAGACCCTCTCGCGCATCGTGCCGCAGGCGAACACCGCGCTCGAGGGGCTCTACGCCGCGAAGTGCGGCTTCGTCACGCAGTGCGAGGCCGAGGGCTTCCGCCGCATCACCTGGTACGTGGACCGCCCGGACAACCTCGCGCGCTTCCGCACCACGGTGCACGCCGATCGCACCCGCTACCCGGTGCTGCTCGCCAACGGCAACCGCGTCGCCGCCGGCGAGGAGCCCGGCGGCCGGCACTTCGCGACCTTCGAGGATCCCTTCCCCAAGCCGAGCTACCTGTTCGCGCTGGTCGCCGCCGATCTCGAGGTGCTCGAGGACGCGATCCGCACGCGCTCGGGCAGAAGCAAGCAGCTCTTCGTCTACGTCGAGCCCGGCCATCTCGACCAGGCGTCCTGGGCGATGGACTGCCTCAAGCGCGCGATCCGCTGGGACGAGCGGCGCTTCGGCCTCGAGCTCGACCTCGACGAATACCGCATCGTGGCGGTCGGCGACTTCAACTCCGGCGCGATGGAGAACAAGGGGCTGAACATCTTCAACGCGCGGTACGTGCTGGCGCGCCCCGACACCGCGACCGACGCCGACTACGTCAACATCGACCGGGTGGTGGCGCACGAGTATTTCCACAACTGGACCGGCAACCGCGTCACCTGCCGCGACTGGTTCCAGCTGTCCCTGAAGGAAGGGCTCACGGTGTTCCGCGACCAGGAGTACGGCGCCGACACCTACTCCCGGGCGGTGACGCGGATCCAGGAAGTCCGCGCCCTGCGCGCGCAGCAGTTCCCGGAGGACGCCGGCCCCATGGCGCACCCGGTGCGGCCGCAGTCGTACATGGAGATCCGCAACTTCTACACCATGACCGTCTACGAGAAGGGGGCGGAGCTGGTGCGCATGCAGCACGCGCTGCTCGGCGAGGAGAAGTTCCAGGCCGGCATGCGCCTGTACTTCGAGCGCCACGACGGGCAGGCGGTGACCTGCGACGATTTCGTGCAGGCGATGCAGGACGCGGGCGGCGTGGACCTCGCGCAGCTCCGGCGCTGGTACGACACCGCCGGCACACCGGTGCTGGAGTGTTCGGGCGCCTGGGACGCGGCGGCGCGCCGCTTCACGCTGCGCGTGGCGCAGTCGATGGAGCCGCCCTTTCACATCCCGTTCGCCGTCAGGGTCGGCGGCGAGGAGCGCGTGCTCTCGCTGCGCACCCGGGAGGCCTCCTTTGCGTTCGAAGGCCAGCCTTCGCCGCCGGTGCCTTCGCTGCTGCGCCGCTTCTCCGCTCCGGTGATCGTGCGCTATCCGTACACCGAGGACGAGCTGGTCTGGCTGATGGCGCACGACGACGATCCGTTCAACCGCTGGGAGGCCGGCCAGCGGCTTGCCGCGGACATCGTCCTGAAGGGGGGCGGCGCACCTTCTGGCGCCTTCGTGGAGGCGGCGCGCAAGCTGCTCGGGGATCCGGATCCGGCGTTCGCGGCGGAAGCGCTGGCGCTTCCCTCGGAGGCCTTTCTCGCCGAGCAGATGGAGGTCGTGGATCCGGATGCGCTGCACGCGGCGCGCAACGCGCTGCGGCGCGCGCTCGCCAGCGCGCTGAAGGGCGAGCTGCTGGCGGCCTATGACGCCAGCGCGACCCCGGGCCCCTACGCGCCCGAGCCGGCGGCCATCGGCCGGCGCGCGCTGCGCAATCTTGCGCTCGGCTACCTGATGGAGCTCGCCACCCCGGAGCTCATCGAGCTGTGCCATGCGCAGTTCCGCGACGCCGCGAACATGACGGACACCATGGCCGCGCTCGGCTGCCTCGCCAACTGCGACTGTCCGCAGCGGGCACTCGCGCTCGAGGCCTTCCACGCGCGCTGGCGCGGCGACGCTCTGGTCATCGACAAGTGGCTGGCGGTGCAGGCCGGCTCGCGCCTGCCGGGGACGCTGGCGCGCGTCGCGGAGCTCCTCGCCCACCCCGCGTTCGACCTCAAGGTGCCCAACAAGGTCTACGCGCTCATCCGTACCTTCACGGCCAACCACCTGCGCTTTCACGCCGCGGACGGCGCCGGCTACGCGTTTCTCGCCGACCAGGTGCTCGCGCTCGACCGCCTCAACCCCCAGGTCGCGGCGCGCATGGCGCGCGGCTTCGACCGCTGGCGGCGCTTCGATCCCGGCCGCCAGGCGCACGCGCGCCGTGCCCTCGAGCGCATCCGGCAGGCCGATCGCCTGTCGCGCGACGTGGCCGAGATCGTGACGCGGGCGCTCGGCTGAGGTGGGGGCGGGCGCGGCACCCGATGCCGGCGCCACCGGGCGGCTGCTGGTGCGCTCGGGGATCGAGATCGCCCGCGTGCTCGAGCGGCTGCGCGCCGAGCGGGCCGTGCTGAGCGCGCTGCTGGGCGAAGGCGACCTGCTGTTCCTCACCCGCCTGCTCGCGGTCGAGCACGCGCTCGGCGCGATCGTGGTCGCCTTCAGCGAGTCAAAGCCCGCCAACGCGCAGCTGCTCGCGCGCGAGTCCGTGGTCTTCGCCTGCAACCACGACGGCCTGCGCCACGAGTTCATCGCCGCCGGGCCGCGCGAGACGCGCTTCCAGGGCGCCCCCGCCATGCGCCTGGACTTTCCCAGGGTGCTGCTGTCGTCGCAACGGCGCTCGCACGCGCGCATCGCCGTGCCGCCGGCGGTGCCGCTGGACTGCGTGTTCGACTGGGGCGGCGCCCCGGTCCGCGCCAAGGTGGTCGATCTCAGCCGCGGCGGCATCGGGGCGCTGGTGCACCAGGCGGCGGTCTCGATTCCTCCCGGCGCCCGCCTGGAGAATGTGCGCGTCGCGCACCCGCGGCACACCGTCACCGTGGCGCTCGAGGTGCGGCACGCCGCGCGCGCGAGCACGCCCGACGGCCGCCCGGCGACCCGCCTCGGCTGTCGCTTCGCCGCGGCGCCGCGGGACCTGCGCGAGCTGCTCGCGCTGTTCGTGACCGAGATCGGCGGGGGATAATCGGCGCATGGACCCCGCCGCCCAGCTCTACTTCGCCACCGCCGCGTTCCTCGCTGCGCACTTCGTCACCAGCACGCCGCTGCGCCCCGCGCTCGTCCGGTCGGTGGGCGAGAAGGCCTACATCGGGCTGTACTCGCTCGCCGCCTTCGCCACGCTCGGCTGGATGATCTGGGCGTACTCGCGGGCCGAGCCGCGCCCGCTCTGGCCCGGCCTGCGCCTGATTCCGGCGCTGGTCATGCCCTTCGCGCTCACCCTGCTCGCCTGCGGCCTGCTGGCGCGCAACCCGACCCTGGTCGGCGCCGACCGGCTGCTGAAGAGCCCGGACCCGGCGCGCGGCATCATCCGCGTGACGCGCCATCCGATCATGTGGGGCCTCATGCTGTGGGCGGGCGCGCACATCCTCGCGCGCGGCGAGGCGAACGCGCTCGTGTTCTTCGGCGGCTTCCTGGCGCTCGCGCTCGTCGGCACGCTCGCCATGGACGAGCGCAAGGCGCGCGCGCTCGGGGAGGACTGGCGGCGCTTCGCCGCGGTCACCTCGCACCTGCCGTTCGGCGCGATCGCCGCGGGCCGCAATCGCTTCGACGCGCGCGAGATCGGCTGGCGCAATCCGGCGATCGGCATCGCGGCCTTCGCCGCGTTCTTCGCCGCGCACACCTGGCTGTTCGGCGCCCGGCCCTACTGAGTCAGAACCGGTCGGCGCGGTACGGCGCCGGATCCACGCAGGGCGTCTCCCCCGCCATCATCTCCGCGACCAGCCGCCCGGTGACCGGCCCCAGGGTCAGGCCGTGGTGCGCGTGACCGAAGGCGAACCAGAGGTTGCGGTGGCGCGGCGCCGGCCCGATGATCGGCAACATGTCGGGCGTGCAGGGGCGCGAGCCCATCCATGGCTCCGCGTCCAGTCGCTCCCCTAGAGGAAACAGCGCGCGCGCGATCGGCTCGGCGCGCTCGAGCTGCACCGGCGTGCGCGGCGCGTCGCGGCGCGCGAACTCCACCCCGGTGGTGAGGCGGATGCCGCGCGCCGTCTGCGCCATGAAATAGCCGCGCTCGCTATCCTGGGTCGGCGTATTGAGGCACGCCTCGCCCGCGACGCGGTAGTGCATGTGGTAGCCGCGCTTCACCGCGAGCGGCAGCCGGTAGCCGAGCGCGCGCGTCACCGCATCGGCCCAGGGACCCAGTGCGACCACGACCGCGGCGGTCTGCACGGGTCCCTTCGCGGTCTGCACGCGCCAGGCCTCTCCGTCCGCCTGCAGGCTCGCCGCGTCGCCCTGGACAAAGCTCCCTCCACGGCGCTCGAGCAGGCCGACGTACGCGCGCACCAGCTCGTGGGGGTCGCTCACGCGCCAGGGCTCGGTCCAATGCAGGGCGCCGGTCAGCACCGGCGCGAGATGCGGCTCCCCGGCACGGAGCATGGCCGCGTCGAGCGCCCGGAACTCGATGCCGAACTCGGCCCGCCAGCGCTCGGCCTCGGCGAAGCCGCGGTCGCGCGCCTGCGCGGTGCGGAATACCCGCTGCCAGCCGCCGGGCGAAAGCAGCGCGGCCGCACTCGCGGCCTCCGCGAGCGCGCGGTGCTCCGCCACGCAGCGCTCGATCAGCTTCGCGTACTGCCGCGCGATCCCGGCGTGGCGCGCCGGCCGCGAATGGCGCCAGTACCGCCAGAGGAACGGCGCGAGCGCCGGCAGCGCCGAGAGGTGGTAGGACGCGTCGATGGAGCCGTTCAGGACGTAGCGCGCGAGCGTCCGGGGATCCTGGGGGAAGCCGTAGGGATACACGCCCTCGCGCTGGATCATGCCGGCGTTGCCGAAGGACGTCTCCTCGCCGGCGCCGCGCCGGTCGATGAGCGCCACCGAGCGGCCGCGCGCCTGGAGGTGCAGCGCGACGCTCGCGCCGACGATGCCGGCACCGAGCACGGCGACATCACGCCTCATCTTCCCGGTTGGTGCTTGCGCGCCACGCGCTGGTCGAACCGGGCGACGTTGACCACGACGCGCTCGTGCGTACCGTCGCCGATCGGCTCCAGCTCGTCGCGCGCCTCCACCCGGAAACGGACCAGGCGTCCGTCGACCTGCACCACCTCGGCCCGCGCCGTGACGCGCATCCCGACCGGCGTCGCCGCGATGTGGCGCACGTCCAGGTGCGTGCCGAGCGACTGATAGCCCGCGGGCAGTAGCCGCTCGATCGCCTCGAGCGCCGCGGCCTCGATGAGGTTGATCATGACGGGCGTGGCGAGGACGTGCACGCGGCCGCTGCCGATGCGCGGCGCGGTGTGCTCCTCGCCGACGAGGAGCTCGGCGCGGCCGGCGAGCCCCGGGCGCAGTCGCGATGTCGCTTCCATGGCAGGCTAAGATTCTCCCATGGGCGCGCGCGTGGTGATCCTCGGCTGCGGCTTCGGCGGCCTCGCCGCCGCGCAGGCGCTGCGCGGCGCGCCGGTCGAGGTCACGGTGATCGACCGCGCCAACCATCACCTCTTCCAGCCGCTCCTGTACCAGGTCGCCACCGCCGGGCTCTCGGCGCCCGCGATCGCGGCGCCGATCCGCCACATCCTGGCGGGCCAGGACAATGTCACCGTGCTGCTCGGGGATGCCGTGCGCATCGACCTCGCGGCGCGGGAAGTCGCGCTCGCCGACGGGGGACGCATCGGCTACGACCGGCTGATCGTCGCCACCGGCGCGGCCAACAGCTATTTCGGCAACGACGCCTGGGCGCGGCACGCGCCGAGCCTGAAGACGCTGGAGGACGCCTTCGAGATCCGGCGCCGCATCCTGCTCGCCTTCGAGCACGCCGAGCGCGAGGCCGACCCGGCCGCGCGCGCGGGGTGGCTCACCTTCGCCGTGATCGGCGCGGGCGCCACCGGCGTCGAGCTCGCCGGCACGCTGGCCGAGATCGCGCGCCACACGCTGCGCGGCGAGTTCCGGCACTTCGATCCGCGCGCCGCGCGCGTGATCCTCGTCGAGGCCTCGGACCGCGTGCTGCCGCCCTACCCGCCCGAGCTGTCGGAGAAGGCGCGGCTGCAGCTCGAGCAGCTCGGCGTCAGCGTCTGGCTCGGGCGCCGCGTCACCGGCATCGACGCCCAGGGCGTGCAGCTCGGGGACGATCGGCTGGCGGCGCGCACCGTGGTGTGGGCCGCCGGCGTCGCGGCCTCGCCGCTCGGCGCGACGCTCGAGGTGCCGCTCGATCGCGCCGGGCGCGTCGTCGTGCGGCCCGACCTCTCGATCCCCGGGCATCCCGAGGTGGCGGTAGTGGGCGATCTCGCGGCGCTTCCGCATCACCAGCCTCCGGTGCCGGGGGTGGCGCCGGCCGCGAAGCAGATGGGCCGCTGCGCCGCGCGCAACATCGTGCACGCGCTCGCGGGCCGGCCGCCCGAGCGCTTCCGTTACCGCGACTACGGCCAGCTCGCGACCATCGGGCGCAGCGCCGCCGTGGCGGTGCTCGGGCGGCTCGAGCTCTGGGGCTACCCGGCGTGGCTGCTATGGCTGGTGGCCCACATCTACTTCCTGATCAGCTTTCGCAACCGCCTGGTGGTGCTGCTCGACTGGGCCTGGGCCTACTGGACCTTCAAGCGCTACGCGCGCATCGTGGTCGGTCCGGACAGCCGTCCCGACGCTTGAGCGCACCGCCTTCCTAGCCCGGATATTTCATGAGTAGTGGATAGCCTCGTTCGCGTCGTGAGGCGGC
>CAZOWR010000107.1:0-9579 GCA_964583645.1 uncultured Enterobacteriaceae bacterium
TCGAGGAGAAGGCCGCGCTCATGAAGAAGCTCGGCAAGAAGCAGATGACGCTCCATCTGCAGGAGCCGATGGCTGCGATTCCCGCCGGCCTTGCCGCATGGCCCCTGGCGCTGAACGCCGGCGGCACCGAGCTCGAGTACAGCTTCGACGCCGCCGAGGAGGGCACCGGCATCCCGGCGCTGCTCGAGCGCCTGGGCGAGCTGGGGATCGGGTTCCGGGACTTGAACACGCGCCAGAGCTCGCTCGAGGAGATCTTCGTCTCGCTGGTGTCCGAAAGATCATGAACTGGCACGGCATCGCGGCGATCTACCGCTTCGAGATGGCGCGCTTCCGGCGCACGCTGTGGCAGAGCCTCGCGGCGCCGGTGATCACCACCTCGCTCTACTTCGTGGTGTTCGGCGCCGCCATCGGCGCGCGCATGAGCGAGGTGGACGGCGTGCCCTACGGCGCCTTCATCGTGCCGGGGCTGATCATGCTCGCCCTCTTCACCGAGAGCCTGTCGAACGCCTCCTTCGGCATCTACCTGCCGCGCTTCACCGGCACCATCTACGAGGTGCTCTCGGCGCCGATCTCCGCGTTCGAGATGGTGCTCGCCTACGTGGGCGCGGCGGCGTCGAAGTCGATCCTGCTCGGCCTCGTGATCCTCGCCACCGCGAACCTCTTCGTTCCGGTCGGCATCGCGCACCCGCTGTGGATGGTCGCCTTCATGGTCCTCACGGCGACGACCTTCTGTCTCTTCGGCTTCATCCTCGGCATCTGGGCGGAGGGGTTCGACCAGCTGCAGTTCATCCCGATGCTGGTGATCACGCCGCTCACCTTCCTCGGCGGCGCGTTCTACTCGATCGACATGCTGCCGCAGGCCTGGCGGACCTTCAGCCTCTTCAACCCGGTGGTGTACCTGATCAGCGGCTTCCGCTGGAGCTTCTACGGCACGGCGGATGTCGCGCTCTGGGTGAGCCTTCTGGCGACGCTCGCCTTCTTCCTCGTCTGCCTCGCGGTGGTGGCGTGGATCTTCAGGACCGGCTACCGGCTGAAGAGCTGAAACAGGGTCAGACCACGTTTTCCCGATTTCCGGCCGCCGCCCGATTCCTGAGCTACAGCACGCGCGGTCTGGTGCTCGCGGCCTCGATCTGCTCGCGCCGCAGGCCGATGTCGCGCAGCAGGTGGTCGCTCAGTCCCTCGAGCTCGTTCGCGGTTCTGCGCGCCCGCAGCCGGGCGGCGAGCCTGGCCATTACGCCGCCGATTCGCGCGCGCAGCCGCCGCCAGGCCGGCCGCAAGACAATCTCGGCGCGCGCGCCGTCGGCGAGGTCGGTCCCCACGAGCACCAGGCCGTCGCCCGCGACGCGGTAGCGCCGCCCCGGCTCGAGCAGGCGGTCGCCCGCGAGGCCGGGCTCGGTGACCCACACGCGCCCGGAGCGCACCTCGATCAGGCTGCCCGCGGCGCCCACGAGGCCGACCAGGCTGCGGGGATTCAGGCCGAGGTTCATGGACCCCAGCCTAGGCCCGCCGGCGCGGGCAGAACAGAATCACATGGCGTAGACTGTGCAGGTAACAGTTCCGCGCCTGAGAAACTGTGCTGGTGAGCACGGCGCGCCACTGTGCCTGTCGGCGGCAGCGCCGTCCTGCGAGGATCGCCGCATGCTCGAGAGCCGGCCGCTCTACCACCAGGTCGCGGAGCGGATCCACGCGCTGATCCGCAGCGGCACGCTGCGCGCCGGCGACAAGGTGCCCTCCGTGCGGCGCCTGTCGCGCCAGCAGGGGGTGTCGATCTCCACCGTGCTGCAGGCCTACCTGCGGCTCGAGGACGGCGGCATCATCGAGGCGCGCCCGCAGTCGGGCTACTACGTGCGCCCGCCGCGCACGGCGCTGCCCGAGCCGCAGGCTTCGCGCCCGCCGCAGCGCGCGCTCGCGGTGGACGTGAACCGCCTCGCCGAGGCGGTGCTCGCGGCGGCGCAGGACCCCAAGGTGGTCTCCTTCGGCGCCGCCTGCCCCAGCGGCGAGCTGTTCCCGGCCGAGCGGCTGCGGCGCGCGCTCGCGGCGCGGGCGCGGCGCGAGCCCGGGGTGCTGACGCGCTACAGCCTGCCGCCGGGCGCCGAGCCGCTGCGGCGCGCGGTGGCGCGCCGCGCGCTCGACTGGGGCTGCCGCTTCGACCACCGCAACCTGATCACCACCAACGGCGCGATGGAGGCGATCAACCTGTGCCTGCGGGCGGTGACCCGCCCGGGCGACCTCGTGGCGCTCGAGTCGCCCACCTTCTTCGGCTTCCTGCAGGTGCTCGAGACGCTCGGCCTGCGCGCGCTCGAGATCCCCACGCATCCGCGCAGCGGGCTGTCGCTGGAGGCCCTGCAGCTCGCGCTCGCCGAGCACCCGGTGAAGGCGGTGCTGGCGATGCCCACGGTGTCCAACCCGCTCGGCGCGACCATGCCCGACGCGGCCAAGAAGCGCCTGGTCGAGATGCTCGCCGCGCGCGGGGTCCCGCTCATCGAGGACAACCTCTACGGCGACCTGCACTTCGCGGCCGCGCCGCCGCGCGCGGCCAAGTCCTTCGACCGGGAGGGCGGCGTGATGCTGCTGTCCTCGTTCACCAAGACGCTCGCGCCCGGGCTGCGCGTGGGCTGGATCGAGGCCGGGCGCTGGCGCGAGGCGCTGTGCATGCTCAAGTTCGCGGCCAGCGCCGGCCAGTCCGGCGTGGAGGAGCTCGCGGTAGCGGACCTGCTCGAGTCCGGGGGCTACGACCGGTTCCTGCGCGGGCTCAGGCGCCGCTTCGAGAGCCACCTCGCGGCCGCCCGGGCGGCGATCGCCGCCAGCTTTCCGCAGGGCACGCGCGTCTCCGGCCCGAGCGGCGGGTTCATCCTCTGGGTCGAGCTGCCCAGGGGCGCGGATTCGGTGGCGCTGTTCGAGCGCTGCCTCGCGCGCGGCGTCAGCATCGCGCCCGGCCCGATGTTCTCGGCCTCCGGGCGCTACCGCAACTGCCTGCGCCTCGGCGTGGGCAGGACCTGGACGCCGCAGGTGGAGGACGCGCTGCGCACCGTGGGGCGGCTCGCGCAGCAGTCGCGCAGCTAGCTCGCTCCGGCAGCACCGCCCGCCGCCGGCTTGACCGGGTTTCCCGCATGGCTGTATTATTCAGGCATGAACAAACGCGCCCGGCCGCGCCGCGCCGCCGCCGGGGACGAGGACGTCATGGGGTCGCTGATGCAGGCGGCGCACGCGGTGGAGGCGCAGCTCGAGGCCGCGCTCGCGCAGGTCGAGCTTTCCGGCGCCAGGCTCGCCGCGCTCACGCACCTGGTGGAGGCGGGCGAGCCGGTGCCCCTGGGCGAGCTCGCCGAGCAGTGCGCCTGCGTGCGCTCCAACATCACGCAGCTGGTGGACCGGCTCGAGGCCGACCAGCTGGTGCAGCGCGTGGACGATCCCGCGGATCGCAGGAGCCTGCGCGCCCAGATCACGCCGCTCGGGCGCGAGCGCCAGGCGGCCGGGGCGAGGAAGGTGGCCGAGGTGCGCAGGAAGCTCGCGCGCGCGCTCGGCGCGATCGACGCCGCGGCGCTCAGGCGCGCGCTCGCCGGGCTGCAGTGATTGTTTCGGCAGAGCGCAACCCGAGCGACACGCGGGCCGCCGCGCTGCCTCTCTAGAATCCGGAGCACCGAGGTTTTCCCCATGCGTCTCGAACACGTCGTTGCGTTTCTCGTCGTCGCGCCGCTCGCCGCGTGCAGCCCCTCCTCGGGCGAGCAGAAGGGCGCCGGCCACGGCCCCGGGGCCGGCATGCCGCCGCCCGAGGTCACCGTCGTCACGGTGAGCCCGAAGCCGCTGCCGGTGAGCTTCGAGTACGTGGGGCAGACCGCCGGCTCGCGCGAGGCGGAGGTGCGCTCGCGCGTGCAGGGGATCCTGCTGAGCCGCAACTTCGCCGAGGGCGAGCGCGTGGCCAAGGGCCAGTCGCTCTACACCATCGACCCGGCGCCGTTCCAGGCCGCGGTGGCGCGCGCCGAAGCCGACCTCGCGGCGGCGGTGGCGCGCGCCGGGCAGGCGGCGCGCCAGGCGGCGCGCCTGAAGCCGCTCTACGCCGAGAAGGCGGTGAGCCAGAAGGAGCTCGACGACGCGGTATCGGGCGAGGCGATCGCCGCGGCGGAGGCCGAGGCGGCGCAGGCGCGGCTCGCCGAGGCGCGGCTCAGCCTCGGCTACACCCGGGTCGAGTCGCCGATCTCGGGGCTGGCGAGCCGCTCGCTGCCCTCGGAGGGCTCGCTCGTTCCCGGCCCGGGCCAGCTGCTCACCACGGTGGTGCAGGTCGACCCGATCTGGGTGAACTTCGGCATGCCCGACAACGAGCAGGCGCGGCTGCAGCAGGACATCGCGGCCGGGCGCCTGCAGATGCCGAAGAACGGCAGCGTGGAGGTGGAGCTGCGCCTCGCCGACGGCAGCGCCTACGCGCGGAAAGGCAGGCTCAACTTCGCCGACGTGCGCATCTCGGCCGCGACCGGCACGCGCGAGGCGCGCGCCGAGCTGCCCAACCCCGACGGCGGCCTGCGCCCCGGGCAGTTCGTGCGCGTGCGGCTCAGCGGCGCGGTGATGCCCGATGCGATCACCGTGCCGCAGCGCGCGGTGCTCGAGAACCCGCAGGGCGGCGGCAAGCTGGTGTTCGTGGTCGACGAGCAGGGCACCGCGCAGCCGCGCCCGGTCGAGGCCGGCCCCTGGCAGGGCGACCAGTGGGTGATCACGAAGGGCCTCGCGGGCGGCGAGCGCGTGATCGTCGACGGCGTGATGAAGCTCGGGCCCGGCGCGCCGGTGAAGATCGCGGGGCAGGCGGCCGGGAAGCCGGCGGGGAAGCAGTGATGTTCTCGCGCTTCTTCATCGACCGGCCGATCTTCGCGGCCGTGCTCTCGATCTTCGTCGTGCTCGGGGGCCTGGCGGCGATGCGCGTGCTGCCGATCGCGCAGTACCCGGAGATCTCGCCGCCGGTGGTGACGGTGACGGCGGTCTATCCGGGGGCCTCCGCCGAGGTGCTGGAGGCCACCGTAGCCGCGCCGCTGGAGAACGCGATCAACGGCGTAGAGGACATGATCTACATGAGCTCGACCTCGTCGGCGAACGGCGTGGTGCAGATCCAGGTGACCTTCAACATCGGCGCCGACGTCGACCGGGCGGCGCTGAACGTCAACAACCGCGCCAAGCAGATCGAGTCCAGGCTCCCCGTAGAGGTGCGCCGCCAGGGCGTGACGGTGGAGAAGGGTTCCTCGGCCTTCCTCCAGGTGCTCGCCTTCTACTCCCCCGAGGGCCGCTACGACGACATCTTCATCTCGAACTACGTCACGCTCAACATCCTGGACGAGGTGAAGCGCATCCCGGGCACGACCCTGGTGCAGATCTTCGGCGCCAAGGACTACGCCATGCGCGTCTGGCTGCGGCCGGATCGCCTGGCGACGCTCAAGCTCACGCCGGGGGACGTGATCCGCGCGGTGAACGAGCAGAACGCGCAGTTCGCCGCCGGCAAGGTGGGCGAGGCGCCGACCGCCGGGGGGCAGGAGCTGGTCTACAACGTCACCGCCAAGGGGCGGCTGTCGGAGGTGCGGGAGTTCGAGGCCATCGTGCTGCGCGCCAACGGCGACGGCTCGCTGCTGCGCCTGAAGGACGTGGCGCGCGTGGAGCTCGCCGGCAAGGACTACAGCTTCTACGGCAAGTACAACGGCAAGCCGGCCACGCTGATGGGCATCTTCCTGCAGCCCGGCGCCAACCAGATCGAGGTCGGCGCGGCGGTGCGCGCGCGCCTGGCCGAGCTCGCGCAGCGCTTTCCCGCGGGGCTGGCGTACGCCATCCCGTTCGACACCACCACCTTCGTCGAGGTCTCGATCCGCGAGGTGCTGATCACGCTCCTCGAGGCGATGGTGCTGGTATTCCTGGTGGTGTTCCTGTTCCTGCAGAACTGGCGCGCGACGATCATCCCCTTCGCCGCGGTGCCGGTGTCGCTCATCGGCACCTTCGCGGGGCTGCTCGCGCTCGGCTACTCGATCAACACGCTGACCCTCTTCGGCATGGTGCTCGCGATCGGCATCGTGGTGGACGACGCCATCGTGGTGCTGGAGAACGTAGAGCGCATCATGCGCGAGGAGGGGCTGCAGGCGCGCGAGGCGGCGATCAAGGCGATGCACGAGGTCACCAGCCCCATCCTCGCCATCGTGCTGGTGCTGTGCGCGGTGTTCATCCCGATCGCGTTCCTGGGGGGCCTCAGCGGCGAGCTGTACCGGCAGTTCGCGGTCACCATCTCGATCGCGGTGGTGATCTCGGGCTGCGTCGCGCTCACGCTGACGCCGAGCCTGTGCGTGGCGGTCCTGAAGCGCGAGCACCGGCAGCCCGGGCGCTTCTTCCGCGGCTTCAACCGGGCTTTCGGCGCCGCGGTGGACCGCTACGAGAACGGGGTGGCCTGGATGATCCGGCGCGGCGGCATCGCGCTCGCGCTGTTCGCCGGCATGGTGGCCCTCACGGGCGTGCTGTGGCGCGCGACCCCCGGCTCGCTGGTGCCCGAGGAGGACCAGGGCTGGTACTTCGCGCCGGTGATCCTGCCCGACGGGGCGTCGCTCGAGCGCACCGACCAGGTGGTAGAACGGGTTTCGGCCGCGATCCGCTCCAACCGCTTCAACGAGCACGTCATGGCGTTCACCGGCTTCGACTTCGCGGGCGGCTTCGTGTTCCGCGAGAACGCCGCCACCATCTTCGTCACGCAGACGCACTGGGACCGGCGGCCGATGCCGGTGGGCGCGCTGGTGGGCGAGTTCTTCGGCAAGACCGCGCACATCAGGGAGGGCCTCACCTTCGCCTTCCCGCCGCCCGCGATCTTCGGCCTGGGCACCGCCGGCGGCTTCGAGTTCTACCTCCAGAACCGCGGCGAGGGCGGCTCGCAGCGCCTCGCGGAGGTGGCGCAGAAGTTCATCGGCGCCGCTTCGCAGAGCCCGAAGATCGCGATGGTGAACACCTTCTGGCGCGCCAACGTGCCGCAGCTCTACGTCGACGTCGATCGCGAGAAGGCCAAGACCCTGGGCGTGCCGCTGGACGACCTCTTCAGCTCGCTCGCGGCGACGCTGGGCACCTACTACGTGAACGACTTCAACAGGTACGGGCGCACCTGGCAGGTCCTGATGTCCGCGGAGCCCGCCCAGCGCAGGAGCCCGCAGGACGTCGGCGCGGTCTACGTTCGTGCCGCGAACGGCGACATGGTGCCGATCCGCTCCCTTGCCCGCATCGAGTACGCGGCCGGGCCGGGGACGCTGGAGCGCTTCAACAACCTGCCGGCGGTCAAGATGCTCGGGGGCGGCGCGCCCGGCGTGGCCTCGGGCGAGGCGATCGAGGAGATCGAGCGCCTCGCGCGCGAGGTGCTGCCCGCGGACTTCAGCCTGGACTGGAGCGGCGCTTCCTACCAGGAGAAGCGCTCGGGGGGCACCTCGGTGGTGGTGCTCGCGCTGGGCGCGCTGATGGCCTTCCTGATCCTCGCCGCGCAGTACGAGAAGTGGTCGCTGCCGCTCTCGGTGATGCTGGCGCTGCCCTTCGGCACGTTCGGTGCGCTCGCCGCGGTGTGGCTGCGGGGCCTCTCCAACGACGTCTACTTCCAGATCGGCCTGGTGACGCTGCTGGGCCTCGCCGCGAAGAACGCGATCCTGATCGTCGAGTACGCGGTGCTCAAGCACGGCGAGGGCCTCTCGGCCTCGGCGGCGGCGCTCGAGGCGGCGCGCCTTCGCTTCCGCCCGATCCTCATGACCTCGCTCGCCTTCATCCTCGGGGTGCTGCCGCTCGCCGTCTCCACCGGCGCGGGCGCGGGCGCGCGCATCTCGGCGGGCACCGGCGTCATGGGCGGCATGCTCGCGGCCACCTTCCTCGCCATCTTCTTCGTGCCGCTGTTCTTCAAGCTCTTCACCGACCGCCACCTCGCGGAGCGGCGCTCGACCGCCGAGATCAAGCAGGAGGTCCGGAACCGGCGCTCGATCGCGCACCAGAACATCCCCACGGCGCACCACGCGCCGCAGCGCCATGACTAGGCCGGCCCTCCTGCTCGCCGCGCTGCTCGCCGGCTGCGCCGTGCAGCCGGACTACAGGCGCCCGGAGGTCGAGTTGCCGGCGGCGTGGCGCGAGAGCGGGACGCGCGCGCCGGAGGCGGAGAAGTGGTGGCGGGTGTACTCGGATGCGGCGCTCGAGCGGCTCGTCGCCGAGGCGCACGCCGCGAACGCGGACCTCGCCGCCGCGGCCGCGCGCGTGGACGAGGCGCGCGCGCTGCTCGCGCGCTCGGACGCCGATCGCCTGCCCGCGGCGGACGCCTCGTTCACGCGCGGCCGCAGCCTCTCCTCGACGGCGACCGGGCTCCTGCCTCCCGACGTGCCGCGCGAGCGCAACGACTACCGTGCCGCGCTTGCCGTCTCCTACGAGGTCGACCTCTGGGGGCGGCTCGCGATCGCCTCGCAGGCGGCGAAGGCCGACCTGCTCGCCTCGGAAGCCGCGCGCGAGACGGTCTGGATCACCCTCTCGGCCGACGTTGCCAAGGGCTATTTCGCGCTGCGCGCGCTGGATGCCCAGGTCGAGGCGACGCGCCGTGCGCTCGCGCTGCGTGAAGAGTGGCTCGCGCTGCAGGAGAAGCGCTACGCGGGAGGCGTGATCTCGGAGTACGACTACCGGCAGCTCGAGGCGGAGGTCGCCGCGGCGCGCGCGCAGCTCCTCCCTCTGCAGCGCGAGCGCGAAGCGCAGGAGGCGGCGCTCGCCGTGCTGCTCGGCCGCAGCCCGCGGGCGGTCCTCGAGGACCCGGTGGCGCGCGGCGCCGTGGCGGGCGCGCCCGAGGCGCTGCTCGCTCCGGTGGTGCCCTCCGGGCTGCCCTCCGAGCTGCTGCTGCGCCGGCCCGACCTCGTCGAGGCCGAGCACAGGCTGGTGGCGGCGAACGCGCGCGTCGCGGTGGCGCGCTCGGCCTATTTCCCCTCCGTGACGCTCACCGGGCTCCTCGGGAGCGAGGCCGCGGCGCTCGCCGGCCTCTTCAGCGGGCCGGCCGGCGTGTGGAGCTTCGCCGCCACGCTCGCGCAGCCGATCTTCTCCGGCGGGCGCCTGGAGGCCGAGGTCGACGCGGCGAGCGCGCGCGAGCGCCAGCTTCTCGCGCGCTACCAGGGCGCGATCCGCAACGCCTTCCGCGAGGTGCGCACGGCGCTCTCGGCGCAGACGCGCGCGCGGGAGGGATTCGAGGCGGAAAGCGCGCGCGTGCGCGCCCTCGAGTCCGCGCTGCGGCTCGCGCGCCTGCGCTACGCCAACGGCCTGGCGAGCCAGCTCGAGGCGATCGACGCCGAGCGGGGCCTGCTCGCCGCTAGAATCGCGCAGCTCGAGGCGCTGCGCGCGCAGCGCGCCGCGGTGGCCGACCTCTACAGGGCCCTGGGCGGCTGATAGACTCGCTGCGCATGAGCGCGGACCTGGTCGAGATCTCCGACCTGCACTTCGCCTACGGCGAGCTGCCGATCTTCCGCGGCCTCACGCTCGGGATCCCGCGCGGCAAGGTGGTGGGGATCCTCGGCGGCTCGGGCAGCGGCAAGTCGACGCTGCTCAAGCTGATCGGCGGGCAGCTCGACCCGGCGC
>CAZOWR010000108.1:0-9513 GCA_964583645.1 uncultured Enterobacteriaceae bacterium
CGCATCAACTACTTAACCCTCGCCGACCCCTCGAATCCGCGAAGTCCGGCTAGCGGCGGTTTTGTTATGCAATGTGTATTATGTTAAATAACGACCGAATGCGCTTTCAGCCGTCGCCACGGCGGCTATTCGACCGCCCCCGCCCTTTGAAGTAGCTCCACCATCGCCTGATCTTTGCGCACGCGCGCAATGGCCAAGGCAGTCTCACCGTCCGGCCCCTTGATCCCGGTAGCGGCATCCTCGTGAAGAAGGACCCGCGCAGTCTCCGCGTGACCGCCCCGGCTCGCGAGCATGAGCGGGCTGTAGCCGTTGGGTGCAAGCGCGTTCTTCTCCGCGCCCTTGTCGAGCAGGAGCCGGGCGACCTCGGCCTTTCCTTCGAACGCCGCGTAATGCAGGGCCGTCCAGCCCGGCTGGGCGATCTGGGCGCCCTTGTCGAGGAGCAGCTTCACGACCGGAAGGTGGCCCTTGAGGCTCGCCAGCATCAGGGCCGTGTCGCCATACGGGTTGCGCCGCGCAGGATCGGCCTTGCGCTCGAGGAGCAGCGAGACGGCTGCCAGGTGCCCCAGCCGGGAAGCGGTCATGAGCACCGTGTTGCCGACCTGGTCCGAGGTGTTCGGGTCCATGCCCCGGTCGAGCAACTCCCGGATGGTCTTGAGCTCACCTTGCTCTACGGCCTTCAGGAACTGCTCGTAGACCTGCCCGTACGCCTCGTGTGCGAACAGAATTACACACGCTGTGACAATGAGTTGAAAGACGTTCCTAATTTTCATTCGAGGTCGGCATGGCGTCCAGCATCTCCGTGGCAAACAGCCTTGGATTGAGTGGATGGCGCGCAAGGGCGCGGTTTCGCCCCATCAGCCGGGCGAAGGCAAGCCACTCCTTTGGGCTCGCGCCCGCCGGACCCGGCGCGGGAGGCAGATACTTGGGTCGCCCCGAGAGGGCCTGGAAGGCCCGATCGAGGGCCATCTTCTGCAAGGCTTCCGCAAATGCCTCGAGCCGTGGCCGGTCGGTGAGCCCCGGCGGGGCGGCGCGATCCCCGCTGGAGAGCGCCGCAAGGATCTCCTCGACGATCTCGCCTCGCTCGCCCGAGGCAAGCTCCAGCGCGAGCCGGGGCGCGCCGCCGCAGTAGCTCAGCCAGCGCTCGGGGTCGCGCACGCCCTGCGCCCCAAGCCACCGTGCGGCCCCGGCGGCCGGCGGCACCGGTATGGGGACGGGCACGCAGCGGCTGCGCACCGTGGCCGGCAGCCGTGCCGGGCGGTGCGACACGAGCAGGAACACCGCCGCCGGGGGAGGCTCCTCCAGGCTCTTCAGCAGGGCGTTCGCGGCGGGCAGGTTGAGGTCATCGGCCGGGTGCAGGATCGCCACCCTGCGCCCGCCGCGGTGCGAGCCGACGTAGACGAAATCGGCGAGCGCGCGCACCTGCTCGATCTTGATCTCGAGGCTCGGCTTGGACTTCCTGCGCGGCCGCTCGCCCTCCTCCTCGTCCTCAGGCAGCTCGGCGTAGCGCGCCAGCGCTTCGGGCTCCACCAAGCGCACGTCCGGATGATTGCCGGAGGCGAACCAGCGACAGCCGTCACACTTGCCGCAGGGCTCGGTGGCGCCGCCACGCCCCTCGCACAGCAGGAGCTGGGCAAAGCGCTCGGCGAGCGCGAGCTTGCCCACGCCGGCGGGGCCGTGCAGCAGCAGGGCGTGCGGCAGCCGCTCGAGCAGACGCGTCAGTCGCCGCCAGGCCTCGGGCTGCAGCGCCGCGCTCACCCGTCTTCCAGCCCGGCGAGGCCCGCCCGGATCATCGCCCTCACCTCCCCCGCCTCGCGCCCGCCGTCGATCAGGCGCATGCGCGCGGGCTCGGCCGCCGCCATCTCCCGGTAGACCGCGCGCACCCGCTCGAAGAACGCGCGCTCCTCGCGCTCGAAGCGGTCGAGCGCGCGCCCCGCGCTGCCCAGGCGCGCGCGGCTGACGTCGAAGGAGCAGTCGAACACCAGCGTGCGGTCCGGGTGCAGCCCGGGATGCGCCTGCTCGGCGAGCCGCGTCACGAGCTCGCGCGGCACGCCCTTGCCGCCCGCCTGGTAGGCGAGCGTAGAGTCGCTGAAGCGGTCGCAGAGCACCCACGCGCCGCGCTCCAGGGCGGGTGCGATCAGCTTCGCGACGTGCTCGGCGCGCGCGGCGAACATCAGCAGGGTCTCGCTGAAGGGCTCCATCGGGTCGGCGAGCACCAGGTGGCGCAGCTTCTCCGCGAGCGGGGTGCCGCCCGGCTCGCGCGTCTGCACGATCTCGCGCCCGGGCGCGCGCAGCAGCTGCGCGATCCACGGCTGGTGGGTGGACTTGCCGGCGCCGTCCATGCCTTCGAGGGTGATGAACCTGCCCCTGCCGCTAGCGCGCGCCATGCAGCTGGTATTTTCGCACGGCGCGGTTGTGCTCCTCGAGCGTGCGCGAGAACTGGCTCGTGCCGTCGCCGCGCGCGACGTAGTAGAGCGCGCTCGTCTTCGCCGGCCGCAGCGCGGCGCGCAGCGACGCGCGCCCCGGCGCCGCGATCGGCGTCGGCGGCAGGCCTGGCCGCGTGTAGGTATTGTAGGGACCGTCGGCCTGCAGGTGCATCTTCTTCAGATTGCCGTCGAAGCGTTCGCCCAGGCCGTAGATCACGGCCGGATCGACTTGCAGCAGCATGCCGAGGCGCAAGCGATTGACGAGCACGCCGCCGATCGCGTCGCGCTCCGCGGCGCGTCCGGTTTCCTTCTCGATGATCGAGGCCATGATCAGCGCCTCGTACGGCGAGCGGTACGGCGTCGCCGGGTCGCGCGCCCGCCACTCGCGCTCGAGGTGGCGCTGCAACGCCCGGTAGGCGCGCCTGAGGATCCGCAGGTCGCTCGTGCCCTTGCCGAAGACGTAGGTGTCGGGGAAGAACAGCCCCTCGGGATGCGCCTCGGCGGCGCCGAGCCGGGCGAGCACATCGGCCTCGGGGAGGCCCGCCGTGTCGTGCCGCACGAAGGCATGCGCGTCCAAGGCAGCGCGCAGCTGACGGAAGGTCCAGCCCTCGATCAGCTTCACCTCCGCCTGGGTGACGTCGCCGCGCGTGAGCTTCTCGAGCAGCTCGAGCGGCGTGGGCGCCACGGTCAGCTCGTAGCTCCCCGCCTTGATGTCCTGCGCGCGCCCCAGCGCCCGCGCGAGCAGCTCGAACTCGAGCGGCCTCAGCGCGATCCCAGCCTCCTCGATGCCCCGCACCGCGACGCGCAGGCGCGCGCCCTGAGGAACCTCGAACTCCGCTGGCAGCCGCGCCGTCGCCACCGGCGTGGCGACGTACCACGCGCCGTAGCCGCCCGCCGCGAGCGCGCCGAGAAGGAACAACGCGATGAGGGTCTTGAGCAACGGAAGCGAATAAAATCACGCATTCTACTTGGAGCGCCATGAGCGTCGCTGCGCTGGAACAGTACGGGCTGCTGCAGGTGACGGGCGCGGACGCGCGCGCCTTCCTGCACGCGCAGCTGACCAACGACATCGAGCGCCTCGCCCCGGACCGGGCCCGCTTCGCGGGCTGGTGCTCGGCGAAGGGACGCCTGCTGGCGACGCTGCTCGTCGTCCCGCGCCCCGACGGTTTCCTGCTGCAGCTGGCGCGGGACCTCGCGCCTGCCGTCGTCAGGCGCCTTGCGATGTTCGTGCTGCGCTCGAGGGCGGGGATCACCGACGCGACCGGGGGCTGGCACCAGCTGGGGGTGTGGGGGGACGCGCCGCTCGCGGCGCTCGGGTTGCCCGTTCCGGCTCGAGACCTGGAGACGACGGCGGGGGCCGATGCGATCGCGGTACGTCTCGAGGCGGGGCGATGTCTCGTGCTCGCGGCGGGCGAAGCGGGCGCACGGCTGCGCGCGGACACGCCTGCCGAGGAGTGGATCCTGGCCGAGATCCGCGCCGGCCGGCCGCACGTGATGCAGGCGACGCAGGACCAGTTCGTGCCGCAGATGGTGAACCTCGAGCTCGCCGGCGGCGTGGACTTCCGCAAGGGCTGCTACCCGGGCCAGGAGGTGGTGGCGCGCGCGCAGTATCGGGGGGCTGTGAAGCGCCGCATGGTGCACCTGCGCGGCGCCGCGCTGCAGCCGGGCCAGGACCTGTACAGCGACGACCTGGCCGGGCAGGCCAGCGGCACCGTAGTGAACGCGGCGCTCGGAGAGGCGCTCGCCGTGATGCAGCTCTCGGCGCTCGAGTCGGGCGCGCCGATCCGCGTCCGGCCCGGAGGCGAGGCGCTCGAGCGCCTCGCCCTGCCCTACGCCGAGTGACGAACTACTACGTCTACTACCGGGTGGAGCCCGCGCGGCGGGACGGCCTGCGCGCCGAGATCGAGGCGCTCTTCGAGGTCCTCGAGCGCGAAACCGGCGTGCGCGGCCGCTGGATGCGGCGGCGCGACGATGCCGGCACGTACATGGAGGTCTACGAGGGCGTGCGCGACCCTCAGGCGTTCGAGGCGCTGCTCGAGCGCAAGACGGCCGGGCTGGGGCTCGAGCGCAGGATGGAGCGCTTCGTATGTGCCTGATCCTCGTCGCCTGGCGCGTGCGCGAGGACTACCCGCTCGTGGTCGCCGCGAACCGCGACGAGTTCCACGCGCGGCCCGCGGCGCCGGCTGCGTTCTGGCCCGACGAGCCCGGGGTGCTCGCCGGACGCGACCTCGAGGCCGGAGGGACGTGGATGGGCGTCTCGCGTGCCGGGGCGTTCGCCGCGGTGACGAACTATGCCGGGGGCCGCCGGCCCGATGCCGCCGAGTCACGCGGCGCACTCGTGAGCCGCTTCCTGCGCGGCACGGAGCCTGCGGCGGACTACGTTTCGCGCATGGCCCCCGGAAAGGACTCCTACAGCGGCTTCAACCTGCTCTTGGCGCGCCACGGCGAGCTGTGGTGGCTGTCCAACCGCGACGGGGATGCGCGGCGCCTCGATTCCGGGATCTACGCGCTCGGCAATCTGCTGCTCGACTCCCCGGACGTCGCCGGGCACCGGGCGCGGTTCGGGGAAGCGATCGCGACCGGACCCGCGATGGAGCCGATGTTCGGGGTGCTCGCGGCAGCGAGGATCGTGGCGCCGGACTACGGCACGCGCTGCGCCACGCTGCTGCTGGAGCGTAACGACGCATGGCTGCAGTACGCCGAGCGGGCGTTCGGCGCCGACGGCACGGAGGGCGAGACCGTGCGCTACGAGCTGCGCCGCGATGCCTAGAGCTTGCGGCGCATCGCCTGGTGCAGGATGCCGGCTTCCTGGTAGACCTTGCCCTCGGCCTCGAAGCCGTGCGCGCGGTAGAATTCCGCCGCCTGCAGCTGCGCCGAGAGCACGACTTCCTGGCGGCCGCGCCGGCGCGCCTCGCCGATGAGCGCCTCCAGGATTTCCGCACCGACGCCGCGGCGGCGCCACTCCTTCACCACCGCCATGCGCCCGATGTGACCGTCGGGCAGCAGCCGCCCCGTGCCGATCGCCTTGCCGTCGACGTCGAAGGCGACCGCGTGCACGCAGCTGGCGTCCATGTCGTCGAGCTCGATGCCCTCCGGCACGTTCTGCTCGCCGACGAAGATGGCGAAGCGGATCGGGCCGGCGATCGGCTGCGCCTTCTCCCAGGGCATGATCTCGATGCGGTACATCAGGCGAAAGTATAATCCGCGCGCATGAAAAGTCTCTGGGACGACGCCGAGGCCGCGCGCTTCGGCGGGCCGCTCGGGGCGCGCGTCTACACCTCGCGGCTCCTCGGGCGGGACAAGTCGCTGGTGCTGCACGGCGGCGGCAATACCTCGGTCAAGCTGCGCGAGAAGAACCTCTTCGGCGAGGACGAGGAGGTGCTCTACGTCAAGGGCAGCGGCTGGGACCTGGAGACGATCGAGGCGGCGGGCTTCGCGCCGGTCGAACTGGACTACGTGCGCCGGCTCGCCTCGCTCCCGGCGCTCTCCGACCCGCAGATGGTGAACGAGCTCGCCACCCATACGCTGCGCGCCGGGGCGCCGGCGCCCTCTGTGGAGACGCTGCTGCACGCGCTCCTGCCGCACCGCTACGTCGATCACACGCACGCGGATGCGGTCCTCTCGGTCTCGAACGCGCCCGGCGGGGAGCAGCGCGTGCGCGACATCTACGGCGAGAGCGTGGTGGTGATTCCGTACGTCATGGCCGGCTTCGATCTGGCCGCGTACTGCGCGCGCGAGTTTCCCCGGCAGTCGGGCCCGCGCACCGTGGGCATGGTGCTGCTGTCGCACGGCGTGTTTTCGTTCGGCAGCGAGGCGCGCGAGTCCTACGCGCGCATGATCGAGCTGGTGTCGATGGCCGAGCGCTACCTGATGCAACGCAAGGCCTGGAGCATCGGCCTCGCGGCCGCGCCGCCGCCCTTCCGGCGCGAGGCGGCCGCGCGGCTGCGCCACGACGTATCGCGGCTGGCCGGATTCGCGCTGCTTTGCCGCTGCAACGCCGGGCCGCGTTTTCTCGGCTTCGCGCGCCACCCCGAGGTGGCGCGCATCTCGCAGAGCGGCCCGGCGACGCCGGACCACGTCCTGCGCACCAAGCCGCTGCCGATGCTCGGCCGCGACGTGGCGCGCTTCGCCGCGTCGTACCGCGACTACTTCGAGCGCCACGCGTGCCGGGCCAAGGAGCCGAGGACCATGCTGGATCCCGCGCCGCGCCTGGCGCTCGACCCCGAGCTGGGGCTCGCCGCCTTCGGGCGCAGCGCGAAGGAGACGGCGATCGTAGAGGAGCTCTACGAGCACACCATCGACGTGATCCTGCGCGCCGAGGCGCTCGGCGGCTGGCGGGCGCTGGAGGAGCGCCACACGTTCGACATCGAGTACTGGGACCTGGAGCAGGCGAAACTGAAAAAGGCCGGCGCGCCGCCGCCCTTCGCGGGCGAGGTCGCGGTGATTACGGGCGCGGCCTCCGGCATCGGCAAGGCGTGCGCCGAGGCGTTCCTGCGGCGGGGCGCGGCGGTCGTCGCGCTGGATCGGGACGCGGCGGTGGAGACCGCCTGGCAAAGGCCGGATTGCCTCGGACTCACCTGCGACCTTACCGACGGCGCCGCGCTGCAGGCGGCGCTCGATCGGGCCGTAGGGCGCTTCGGCGGCGTGGACATGCTGGTCCTGAACGCGGGCATCTTTCCACCCTCCGCGCCGCTGCAGGAGGTTTCGCGCGAAGCCTGGCGTGCCTCGATGAGCGTGAACCTCGATGCCAACCTCGCCGTGCTGCAGGCCTGCCACGCGCTGCTCAAGCTCGCGCCGCAGGGGGGGCGCATCGTCGTGATCGGCTCGAAGAACGTGCCCGCGCCCGGGCCGGGCGCTGCCGCCTATTCCGCCGCCAAGGCGGCATTGAACCAGCTCGCGCGGGTCGCCGCGCTGGAATGGGCGAAGGACGGCATTCGCATCAACTCGCTCCACCCCAACCAGGTCTTCGACACGGGGCTGTGGACGCCGGCGCTGCTCGCCGAGCGCGCGAAGGCCTACGGCTTGAGCGTGGACGAGTACCGCAGGAACAACCTGCTGCGCACCGAGATCGGCTCGCGCGACGTGGCCGAGCTCGCGGCCGAGATGTGCGGGCCGCTGTTCGCCAAGACCACCGCGGCGCAGGTGCCGGTGGACGGCGGCAACGAGCGCGTCGTCTGATGGCAGTCGAGGCGCTGCGCTGGCGGGGCGACGCCCTGGAGCTGCTCGACCAGCGCCTGCTCCCCCGGGAGGCCCGCTACCTGAGGTGCGAAAGCGCGGCGCAGGTCGCTCAGGCGATCCGCGACATGGCGGTGCGCGGCGCACCGGCCATCGGCTGCGCCGCGGCGTTCGGCATCGTGCTCGACCGCGGCGATCCGAGGGCGTTCGAGGTGCTGGCGAAAAGCCGGCCCACGGCGGTGAATCTCTTCTGGGCGCTCGAGCGCATGCGCGCTGCGTCCGATCTCGAGGCCGAGGCGCAGGCGATCCTGCGCGAGGACGTCGCCGCCAACCGCGCGCTGGGGCGCCACGGCGCCGCGCTGCTCCCCGACGGCGCCCGCGTCATGACCCATTGCAACACCGGGGCGCTCGCCACCGCCGGCCACGGCACGGCGCTCGGCATCGTGCGCTCGGCGATCGAGGCGGGCAAGCGCGTGTCCGTGATCGCGAACGAGACGCGGCCGTATCTGCAGGGGGCGCGCCTGACGGCCTGGGAATGCCTGCAGGAAGGCATTCCGGTGACGCTGATCGCGGACAGCGTGGCGGGGCACCTGATGCAGCGCGGCGAGGTGGACGTGGTGATCGTGGGCGCCGACCGCGTTGCCGCGAACGGCGACGTCGCCAACAAGATCGGAACCTACGCGCTCGCCGTGCTGGCCCAGCGCCACCGCCTGCCCTTCTACGTCGCGGCGCCGCTCTCGAGCTTCGATGCCGGCGTGGCGGACGGCGCCGCGATCCCGATCGAGGAGCGCGGCGGGGAGGAGGTGACCGGCTATCGCGGGATGCGCTGGGCGCCCCCGGGCGTCGCGGTGCGCAACCCGGCGTTCGACGTAACGCCCGCCGAGCTGGTGACCGGGATCGTGTGCGAAGCGGGCGTCGCGCGGGCGCCCTACCGGGAGAGCCTGGCCGCTATGGACGCGCGAAGCTCAGGCTCGCGAGCTTGACGTAATCCAGCGCCGCAGGCGCTGCCTGCGCGGTCTCGATCAGGTCCGCGGCCTCCACGCCCTTGCGCGACGCGGGCCCGGCGAACACCACGGTGAAGCCCCGGCTGTTCGCGTTGGTGCCGCGGCTGCGCAGGTCGTCGTACCGCGCGCCGATCACGTTGCCCTTGAGGTCGCGGATGATCGAGCCGCTGCGCGTGCGCTGCTCGTAGCCGGCGATCCTGCCGTCGCTGTACCAGGGCGCGTAGAGCGCGATGCGCGTCACTTCCTCGCCGGTGCTGCGCGAGCGCAGCGTCTCCTTCTGCCCTACGACATGGCCCTGCGGGTTCACCACCGCTTCCTGGCCGAGGGACCGATGCTCGCTCAGCAGCGAGCAGCCGCTCGTTCCGAGGGCAAGCGCTACAACCAGAGTCGAGAGTCTTGTCATTGGTCCTCCTTTCAGAGGCGGCTCATGCTCATCAGACTGCGCTGAAGGGTCCTTGTTCAATGCGTTGCCGTACAACACCTTGGCGCATATTCCTCCCAAAGCCCCGCAGGCGCAAGTGATTTTGTCACGCCCCCGGCGGCCGCCGGTCGCCCTGCCCTGCCGATCGTCGCCGGCGGCGGCTCAGGCGTGAATTATTACCGGGGCATATGGGGCGACCAGACCGAAGAGCTCCGCGATGTCTTCTCCCCGCATGCGCACGCAGCCGATCGAGCCGGGCCTGCCCATCTCGGCGTAGGGGTGCGTGCCGTGCAGGTAGATATAGCGGCGCATGGTGTCCACCTCGCGCAGGCGGTTTCTGCCCGGCTCGCACCCCGAAAGCCAGAGGATCCGGGTGAGGATCCAGTCGCGCCCGGGGTAGCGCGCGTGCAGCTCCGGCGTCCAGATCTCGCCCGTGGGCCTGCGCCGCACGAAGACTGCATTCAGCGGTTGCCCCGCTCCGATTTTTGCG
>CAZOWR010000109.1:0-9457 GCA_964583645.1 uncultured Enterobacteriaceae bacterium
ACGTGAACGGCGGCGCCTTCAACATGAACGCGCCCTTCGGCGGCTTCAAGCAGTCGGGGCACGGCCGCGAGGCCGGGGTGTACGGGCTGGAGGAGTTCCTCGAGTACAAGAGCCTGCAGCTGAAGGGGTGAGGCCTAGTTCCCGCGCCGGTTGAGCTGGATCATCCGGTACATGCCCTCGACGTTGAGGCCGAACCAGTCCCGGTAGCCGCCCCAGCCCTCGTACCTGGGCAGCTTTACCGCCTGCTTCACCTCCTCGAGCGAGCGGCCCTCGCGCGCGAGCCGCAGCACCTCGGCGCGCAGCTCCTCCATGTAGCCGCGGAACGCGGTGACGTGCTGCTTGCCGCCGAGCGCGCCGTGCCCGGGCGCGAGCACGTCGAAGTCCATCGCCTCGACGCGCTTGAGCGACTCGATCCAGTCGTCGAGGTACGCGTCCGGGAAGTCGCGGAAGCCGACCGAGTTGACGGGGATGAAGTCCACCGCGAACAGGATTCGCTCCGTGGGGAAGCGCATCACGATCGAGTTGTTGGAGTGGTTGCGGCCGACCCAGGCGAGCTCGAGCACGGTGCCGCCTAGCTCGATCTGCATGCGGTCGCTGAAGGTGAGCTGCGGCACCGCGGTCGGACGCCGCTCGCCGAGGATCACCGCCCTGGCGTTCTCGTGCGCGACCACGATCGCGGTGTCGGCGAACACCTCGCCGCCCGCGATGTGGTCGGCGTGGTCGTGGCTGTAGACCAGGTACTTCACCGGCAGGTTGAAGCGCTTCTGCAGCTCGGCCTTCAGCCAGCGCGCAGCGTCGGCGTTGATCGGGTCGGTCGCGATGACCCCGGCCGGCGTGACCGCGAACACCGAGTAGTGGAAGTTGTTGCGAAAGCGCCAGACGTTGCCTTTGATCTGCGTGATCTCGCGCACCGCGGGCTGCTGCTGGGCCGGCGCCGGCGCCGACGCAAGCAGCGCCGCCGCGGCGGCCAGGCCGAGAAGCCGGAGCGTTCCCATGGGCTTGTCCTCCTTGTCTTGCGGTTGGGCGAACACCCCGGAGCGCGCGACATTCCCCTCAGTAGGCGAGCTGCAGGATCTCGAGCAGGTCCTCCTTGCCGCGCACCTTGCGCGGGTTGGTCGCGACCGGGCCGGTGCCGTCCCAGGTCGCCGCGATCGCGCCCAGCTGCTCGCCCGCGATGCCCACGTCGCGCAGCCGCGTCGGCAGCCCCAGGCCGGAGACGAATCCGCGGAGGGCGCCGCCGAAAGCCTCTGCAACGTCCTTCTGGCGCGCTCCGTTCACGCTCGAATTCCACTCCATCACCGCCGGCAGCGTGACGCACGAGGTAATCCCGTGCGGCACGCCGTAGCCGCCGCCGAGCAGGTAGCCGATGCCGTGGCTTGCGCCGTAGGGGATGCCGGCCATGGTGGCGATCCGGGAGAGCCACATGCCGTGTTGCGCAAGCGCTCGGGCCTCGAGGTCCCGAGGCACCGACTTCATCGCCGGCAGCGACTGCGCGAGCAGCCGCATCGCCTCGCGGTTGGCGGCATCCGCCATCGGTGCCGACTTGACCGAGCACCAGCCCTCCACCGCGTGGTCCACCGCGCGCATGCCGGTCGAGAGCAGCAGATCTATCGGCGTCTCGAGCGTCGCCGCGGGGTCGAGGATCACCGCCTTCGGCACGAACAGCGGATGGAAGTACATCTGCTTCACGTGCCGCTGCACATCCGTCACCCCCGCGCTCGGGAAGAACTCCGCCGCCGAGAGCGTGGTCGGGATCGCGATCATGCGCAGCGGCCGCGGGTCCGCCTCCCAGGCGCTTGCCTCGTTGCGGGGCGCGCCGCGCGTGCCGGCGAGCGCGGCGAGCGCGTCGACATCCTGCACGTCCCGCCACAGCGCGAGCAGCATCACCTTGGTGGCGTCGATCACCGAGCCGCCGCCCACCGCGACGATCAGGTCGGCGCGCGCCTCGCGCAGCGCCTGCGCGCCCGCGATCACCGCCTCGCGCGGGCTGTGCGCGGCGATCGCATCGAGCTTGCCCGCGAAACGCTCGCCGAGCGACTCCACGATCGAGG
This sequence comes from uncultured Enterobacteriaceae bacterium, assembly GCA_964583645.1. Taxonomy (GTDB): domain Bacteria; phylum Pseudomonadota; class Gammaproteobacteria; order Burkholderiales; family SG8-39; genus RBG-16-66-20. The sequence goes on from CAZOWR010000109.1 coordinate 2,052, forward strand.
CGAGGAGCGCCCCGCCCGTGAGCGAACGGGTGGTCGTGACGAAGACGCGCTTGGCGTCCGCGCGCGCGACTTCGTCGCCGAGCGCCTCCGCCGCCGGCCGGCCATAGATCACCCGCTCCTGCGCGGGCCAGTGGTGCGTCCCGCTCAGCATCCGAGCGCCACGAGCTCGGCTGCGAGCGCAGGCAGCGCCTCGAGTCGGCCTTCCGCCCAGCGGCCCACGATCGCGATCTCGCGTCCCTCGGCATGGCCGAGCGCCTTCAGCCGGGAGACGAACGCGTCGTAGCCCGGGCGCTCCGCCTCGAGGGCCACCGGAGACAGCCAAGCGATGACGCGCAGGCCGGTCGCCGCCCGAGCTCGCGCCAGGCCCGCGAAAGCCGCTCCGCCCATCGACGCCAGCGCCAGCACGGCGCCTCGCCTGTTCACGCGCAACGCTCTCCCGTCAGTGCGGCTGGCCGAGCATACGTTCGCCCCCCACGCCGGTCCAGACCTTGAGCGGCATGCCACCCCTGGGCACCAGCGTCACCCGCGCGATCGGCTCGGGCTCGCCCCCGGGCACCGTCTCGAAGCGGCAGTGCTGCGCGAAGGTGGCGAGCATGGCGGTTGCCTCGAGCATCGCGAAAGCCATGCCGATGCAGATGCGCGGGCCCGCGCCGAACGGCAGGTACTGGAAGCGCTCGATCGCCGCCTCGTTCTCCGGCGTGAAGCGCGTGGGGTCGAACGCATCCGGGTCGCGCCAGCGCCGCCGGTGGCGGTGCGCGGCGTAGATCGGCAGCACGACGCTGGTCCCGGCGCGGATCCCGAGGGGGCCGAGCCGCGTGTCGGCCACCGCCTGCCGGCTCATGAGCGGCACCGGGGGATAGAGCCGCATGCTCTCCTTCAGCACCTGCTCGACCAGCGCGAGGCGCTCCACGTTTTCCGCGGTGACCGGCGCCCCGCCGGTGGCGCCGGCCACCTCCTCGCGCAGCCGCTCCGACCACTCGGGCGAGCGCGCGAGCAGGTAGAGCGTCCAGGTGAGGGCCTTCGCGGTCGTCTCGTGCCCGGCGAGGTAGAAGGTGAGGAGGTTGTCGATCAGCTGCTCGTCGTTCATCGCCTGCCCGGTCTCCGGATCGCGCGCCGCCATGAGCCGGTGCATCAGGTCGTCGGCCTGCCCGCCGGCGCGCCGCTCGCGCAGCATCGCCGCCACCGCGCGGCGCAGCGCGAGCGCTGCGCGCTCGCCCCTCGAGCGCCCCGGCTGCGGCAGCCACTGCGGCGCGTTCGCCACGGCGTAGAGCACGCCCCAGGCGCCCGCGCCCTGGAACTCGCCCATGGAGCGCTCGACCTCCGGCGCCACGGTGTCGTCGGCCGAAGGCAGCAAGGTCGCCGAGATGACGTCGAAGGTGACCCGCGTCATGCAGCGCTCGATCGGCTGCACCGTACCGGGGGGCGAGGCGCGCCAGCGCGCGACCTCGTCCTGGGCCGCGCGCACGAACTGCGGCACGAAGCGCGCGAGCTCCTGGCGGCGGAAGAGCGGCGCCACGGCCTGGCGCTGCCATTTCCAGTGCTCGCCCTCGCTCGTCAGGACGCCGGCGCCGAGCAGCGGCGCGAGCAGCCGGATCTGCGAGCGCTTGCGGTACTTGTCGCGCTCATCGAGCAGCACCGCGCGGATGAGCGCCGGCGCGGTGATCCAGGCGAAGGGCCGCGCGCCGCCGCTGTAGACGAAGTCCTCCTCGTAGGCTGCCCGGGGCACCACGCTGAGCGGGTTGCGCACGAAGCTCGCGACGAACCTCAGGCCCCCGAGCGGCCGCGCGGGCGGCGCGATGCACGGCGGCACGAGCCGCGCCGCAGCCAGCGTGCTCATGCGCGCGAGCGCACCAGAGTGACGAAGCGGCCCGACTGCACCACCTCGCCGCGCTGGTTGACGAGCTCCATGCGGCGCGTGAGCACGCCCGAGCCCGGCTTCGAGGAGGGCCGCACCGCGGTCACGCTCATGCGCACGTGCACCGTGTCGCCGAAGAAGACCGGCTTCGCGAACTTCCAGTCCTCGATCCCCAGGAAGGCGATCGCGGTGCCCTCCAGCATCCCGGTGCGGCTCCCCAGGCCGGTGACGATCGCGAGGCCGAGAGCCCCGTGCGCGATGCGCTGCCTGAAGGCCGTGGCCGCGGCGAACTCGGCGTCGGTGTGCACGGGGTTGTAGTCGCCCGAGAGCCCGGCGAACGCCATGACGTCGGCCTCGGTCACGGTGCGCGAGGGCGTGCGCGTCTCCTGCCCCACCGCGAAATCCTCCAGGTACATGGGCATGGCCTACTCCTTGCGAAGCACGATGAGCGCATCGAGCGCGACCGCGCCGTCGGGGCGCGCGAGCAGCGGGTTAACGTCGATCTCCGCGATCGTATCCGCGAAATCGGCGGCCAGCTCGGAGAGCCGCGCCACCGCCTCGCAGACGGCGTCGAGATCGGCCGGGGGCGTGCCACGGTAGCCGGAAAGGAGCTTCGCGCCGCGCAGCCCCGAGACGAGACGCCGCGCCTCCTCCTTGCCGACCGGCGCGAGCGCCACCGCGGTGTCGCGCAGCACTTCCGCGAGCACCCCGCCCATGCCCACCAGCACGAGCGGCCCGAACTGGGGATCGCGCTTCGCGCCGATCATCAGCTCCACGCCCCCGGTCACCATGCGCTGCACGAGGAACCGGCCCTGCGCGACCGCCATCGCTTCGCAGGCGCGCCGCACCGCGTTCGCGTCGCGCAGATCGAGGCGCACCGCGCCCGCCTCGGTCTTGTGCGCGAGCGCGGGCGCATCGGCCTTGAGCACGACCGGGTAGCCGAGCGCGTCCGCCGCGGCGACCGCCTCGTCGATGCCCGAGACGCTCCGCTCGGGCGCACCCGCGATGCCGTAGGCGGCGAGCACCGCCTTGGCTTCGCGCTCCCCCAGTATTTCGCCCTCGAGACGAGGCAGCGTCGCCGCGGCAGCGCAAGAGAGACGTTCCTGCTGCTCGCGTGGCGCACCGCGCCGCGCATGCCAGTCCTGCCAGGCGAGAATCGCCCCCAGGCAGCCGCGCATCGAGCCGAAGCGCGCGACGTGCGCATCGGCCTCGTAGCGCTCGGCGCCCGGCCCCTCGCGCCACTCGCTCAGCCACACGGTGCACACCGCCTTGGCGTGCTTCGCGGCGAGCTCCGACATCACCGGCACGCGCGCTTCGGTCAGGCCCTGCGCCGAGAGCACCGTGGGCACGATCAGCGCGCCGTAGGCGGGATCGGCGAGCATCGCCTCGGCGCAGACGCGGAAGGACTCCGGGTTGTTGAGCACCTGCCCGGTGACGTCGCAGGGGTTGCGCGTGGAGCCGAAGTCCGGGATCGCCTCGCGCAGCACCCGCGCCGCTTCCTCTCCCGGCTGCGGCATCGGCACGCCGAGCACTTCGGCCGCATCCGCCACCATGACCGCGGCGCCGCCGGAGGTCGCCATGGCGGCGACTCCCGGCGCGCGGGGTGGCGGCGACTTGGCGAAGAAGGCGGCGAGCTCCATCACCTGCTCCAGGCCTTCGGCGGCGACGAAGCCGCCACGGCGGAACGCGGCGCGGTAGGCGGCGGCGCTTCCCGCGAGCGTCCCCGTGTGCGAGCGCGCTGCGATCGCGCCCTCCTCCCCGGTGCCCATCTTGAAGACGACGACCGGCTTGCCGGCGGCGCGCGATTTCTCCCCGAGCGCGAGCAGGCGCGCCGCCTCGCGCACGCCCTCCAGCAGCAGCACCACCACGCGGCACTCCTCGACCTCGAGCAGGTAGCTCGCGAGGTCGCACACGTCGACGTCGGCGGAGTTTCCCGCGGCGAGCACGTGGGTGGTCGCCGTGCCGTGCATCGCGGCTTGAGCGAGCGAGTAGCCGAGCGCGCCCGACTGGCTCACCACCCCGATGCGCCCGCCGGGGCGGCGCACGCTCGGGTACTCGGGCTGGAACAGCGCCCCCGCCGCGATCAGGTTGTTGGCGATGCCGATGCAGTTGGGCCCGAGCAGGCGCACGTTGCCCTGCGCCGCGATGCCCGCCAGGCGCGCCTGCTCCGCCTCGCGCTCGGGCTTGCCGGTCTCGGCGTAGCCGGAGGCGTAGACGATGGCGCCGCCCGCCTTGCGCGCCACGCACTCGGCGAGAGTGGCTGCCACCGCCTCGCGCGGCAGCGCGATCACGACGCAATCGGGTGAGGCGGGCAGCGCGCCGAGCGACGCGTAGCAGCGCCGCCCGTCGAGCGTCTCGTACCTGGGGTTCACCGGGAACACCTCGCCCCGGTAGGCGTCCATGTTGGCGAGCGTGCGGCTGCCGAAGCCGCCGGCGGCCTGCGACACGCCCACGATCGCGATCGTGCGCGGCGCAAGCAGCCGCTCGAGCTCGGCGCGGCCGTAGAGGGCCCGGCTCATTGCCGCCGCGGGGTCGCGCGTACTAGCATGCGGGCTCCGTTATCCGGGGAGTGCCAATGGGTGTCAAGCAGCTGTTCGATCTGGGCGGCCGCGCCGCGGTCGTCACCGGCGGCTCGCGCGGCCTCGGGCTGCAGATCGCCGAGGCGCTCGGCGAGATGGGCGCGACAGTCGCGCTCACCGCGAGGAAGCAGGTCGAGCTGGACGAGGCGGTAGCGCACCTCGCGAAGCTCGGCGTGCAGGCGCACGCCTTCGCCTGCGATCTCGGCAGGCGCGACACGATCCCGGGGGCGTTCGATGCGATGCTGGTGAAGCTCGCGCGCGTCGACATCCTCGTCAACAACGCGGGCGCGGTCTGGGGCGCGCCCGCCGAGGATCACCCGCTGGAAGCCTGGGACAAGCTCATCGCGCTCAACCTCGTAGGCACCTTTCTGATGTCGCAGCAGGCGGCGAAGAAATCCATGATCCCGGCGAAGTGGGGGCGGATCGTCAACGTCGCCTCGGTCGCGGGCCTGTATGCGAGCGACCCGGCGGTGGTGAGGACCGTCTCCTACAACGCCACCAAGCACGGCGTCGTCGGCATGACGAAGCAGCTTGCCGCCGAGTGGGGCGAGCACGGCATCACGGTGAACGCCATCTGCCCGGGGTTCTTCCCCTCGAAGATGACGCGCGCCACGATGGACACCGCGGGCGAGATGGTGCGCAAGGCCACGCCCACGCGGCGCATCGGCGGGCCGGAGGACTTGAAGGGGCTCGCGGTGCTGCTCGCGTCGGAAGCCTCGCGCCACATCACGGGCGAGGCGATCAGCGTGGACGGCGGGGCGATGCTGATATGAGCACCGGCGTCACGCCGGAGGTGGGCGAGTTCCTGAAGCGGATCCGCTTCGCCGAGCATCTGGGCGTGAAGGTGGACGCGCTCGAGAAGGGCGTGGCGCGGCTGTCGCTGGAGATCAGGCCGGAATTCACGACGTCCTGGGGCACCGCGCACGGCGGCTCGATCCTGTCGCTCCTCGACATCACGCTCTCGATGTCGGCGCGCACGCTCTACGACCCGCCGCGCTCGATCATGACGATCGACCTGTCCACCCAGTTCATCGGCACGGCGACCGGCACGCTGCGAGCCGAAGGCCGCGTGGTGCGCGCGGGCCAGACCACGATCTTCTGCGAGGGCGAGGTGAAGAGCGAGGCCGGGGAGCTGGTGGCGAAGGCGATCGGCACGTTCCGGGCGAGGCATCCGAAGTAGCCGACCGGCACCACGATCAGGCTGTATATGATCGTATACACTACTGTCCATGTCAACGTCCCTGCCGCCTCTTACCCCCATCCCTTGGCGCCGCGGCTCCGACCTCGGCATCCAGGCGCCCCTCATCCCCGGCACCCCACCCCGCTGACTCAGCCAAGACGATTCGGCGGGATAATGCGACCCATGGACGCGAGGCCGACCGAACGGCAGGATCAGCGCAGCCAGGCGGCGTACGGGCTCGCTGAGGCAGCCCGCTACGTCAAGCTGCCGGTGGCGACTCTGCGCTCGTGGGTGGCCGGCCGAGCCTACCCGAAGGCGAAAGGGGTCGGCCGGTTCCAGCCGCTGATTCATCCCCCGCTGCACAAGCCGCCCGCGTTGACGTTCTGGAACCTCATCGAGGCGCACGTCCTGCGCTCGCCGCGCACCGATCACGCCGTCTCGATCAAGGACGTGCGGAACGCGCTCACTTACGCGGAGCGCAAGCTCGGGATCAGCCGCCTGCTGCTGCGCAAGGAGCTGCGTACCGAAGCCGGACGGATGTTCCTCGACCGGTACGGAGAGCTGATCGAGCTGTCGGCTTCCGGGCAGCTCGCGATGCGGCAGCTCCTGGAGGAGCACCTGAAGCGCATCGACTGGGACGAGTGGCAGTTTCCGGTGCGGCTCTACCCGTTTCTCTCCGGAGAGACAACGTCGGCGGAGCGGCCCATCGCGATCGATCCGAAGATCGCGTTCGGCCGCCCCGTCGTCGTGCGCGCCGGGGTATCGACGGCAACGATCGCCGAGCGCATCGACGCGCAGGAGAGCGTCGACGAGCTGGCAGCCGACTACGGGCTGAGCGCAGCCGAGATCAACCAGGCAGTGCTGTTTGAGCGCGCCGCGTGAAGAAGTCGTCTTCTTCACCGATCGCGGCTTGACCTCGGCCACGGAAAGCCGCCTCATCGCCTCCCCGGCCAACGTCGCCCGGACGATCAGAGCGGCACGCCGGCGGCTGGGCTGGAGCCTCCGGCAGGCGGCGGCCGAATGCGAAGTCAGCTACCGCTTCTACTGGGAGCTGGAGACCGGCCGCAATTCGAACGCGCGGTTCGACAAGGTGCTCGCCGTCACCCGCCGGCTCGGGCTCCGCTTCCTCCTCCTCCTCTCAGGCAAACAGTTTCCTGCCGCTCCACAGCCACGCCAGCCCCGCAAGCTGCAGCAGCCACAGTCCCCCGAGCGCCCAGCCGTAGGCCTCTACGGCGTAGCCGGTGGCGCTCGCCGGCCAAAGGCCAAGCACGGCCCCGACCGCCCACTGCCCGCTGAACATGCCCACGAAGACGAAGACGTTCAGCGCCGTGTTGACCCGCCCGGCCATCTCGCGCGGGTAGCGCCGGGTAAGCAGCGGGTAGGAAAGCACCACCGCGGTGGCGCTGCCGAAGAAGACGCACCAGAGCGCAGGCGCGCCCGTGCGAACGCCCAGCGCGAGCAGGCCGAGGCAGAGCGAGGAGGCGAGCACGCCGCCCGCCAGCAGCGGCAGGGTGCCGCGGCCGCGGCGGGTCCAGGCATCCGCGGTCCGGCCGAAGATCAGGTAGCCCAGCAGCATCGCGATCGCGAAGGCAAGCAGCGCACGCGCGATTTCCGCCTGCGTGTAGCCGGCGACGTCGCGCAGCCAGGTCGCGACCCAGAGCGTGCCGAGCGACACGGCGGCCGCCTGGCTCGCGCCGATGCACAGCGCGGCGCGCCAGAACGCCGCGTCGCGCGCAAGCGCGCCTAGCCGGACTTCGCGGATTCGAGGGGTCGGCGAGGGTTAAGTAGTTGA
>CAZOWR010000110.1:0-9433 GCA_964583645.1 uncultured Enterobacteriaceae bacterium
AGCGGCCTCGGTCGCGTCGAGCCCAAGCGGCTTGCCGATTCTCTCGCCGATGACGCGCTTCACGCCCTCGAGGTCGGCGCGGCCCTCGACGCCGAGCAGGCTCTCCGGGTTCAGCCGCCCGAGCACCAGGTTGGCGTCGGTGATGGTGGGCTCGCTGCCGCCGCGCCCGTAGCAGATCGGCCCGGGCGAGGCCCCGGCGCTCCGCGGCCCGACTTTCAGCAGCCCGTCCTCGCCGATGGACGCGATGGAGCCGCCCCCCGCGCCGATGGTGTGCACGTCCACCATCGGCACGTGCACCGGCATGGCGTACTCGAGCTCGAGCTCGGAGGACACCTGCGGCACGCCGTCGAGGATCAACCCCACGTCGGTAGAGGTGCCGCCCATGTCGTAGCTGATGGCGTGCGGAAAGCCGGCGGCGCTCGCCGTGTAGGCGGCGGCGATGACGCCGGACGCCGGCCCCGACATGACGGTGTTCACCGCGGCGTCGGCCGCGGCCGAGGCCGCGACGGTGCCGCCGTTCCCCTGCATGACGAGGAGCGTCTTCCGGTAGCCGCGCCGCTCGAGCTCCTGCGTGAGGCGCGCGAGGTACCGGTCGAGCACCGGCTGCACCGAGGCGTTGACCGCGGCCGTCACCCCGCGCTCGTACTCGCGGTACTCGGAGAGCAGGGTGTGCCCGGCCGTCACGTAGCGCGTGGGCCAGAGCTCGCGCGCGATCTCGAGCGCGCGCCACTCGTGGGCCGGGTTGATGTAGCTGTGCAGGAAGTGGATGACGAGCGACTCGCAGCCGGCGGCGGCAAGCTTGCGCACCGCCTCGCGCACGCCCGCCTCGTCGAGCGGCGCGACCTCCTCGCCCTGGGCGTCCATGCGCTCCGCCACCTCCAGCCGCAGCTCGCGCGGGATGAGGGGCTCGAAGCGGCCGCGCAGACCGTAGGGCGTGGGGCGGGTGCGCCGGCCCAGTTCCAGCACGTCGCGGAAGCCCTTCGTCGTGACGAGCCCGGTCCTGGCGAGGTTGCGCTCGAGGAGGGCATTGGTGGTGGTGGTCGTGCCGTGGACGATCAGGGCGAGCGAGCCGAAGTCGAGCTTTGCCGCCTCCATGGCCGAGATCACGCCGTAGGCCTGGTTCTCGGGCGTGGTCGGGACCTTGGCGAGGCGCACCTCGCCGGAGTCGGCGTCCAGCGCGATCAGGTCGGTGAACGTGCCGCCGACGTCGATGCCCGCGATCCAGCTCAACAGATCCTCAGAATGAAGACGAGGAGATAATTGTAACGTGCTGATCTAGCGAGGCTTACTCAATCTGCCGTAAGCCCCAAGGCTACCCGTCGCCCGCGTCTCGCCCTGGAGGGAAAGGAAGGCCGCGGCGAGGAGGCCCCGCTCCTGCATGTCCCGGGCGGCGCGCAGGCCAGAATCCAGCGCCGAGGCTACTGCCTCGGGGGGCAGGGCGCCTACCGCCACCGTGACCGGGAGATCGCCGAGGTCGCTGTCCTCCTTCACCTCCCGCGCCGGGATCCGCCGGATCGCCGGGTGCTCCGCGTTCACCGCGTTGGCGACCAGGGTCGCCGCCACGTCGGCCCGGGCGGCCGTATCGGCAAGCACCGTCACCGCATCCGCGATGCCGAGCGACTGCGAGCGCCCGCGCCAGCCGGAAGTGGCGATGCCGCGCACCGGGTCTTCCCAGGACACCCGGAAGGTCGCGTCGAGCGCGGGTCTCTGCGGATGGCCCACGACGCCCGCCTCGAAGCGCTGGCGCGGCGTGAGGTGCAGCGCGATGTCCCCGCCGTCGTTGACGTAGGCGCGCGTGAGCCGGCGTCCCGCGACCATCGCCTCGAGCACCTCTTCGGCCACCGCCCCGGCGACCGCCGCCATCGGGGTGACGAAGCGCTCGCGATGCGGCCACACCGCCGCGACCATGCGGCGAGCCACCGGCCCGCGCGCGAGCGGATACGCGGTGCCAAGCGGCGCGCGCAGCAACGCGAGCTCGCCCGCGAGCGTCTCGAGGATGTCCTGGAAGCGCCGCCACGCCTGCTCGTACGCGGCGCGCACCTCGTGCGGCGCGCCGTGCGCCTCGAGCACGAGGTCGATCGGCCCGTGCTGGAAGTGGGGCCGCCCGTCGGCAAGCGCGGCGCGCGCCGGACTGCTCATCGCACGGCCGGCCAGGGATTGTCCTCGCGCCAGGGCTGCGCGCTGACCTGCGCCCGCGCAAGCGCCTGCTCGAGGGGCACGACCTGCTCGAGGTGGCCGCCGATCGCGCCGTAGTGCTCCAGCGGCAGCGTGAACTCGATCGGCAGCACGAGCGCGGGCGTGGGCACGTAGCCGAAGGCGCGCTCGGGCATGCGCAGGACGTCGACCATGATCGTGATGCCGCCCCCGGGCCAGACGTAGACCGGCGCGCCGCCGCAGGTGACGCGCGTAAGCAGCTCGCGCACCGAGCGCGTCAGGCGCACCGGGTTCTCGGTGACGCCGGCGCGCAGGCTCCCGCCCGCGCCGCCCATGAAGAGGACCGAGCACAGCGCGGGCTCGCAGTTCTCCGCGATGCGCTCGACCACGGCGCGCACCGGCGCCGGCATCCGCGTCTTCTGCGGGCGCAGCTGCTCATCGAGCACGAACCACTCGGCGTCCTCGCCGGTCGTCGAGACCATGAGCAGGCGCATCCCGGGCCAGGCGGTCTTCGGGTCGATGCGCTCGATGATCGAAAGCGGATCGGTGATGTCGGTGCCGCCCCAGCCCAGGCCCGGCTCGGCGACCCTGAAGTAGCGCCCGGGCGTCGATTTTCGCCCGCGCACGCGGATGCCCCCGGCGCGCATGTCCAGGAACCGTCCCGCCTGGTGCTCGGTGAGCACGCCCGTGATGTGGTCGTCCACCACGATCACCTCGTCGGCGTGCCCGAGCCATTGCCGGGCGAAGATGCCGATGGTGGCCGAGCCGCAGCCCACGCGCATGCGCTCCTCGCGCTCGCCGTTCACCACCGGGGCCGCGCCCGCCTGCACGACGAGCGCCGCGCCGCCGTCCACGGTCATCTCCACCGGCTCGCGGTTGGCGAGCCTGAGCAGCGCGTCGCAGGTGACCGTGCCCTCCTTCTTGCTGCCCCCGGTGAGGTGGCGCACGCCCCCGAGCGCAAGCATCTGCGAGCCGTACTCGGCGGTGGTGACGTGGCCGATCTGCTCGCCGTCTACGCGCACCGCGGCCTGCTCGGGGCCGACGTAGCGGTCGGTGTCGATCTTCACCTTGAGTCCGCAGTAGGAAAAGATCCCCTCGGTGACCACGGTCACCAGGTCCACGCCCCCGACCTTGGAGGAGACGATGAACGGCGCGGGCTTGTAGTCGGGGTAGGTGGTGGTCGCGCCGATCCCGGTGACGAAGATGCTCGCGCCGGAGGCGAGCGACCCGTCCCAGGGCCTGCCGGGCTCGAGGAACTTCACCACCTTGCCGCCGGAGTCGAGCCTGCGCTCGAGCACCACGAGCGGATCGAGGCGCACCAGCCTGCCGTCCGCGTTCGCGTAGCGGTCGCAGGCACCGGACTGCCCCTTGCGGATGCGGCACAGCACCGGGCAGGCGTCGCAGCGCACCACGTCGCCGCTCGCCTCTCTCGTGTCGGGGGCGAGCGCGTCCTCGGGATCGCGCGCCAGCGGACTGGTCATGTCGCGCCGCGGAGCGCTTCGCGCAGCCGGTGCGGCAGCACCGGCACGCGCTTCATGCGCACGCCCGTGGCGTGCTCGATCGCGCCGAGGATGGCGGGCGCGGTGGGGATGAGGCCGGGCTCGCCTACGCCCTTCGCCCCGTAGGGGCCCAGGGGCTCCGGGTCCTCCACCAGCACGCATTCGATCCGGGGCGCGTCGCCGATGGTGGGGATGAGGTAGTCGTGCAGGTTCTCCGTCCTGCCCGGGACGTACTCCTCCATCAGCGCGAGACCGAGACCCTGCACCGCGCCGCCCTCGATCTGGCCCTCCACCTGGATCGGGTTGAGGGCGCGCCCCACGTCGTGCGCGGCGTGGATGCGCAGCACCCGCGTCGTGCCGAGCTCGAGGTCCACCTCCGCCACGGCGAGCTGCGCGGCAAAGGCATAGGTCGCGTAGGGCACACCCTGGCCGTTCGCGTCCGAGGGTTTCGTGGGCGGATCGAAGGTCCCTTCGCCGAGGATCGCCTCGTGCAGTTTCACGCGGTGCGTGATGCCATCCTTGCGGAAGACGACCTTGCCGCCTTCGAGCGAGAGCCGGTAGCGGCGATCCCGCCATTCGCCCTCCGGCGCGCCGGCGGCGGCAAAGAGCTTGCGGCGCAGGTCCAGGCCCGCCAGCTGCGCGGCCCTGCCCGAGATGAAGGCCTGGCGCGAGGCGGAGGTCTTGCCCGCGTCCGCGGTGAGGTCGGTATCGCCGACCACAAGCCCGAAGTCCTGCATCGGCAGGCCGAGCGCATCGGCGCACACCTGGGTGAGGGTGGTGCTGCACCCCTGCCCGATGTCCACGGCGCCGCTGTAGAGGGTGAGCGCGCAGTCCGGCGCGATCCCCACCCGGATCGTCGACGGATTGGACAGGGCAGTGTTGCCGATGCCGTACCACATGCAGCCGATGCCGGCGCCGCGCTTGAGCCGCGTGCTGCCGCGATTGAACTTCTCGCATTCGCGCCGTGCGCGCTTCCAGGCGGGCCGCAGCGCGTCCAGGCACCGCGCCAGCCCCGCCGAGTGCTCGAGCACCTGCCCGGTAGCGGTCGCATCGCCAGACCTGAGGGCGTTGAGATGGCGAAATTCGAGCCGGTCCATGCCGACCTTGTCGGCGAGCGCGTCCATCATCGCCTCGTGCGCGATCGCCCCTTGAGGCACGCCGAAGCCGCGGAACGCGCCCGAGGGGTGGCAGTGCGTAAACCAGGCGCGCCCGCGCGTGCGCACGTGCGGCACGCGGTACGGGCCGGTGGCGTGGATCGGCACCCGCGTCGCCACCGTAGGGCCCCAGCTCGCATAGGCGCCGGTGTCGAATCTCGCGTCGACCTCGCAGGCGAGCAGCCTCCCCGCGGCGTCGCAGCCGAACTTCGCATGCACGCGCGCGGGATGCCGCTTGGTCGTGCAGGCCATGCTCTCGGGGCGCGTGTAGACGCAGGCGACGGGCTTCCCCGTGAGCCATGCGGCCAGCGCCACGAGCGGCTGCACCGCCATGTCGAGCTTGCCGCCGAAGCCGCCGCCGCAGGCGGCGGGCGCGATGCGCACCTGCTCGGGCTTCAGCCCGAGCACGAGGGCAGTCTCATCGCGATCCATGTACGGGGTCTGGGTGGAGACGTGCACTTCGATGCGCTCGCCCACGCGCTGCGCCCAGCCCGCTTCGGGCTCGATGTAGGCATGCTCCACGAAGCCCGTCTCGAAGGTCTCCTCGACTACCGCCGCGCACTGCTTCCACACGGAGGAGGGATCGCCGCGGCGCACGCCGCCGTCGAGCAGCAGGTTGCCCGGTTTGTCCGCCTGCACGAGCGGCGCGCCGCTCGCCATCGCCGCATCCAGCCCCATGACAGCCGCAAGCGGCTCCCAGGTCACCGGGAAGCCTTCCGGGACGAGGCGCTCGATCGCCTCGCGCGTGCCGATCACCGCGGCGACCGCTTCGCCGCGAAAGCGCGCCTCGCCCCGGGCGAGCACCGGCTGGTCCTTGATGGTCGGATAGATGCCGAAGCCGTTCGAGGGCACGTCCGCGGCCGTGAGCACGCGCTCGATGCCCGGGCTCGCCCGCATGAAGCCCTCGAGGGCGCCGATGCGGAAGCGCGCGCGATGGTGCGGCGAGCGGATCGCGCGCAGCCAGAGCGCGTCCGCGGGAATCGCGTCGGCGCCGTACTTTGCCGCTCCGGTGACTCGAGGAATGCCGTCCACCTTGCCCGCGCGAGCCCCGACCGCGGCCCCGGCCGGCGGCGCCTTGCGCAGCGCGATCCCGCGTTTCGCATCCAGGACCGCCTGCACGATCTTCTGGTAGCCGGTGCAGCGGCAGAGCACCCCGCCGAGCGCATCCCTCACCTCGCTCTCGTCCGGATCCGGATTTCGGGCGAGCAGATCGGCCGCCGCCATCAGCATCCCCGGCGTGCAGATGCCGCACTGCGCCGCGCCCCGGTTCTGAAACGCGACCTGCAGGTCCGAGAGCCTGCCCTCGCGCGCGAGGCCCTCGACCGTGAGCACCGAGCACCCCTCGACCTGCCCGAGCGCGGTCAGGCAGGCGCAGACCTGCTTGCCGTCGAGGATCACGGTGCAGGCGCCGCAGTCGCCCGCGTTGCAGCCGATCTTGGTGCCGGTGAGGCCCAGCTCGTCGCGCAGCACGTCGGCCAGGCGCGCATCGCGTGGCGAGGCCGCACGAACCTTGCGCCCGTTGACGCGGAAGGCGACTGCTTCGCCGATGAACTCCGCGCGCGGGCGGTTCATGCGAGCGCCTCCAGCAGCCGGCGCAGCAGCATCAGCGCAGCTTCGCCGCGATACTCCGCGCTGCCACGAACATCGTCGATGGGGGCGAGCGGAGCGAGATGCTCCGGGCGCACCAGCTTCGGGTCCGGGACCTGGCCGACCAGCGCCGCCTCCAGCCCGGGCAGCCGCCGCGCCACCGGCGAGCAGGCGCCCACCGCGACCCTCGCTGCGGCCACGCGGTCCTGGTCACGCTCGATCACCGCCGCGGCCATGGCGATGGAGATGACGAGGTACCGGCGCGCGCCGAGCTTGAGGAAATGGCTGCGCGCGGGGTGCCTCGGCTTGGGCACGAGCACCGCGGCGACGATCTCGTCCTCGCGCAGCGCGGTCCGGCGCGGTCCCGGGATGAAGTCCTCGAGCGGCAAGGTCCTGCGACCGGCTGCCGCGGCGAGCTCGACCCGCGCATCGAGCGCAAGCAGCGCCGGCACGCCGTCCGCCGCCGGGGAGGCGTGGCACAGGTTGCCGGCGATCGTGCCGGCGTTCTGGATCTGCACCCCGCCCACTTCGCGCGCGGCGAGCTTCAGGCAATCGAAGAGCGGCGGCAGCCTTGCCCCGATCACCTCCGTCCAGGTGGTGGTGGCGCCGAGCCGCCAGTGATCGCGCGCTTCGCGGATGCCGCGCAGCTCGGCAAGCGCGGTGAGATCGAGCAGGCGCTCCTCGCGGCGCGCGCCGACGCGCGCGGGAAAATGGTCGGTGCCGCCGGCGAGGACGCTGAACCCGCCTTGCGCTCGCAGCTTGAGCGCGTCCTCGAGCCGGGTCGGCCGGGCGTAGGCGGACATCGCGTTCAATCTAGCACAGCGTATCGCCGCTGGGATAATGCGGCGCGATGCGTACGTTGCTCCTCGCGGCGCTCGCGCTCGTCGCGGCCCCGGCGGCCGCGCACACGAGCGAGCGCGGCTTCGTCATGCTGCTGCCGACCGGGCTCTATATCCTGGGCGGGGCGCTCGTGGTGGCGCTCTCCTTCGCCGTGATGGGGGCGGTACCCTGGCGCGCATTCGAGCGGCTCACGCGCTGGCGGCGCCCGCTCGTGCCGTTCCCCGATACCCGGGGAGCGTGGCCGAGCGCCGTAAGCCTCGCGCTGCTCGTGCTGTTGGTCGTCGCCGGCTTCACCGGGACGCGCGACCCGCTGGAGAACCCGCTGCCGCCCTTCGTGTGGAGCCTGTGGTGGGTCGGGTTCACGTTCTTGGTCGCAGTGTTCGGGAATCTGTGGCGCGTCCTCAATCCCTGGCGCGCGCTGCATCGGCTTCTCTGGCGCGGCGCGCCGCTGCTTGCCTACCCGGGCTGGCTCGGCGCCTGGCCCGCGGTGGCGACGTACTTCGGCTTCGCCTGGTTCGAGCTGGTGCACCCGGCGCCGTTCGATCCGGGACTGCTCGCGGCCGTGTGCGCGGCCTACGCGCTCTTCACGCTCGCGGCGATGGTGCTCTTCGGCGCCGAGGCCTGGCTCGCGCGAGGCGAGGCGTTCTCGGTGTTCTTCCGCATGGTGGGGTGGCTCTCGCCGCTGCGGCTGGAGGCGGGGCGCCTTGCGCTCGGCGTGCCCTGCGCCGGGCTGCTCGAGGCGGGCGCACTCGGCCGCGGCCTCGCGGCGTTCGTCCTGCTCGCGCTCGCCTCGGTGTCCTTCGACGGGCTCTCGCGCACCTTCTGGTGGCTCGACCTGATCGGCGAGAACCCGCTCGAGCACCCCGGACGCACCGACCTGCTCGGCCGCAACACGCTGGGCCTCGCGGGAACCTGGCTGGCGATGCTCGCGGTGTACGCGGCCGCGGTGCGCGGCCGGGGAGGGTTCGGCCGCTACGTGGTGGCGATCGTGCCGATCGCCTTCGGCTACCATTTCGCGCACTACCTGACCTCGTTCACGCTGGACGCGCAGCACGCGCTGCGCGCACTCGCCGATCCCTTCGGGCGGGGGTGGAACCTCACCGGCTTTCGGGACTGGCACGTGACGGCCTCGTTCCTTGCCGACCATGAGACGGTGCACCGGATCTGGAACGTCCAGGTGGCCGCCATCGTCGCGGCGCACGTCGCCGCGGTGTGGATCGCGCACGCCATCGCCCTGCGCGAGCACGCGAGCGCCCGCGCGGCGCTCCTCAGCCAGGCCCCGCTGACGCTGCTCATGGTGGGCTACACGGTGTTCGGGCTGTGGCTGCTCTCGACCCCGGTGGCGGGGTGAGGCGATGCCGGCCTATACTTGGGCGCGCCGTCGCAGAAACGGTTCCACCTGAGGAGGCAGACATGCAGGAAGACCTGAAGGATTTCCCGCTTCTCGCACGCAGGGGCTTCACCCGCCGCCGCACGCTGCAATCGCTCGGGGCGATCGCCGGGGCGTCCCTCCTTGGAGGGCCGACCAGGGGGTTCGGGCAGGCGAAGCCGATCCGCATCGGCTTCCAGGTGCACCGCACCGGCATCGGTGCGACCTACGGCCGCTGGTTCGAGCGCACCACCGCGGCCGCGGTAAAGCAGATCAACGCCAAGGGCGGCATCGGCGGCCGGCCGATCGAGATCGTCGCCGAGGACGACGGCACCGACCCCAAGCGCGGGCCCGAGGTGGTGGAGAAGCTGGCGCGCCAGCACAAGGTGGACTTCGTCTACGGCACGCTCTTCTCGCACGTCGTGATCGCCTCCGCGCCGCGCGCGGGCGAGCTGAAGATCCCGTACTTCGTGGTGAGCGAGGGCTACCACGTCGCTTCCGGCAAGATGAACCGCTACTGCTTCCAGCCCGGCATCACGGATGTGCGCGCGCAGGTGACGGCAGTGGGCTCCTGGATCCTCGGCAAGCTCGGAAAGAAGGTCACCATGATCTTCCCCGACTATGCCTTCGGCTACGACCACCGCGACTACTTCAGCCAGGCGGCCGAGAAGCACGGCGGAAGAGTGCTCGAGAAGCTCGCCATCCCGCCCGCGGAGCGCTCCTTCACCAAGTACTTCGCGCGCGTGCCCGCGGACACCGAGGTGCTCTACCACGTCATGGTCGGCCCCGGCGTGCTCACGTTCGTGAAGGAGATGGGCGAGCACTTCGGC
>CAZOWR010000111.1:0-9424 GCA_964583645.1 uncultured Enterobacteriaceae bacterium
CCCAAGGTAGGACTGCGCCGCCTCTCCCGCACGCCCTTCCCGGCGCAGCAGGTCGCCGAGATCGGCGTGCGCCTGCGCCTCGCGCCCCGTCGAGCCCTGCGCGAGCCGGAGCGCGCGCTCCAACTGGGGCCGCGCCTTGTCGAGCGCCCCGGCCTGCATGAGCTGCGCGCCGAGCGCGCCCGCGAGCGCGGCGAGCTCGCCCCGCGCGGCGCCCGTGCGCTCGGCCTCGCCGAGCGCCGCCTCGAGATCCTCAAGCGCCCTCGGGCGCGCGCCGAGCGCCGCGTGCGCCTGCCCGCGCCAGTAGAGGAGCGCCGCGCGCTCCATCCCCGCCGCCGAGACAAGGCGCTGGTCGAGCTCGACGATGGCGCTCTCGAAGCGACCGGCGGCAATGCCGGGCGGGATGTCGTCGACCGATGCCGCCTGCGCGAGCGCTGCGCTCGCAGCGAGCGCAAAGACCGCGTGCCTCAGCCCGGCCAGGCGACCACCTTCTGGCGCTGCTCGCCCAGCCCCCGGATGCCGAGCGTCATGACGTCGCCCGGCCTGAGGAACACCGGCACGGGCTTCATGCCCAGCCCCACGCCCGGAGGCGTGCCGGTGGTGATGATGTCCCCGGGGAGCAGCGTCATGTACTGGCTGACGTGCGAGACGATCCGGGCGCAGCTGAAGATCATGGTGCGCGTGTTGCCGGTCTGCATGCGCTTGCCGTTGACGTCGAGCCACAGCTCGAGCCCCTGCGGGTCGCGGACCTCGTCGCCGGTCACGAGCCACGGCCCGATCGGGCCCGCGGTGTCGAACCCCTTGCCCTTGTCCCACTGGCTGGTGGCCATCTGGAAGGCGCGCTCGGAGACATCGTTCACCACGCAGTAGCCCGCGACGTGCTCCAGTGCGCGCTCCTCCGTCACGTACTGGGCCTTCGCGCCGATCACCACGCCGAGCTCGACCTCCCAGTCGAGCTTGGTCGAGCCCTTCGGCTGGACGACGTCGTCGTTCGGCCCGCTGATCGAGGTGGTCGCCTTCATGAACACGATCGGCTCGGGCGGAATCGGCTGCCCCGCCTCCTTCGCATGGTCGGAGTAGTTGAGCCCGATGGCGACGAACTTGCCGATGCCGACGTAGGGCACGCCGAGGCGCGGGTTGTTCGCCACCACCGGCAGCGACTCGGGCTTGACCTTGGCGAGCATCTTGAGGCCCCTCGGCGCGAGCTCCTTGGGACCGATGGTCTCCACCACCTTGGAGAGGTCGCGCAGCCGACCCTCGCCGTCGATCATCCCCGGCTTCTCGTAGCCGTTCCTGCCGTAGCGACACAGCTTCATAGCGTCATGCCCCCGTCGATCGAATACATGTTCCCCGTGGCGAAGAGCGACTCGTCGGAGGCCAGGAACACGAGGATCCCCGTGATGTCCTCCACCCTCCCCAGGCGCCCCATCGGCTGGCGGGCGACGAAGTCCTTCTGCGCCTGCGCCGGGTCGGGGAACGCGGCGATGCGCTGCCTGAGCGACGGCGTGTCCACCGTCCCCGGGCCGATGCAGTTGCAGCGGATCCCCTGCTTCACGAAGTCCGCGGCGATCGCCTTGGTCAGTCCGACCACCGCGGCCTTGGTGGCGCCGTAGACGAAGCGGTTGGGCACCCCTTTCACGCTCGAGACGACCGAGGACATGTTGATGATCGAGCCTCCGCCCCTGGCGAGCATCCCGGGCAGGAAGGCGCGCGTCACGAGGTACATGGAGCGCACGTTGAGGTTGAAGCTGAAATCCCAGTCGCGCGGCGTGCAGTCGAGGATCGTGCCGTGGTGCACGTAGCCCGCGCAGTTGAACAGCACGTCGACTGGGCCCGTCTCGGCCGCGGCGCGCGCGATGGCGGCCTCGTCGGTGACGTCGAGCGCGCGCGTGCGGACGCCGTCGCTGCCCTCCAGCTCGGCGAGCTTGGCCGCGTTCGCGTCGCTCGCCCACACGCTTGCGCCTTCGCGCGCAAACGCGAGCGCCGCGCCGCGGCCGATGCCCTGCGCCGCGGCGGTGATGAACGCCGTCTTGCCCGCGAGTCTCCCCGGCACTGCGCTTTTTCCTTCTCGGTGGCGGGCAGCGATTATACTGCGCGCATCCGGGGGAGGAGGATGAACCGGCTCGACTTCACGGGGCGCGCGGCGATCGTGACCGGCGGCGCGCAAGGCATCGGCCGCGCGATCGCGCAGCGCCTGCTCGACTCCGGGGCGCGCGTGCGAATCTGGGACCGCGACGCGACCTTGCTCGCGGAGAGCGCCGCGGCGCTCGGCACAGGCGCGAGCGGCGAGGCCCTCGACGTGACCGACACGGCTGCCATCGAGCGCGGCACGCGCGCCGCGCTCGAGGCGCTCGGGCGCATCGACGTCTTCGTCAACAACGCCGGCATCGCCGGCCCCACGCTGCCGGTCCCCGAGTATCCGATCGAGGAGTGGCGGCGGGTCATCGACATCGACCTGACCGGACCGTTCCTGTGCTGCCGCGCGGTGGTGCCCCACATGGTCGGCGCGGGCTACGGGCGCATCGTCAACATCGCCTCGATCGCCGGCAAGGAGGGCAACCCCAACGCCGCCGCCTACGCCGCCGCGAAGGGGGGCCTGATCGCCTTCACCAAGGCGCTCGGCAAGGAGCTCGCGACGAGCGGCGTGCTGGTCAACTGCGTGACGCCGGCCGCGGCGCAGACGGCGATCCTCGAGCAGGTCAGCCCCGAGTTCGCCCGGTTCATGCTCTCCAAGATCCCCATGGGCCGCTTCGTACGAGTGCAGGAGATCGCCGCGCTCGCCTGCTGGCTCGCCTCCGAGGACTGCTCCTTCTCCACGGGCGGGGTGTTCGACATCTCCGGCGGAAGGGCCACCTACTGACATGGCAAAGAAGACTCCGCAGCTCCGCTCCGTCCGCTGGTTCGGCCGGCAGGACATCTACGGCTTCATCTATCGCAGCTGGGTGAAGAATCGCGGCATCCCGCACGACCAGTTCGACGGCCGTCCGGTGATCGGCATCTGCAACACGTACTCGGAGCTCACGCCCTGCAATTCGCACTTCCGGACGATTGCCGAGCACGTCAAGGCCGGGGTGCTGGAAGCCGGCGGGTTCCCGCTCGAATTCCCGGTGATGTCGCTCGGCGAGACCATGCTGCGGCCCACGGCGATGCTCTATCGCAACCTCGCCAGCATGGACGTGGAGGAGTCGATCCGCGGCAACCCGGTCGACGGCGTGGTGCTGCTCATGGGCTGCGACAAGACCACGCCCTCGCTGCTCATGGGCGCGGCGAGCGTCGACATCCCGACGATCGGCGTCTCCGGCGGCCCGATGCTCTCGGGCAAGTACCGCGGCACCGACATCGGCTCGGGCACCAACACCTGGTCGATGTCCGAGGACCTGCGCGCGGGCAGGATCTCGCTCGAGGAGTTCCACGAGGCCGAGTCGTGCATGCACCGCTCGCACGGGCATTGCATGACCATGGGTACGGCCTCCACCATGGCCTCGATGGTCGAGGCGCTCGGCGTGGGGCTGCCGGGCAACGCCGCCTACCCCGCGGTGGATGCGCGCCGCAACGTCATCGCGCGCATGGCGGGCCGGCGCATCGTGGAGCTCGTGCGCGAAAGAGTGCCGCTCTCGAAGATCCTCACCAGGCAGGCCTTCGAGAACGCGATCCGGGCCAACGCCGCGATCGGCGGCTCGACCAACGCGGTCATCCACCTCATCGCGATCGCGCGGCGCATCGGCGTCGACCTCGAGCTCGCGGACTTCGATCGCCTCGGGCGCGGCGTGCATACGCTCGCCAACCTCATGCCCTCGGGGAAATACCTGATGGAGGACTTCTGCTACGCGGGGGGCCTGCCCGCGGTGCTGCGCGAGCTGGGCGAGAACGGCCTGCTGCACAAGGACGCAGTGACGGCGAACGGCAAGACGATCTGGGAGAACAACCGGGACGCGCCCTGCCACAACCGCGACGTGATCTTCCCGTTCCGCAAGCCGTTCAAGAAGCACACGGGCATCGCGGTGCTGCGCGGCAACCTCTGCCCGGGCGGGGCGATCATCAAGCCCTCGGCCGCGACCCCGAAGCTCATGCAGCACCGCGGCCGCGCCGTCGTCTTCGAGTCGATCGAGGACTTCCACACGCGCATCGACGACCCGAAGCTCGACATCGACGAGAAGTGCGTCATGGTGCTCAAGAACTGCGGCCCCAGGGGCTACCCGGGGATGGCGGAGGTGGGCAACATGCCGCTGCCGCCCAAGCTCCTGAAGAGGGGCGTCACCGACATGGTGCGCATCTCGGATGCGCGGATGAGCGGCACCGCCTACGGCACGGTCGTGCTGCACATGGTGCCGGAGGCCGCGGCGGGCGGCGCGCTCGCGCTGGTGCAGAACGGGGACCTCATCGAGCTCGACGTCGCGAAGCGGCGCCTGGAGCTGCTCGTGCCCAAGGCCGAGCTCGCGCGGCGCCGCAAGACATGGAAGCCCCCCAAGCCTGCGCTCTCGCGCGGCTACTGGCGGCTCTACCACGACCACGTGCTGCAGGCCGACGAGGGCGCGGACCTCGATTTCCTCGTGGGGCGCTCGGGGCCCATGGTGCCGCGCGACAACCACTAGATGGCCGAGTACACGCTCTACTGCTTCGCCCAGTCGGGCAACGCCTACAAGGCGGCGCTCATGCTCAAGCTCTGCGGCGCGGACTGGGCGCCGCGCTTCGTCGATTTCTTCAACGGCGAGACGCGCACGCCGGAGTATCGCGAGAAAGTGAACGAGATGGGCGAGGTGCCGGTGCTCGAGCACGCTGGCAAGCGCATGGCGCAGAGCGGCGTCATCCTGCACTACCTCGCCGGGCGCCTGGGGCGCTTCGGCGGCCGCGACGAGGACGAGCGGCGCGAGATCCTGCGCTGGATCCTGTGGGACAACCACAAGCTGACGAGCTACATCGCGACGCTGCGCTTCATGGTCCAGTTCCAGAAGACCGGCGAGACGCCGGTCACCGAATTCCTGCGCGGGCGCGTCAAGGGCGCGCTCGGCATCCTCGAGAAGCACATGGCGGCGCAGCCCTTCGCGGTCGGCGCCCAGCCCACGATCGCGGACTTCTCGATGTGCGGCTACCTCTACTGGCCCGAGGAGTTCGGCCTGGGCTGGCAGGACTACCCGGCGATCGGCGCGTGGCTCGAGCGCGTCCGCGCGCTGCCCGGCTGGGTCTACCCGTACGAGCTGATGCCGGGGCATCCGCTGTCCGCCAAGACCTGAGCCGCGTCCTCATCCTCGCCGACGACCTCACGGGCGCGGCCGACTGCGCCGCGGCGTTTCTCGGCCGCGCACGCGAAGTCGAAGTCCTGCTGGATTCCGGAGCCCGATCGAAAGCTGACGTCGCCTCGATCGATCTCGATACCCGCTCGAGGCCAGAGCGGGCAGCGCGCGCGATTGTGCGCAAGGCGCTTCGTCGGCGCGCCCCGATCCTCTTCAAGAAGATCGACTCGACGCTGCGCGGGCACGTCGCGGCCGAGCTCGCCGCGGCGCGCCTCGCGCTGCGCGCCCGACCCGTGCTCTTCGCGCCCGCGTTTCCGGCTCAACGGCGGCGGGTCCGTGGCGCCCGGCTGCGTGTACACGATCGTATACCGTCCGGCGACCTGCGCGCGCTGCTCACCGCTGCGGGCTTCCCCACCGCGCACGTCGAGGCACGCGGCAACTTCAGGGCGGCGCTCTCCGTGGGCGCCCGGGCGCTCGTCTGCGACGCCGACTCGGACGCCGACCTCGACGCTGTCGCGCGCGCCGGGCTCGCGCTTCGGCCCCGCCCGCTCTTCGTGGGCTCGGCGGGGCTTGCGCGCGCCATTGCGCGCACGCTGCCGCGGCGGCGCTCGCCCATCATGCCTTCTGTCCCCTCTCGTCCGATCGTCGCGGTCGTGGGGAGCGCTTCCCCGGTATCGGTGCGCCAGGCGCAGGTCCTGTCGAAGAGCCGCGCGCTCGGACAACGGGACCTGCTGGTGCACCTGCAGTGGACTCGCGAGCCGCGCCCCGAGGACCGGCCGGTGGTGCGCCGGCTCGGACGCCTCGTGGCTGAAGCCGCGCCGCGCGCCCACTACGTGCTCACCGGGGGCGAGACCGCGCGCGCGCTGCTCGACGCGCTCGGCCTTTCGCGCCTGCGCCTGCTCGGCGAAGTCGAGCCCGGGGTACCCTTCGGGGTGGCGGGCGGCACGCTCGTCTGCACCAAGGCGGGCGGCTTCGGCTCGCCGCGCACGCTCGCGCGCTGCGTGGAAGCAATGAAACGGACAATGGGAAGATGAGAACCAGCTACGATTTTTCCAAAGGCAGACGCGGCGCGGTCATCCACAGCAAGGGAAGACACGCCTATCCGTATTCGTCGACGACGCCGCGCTCGAGGAGCTTCGCGGTCGGGCGAACGCGGCCGGGACCGGATATCAGGACATGATCCACGACGCGCTCCGGCGATACCTTCGCACCAGGCCCGTACGCGCGTCGCGCCGGAAGTAGCCCGTGCCCCTGCCCCGCGTCGGCATCACCATGGGCGACCCCGCCGGGGTCGGGCCCGAGGTCGTGATGAAGGCGCTCGCCCACCCCGAGCCCTACGCGATCGCGCGGCCGCTCGTCGTCGGCGACGCGAAGCGCCTTGCGCGCGCCGCGGAGATCTCGGGCGTGAAACTCCCGCTCCACCCGATCCTCAAGCCAGGCGCGGCGCGCTATGAGCCGGGCATGGTGGACTGCATCGACCTCGGCCTCGTGCCCGAGGCCCTGCCCTTCGGCAAGTTGTCCGACCTCGCGGGCGAGGCCGCGTTCCGCTACGTAGAGTGCGCGGTGAAGCTTGCGCTGGAGCATTCGATCGACGCAATCTGCACCGCGCCGCTCAACAAGGAGGCGCTGAATGCGGCCGGCCACCGCTACCCCGGCCACACCGAGCTGCTCGCCGACCTTACCGGCACGCCGGAAGTGTCGCTGATGCTGATCGCGCCCAGGCTCAAGGTGATCCACGTCACCACGCACATGGGGCTGCTCGACGCGATCGAGCGCATCGACGCGGCGCTGGTGGAGCGCACCATCGCGCGCGGGCGCGAGCTCGTGCTGCGCGCGGGGCTGGGCGAGCCGCGGATCGGCGTCTGCGGCATCAATCCGCACGCGGGCGAGGGCGGCCTCTTCGGCCGCGGCGAGGAGGAGGAGAAGATCGCGCCGGCGATCGCGTCGGTGCGCGCCAAGGGCTGGAAGGTGGAGGGTCCGCTGCCCGCCGACACCCTTTTTTATCTCGCCGTGCGCGGCGACTACGACCTGGTGATCGCCATGTACCACGACCAGGGGCACGGACCGGTGAAGGCGCTGGGCCTCGAGTACGGCGTCAACGTGACGGCGGGCCTGCCGATCGTGCGCACGTCGGTGGATCACGGCACGGCGTTCGACATCGCCGGGACGGGGAAGGTGGACGAGCGCAGCATGCTGGAGGCGCTCAGGCAGGCGGCGGCGCTGGCGCCCCGTCGCGGCTAGGGCGCTTTCCGCAGCAGCGCCTCGCCTATACTCGCCCCATGGACCTGGAGATCGGGATCACCGCGGTGAGGGACGCACTGCTCGCCGACCGGCGGATCTCGGCGGCGCTGCTCTTCGGCTCGGCGGCACGCGGCGCGGCGCGCGCTTCGAGCGATCTCGACATCGCGGTGCTGGAGAAGCACGGCGTCGTGTCGGCCGCGCTTGCGGCGAGGCTCGCCCGCGCGGCGGGGCTGCGCAACCTGATCGTGCACCGCTACGGCGACGTCGTCGCGGCGAAGCTCGTGGAATCGATCGCGGCGGGGCTCGGGGACCTGGATGAGTTCGCCGCCGCGATCCGGAGGCGCGCGGGACTCGGGTCCCCATGAAACGCTAGGACCGGGCGAGGAGCTCGGTGACGCCTCCCACCGCCGCAGTGTTGACCGTGAGCACGCGCTCCGTGACGAACCTGAGGAGGTAGTTCGGCCCGCCCGCCTTGGGGCCGGTGCCCGAGAGCCCCTCGCCGCCGAAGGGCTGCACGCCGACCACCGCGCCGATCATGCTGCGGTTGACGTAGATGTTGCCCACGCGCGCCGCGGCCACCACGCGGTCGGCGAAGCTCTGCAGCCGGCTGTGGATGCCGAGCGTGAGGCCGTAGCCGGTGTCGCGCAGCCATTCGAGGACGCGATCGAGCTCCGGCGGCGAATAGGTGCAGACGTGCAGGATCGGACCGAAGACTTCGGCGCGCGGCAGCCGCTCGAGCGGCAGCTCGAAGGCGATCGGGGCGACGTAGTTGCCCTCGGTAGGCGCGCTGGCCTCTCCGATGAGCGTTGCTTCCCGGCGGAGCTTCTCCACGTGCGCGACAAGCGCCTGGCGCGCTTCGGCATCGATCACCGGCCCGACGTCGGTGTCGGGCTGGGCCGGATCGCCCACCTTGAGCTCGGCCAGCGCGCCCGCGAGCAGCGCTTTCACGCGCGGCGCGCAACCCTCGTCGAGAAACAGGATGCGCTGCGCCGAGCAGCGCTGGCCCGCGCTCTGGAACGCCGAGACCACGACGTCGTCCACCACCTGCTCGGGAAGGCCGGAAGCGTCCACCAGCATGGCGTTGACGCCGCCCGTCTCGGCGATGAGCGGCACGATCGGCCCGTCGCGTCCGGCAAGCAGCGCGTTGACGCGCTTCGCGGTCTCCACCGACCCGGTGAAGGCGACCCCCGCGATGCGCGGATCCGAGACGAGCGCGGCGCCGATCGTTCCGCCCTCGCCCGGCACACAAGCGACCAGGTCCGCGGGAATCCCGGCCTCGTGCAGGATCTCCACCGCACGCAAGCCCACCCGCGGGGTCTGCTCGGCGGGCTTGGCGAGCACGCTGTTGCCCGCCGCGAGCGCGGCGGCGACCTGACCCATGAAGATGGCGAGCGGGAAGTTCCAGGGGCTGATGCAGGCGAAGACGCCGCGGCCGTGAAGGCGCAGCTCGTTGCGCTCGCCGGCGGGACCGTCGAGGACGCGCGGCGCGCCGAAGAGCGCGCGCGCCTGCAGCGCGTAGTAGCGGCAGAAGTCGGCCGCTTCGCGCACCTCCTGCACCGCGTCGCCGTAGGTGCGCCGGCCTTCGCGCACGATGAGGGAGACGAGCTCCGTCATCCGCGCCTCGAGCATGTCCGCGGCGCGCTCGAGCTTCGCCGCGCGCTCCGCCGCCGGCACGCGCGACCACGGCTCGAAGGCATTCGCCGCGCGCGCGATCGCGGCCTGCAGCGGGACCGGCGTCACCCCGGGGAGCGGCCCGTCGGCAAGCGTGCGCTGCTTCAGCCTCTCCAGCGTCTCGCGGTCCGCGAGATCGAGGCCGAGCGAGTTGCGCCGGTCCGGGTACAGCTCGCGCGGCAGCGGGATGCGCGGATCGGGCGCGTAGGGCTCGGGGAGCGAGGCCACGGGATCGGCGACCAGCACCTCGAGCGGCACCGCCGGGTCGGCGATCTGGTGCACGA
>CAZOWR010000112.1:0-9422 GCA_964583645.1 uncultured Enterobacteriaceae bacterium
GATGATGGCGAAGGAGGCGATCAACCGCGCCTACGAGACCACGCTCGCCGAGGGCGTGCGCTTCGAGCGGCGCCTGTTCCACGCCAGCTTCGCGCTCGATGACCAGAAGGAAGGCATGGCGGCCTTCGCCGCCAAGCGCAAGCCGAAGTTCCGGCATCGTTGAGCGCTGCCGGCGTCCTGCTCGGCCCGGTGGTGTTCGGCGCGGCGCTCGACCTGGGCGGGGGCGCGGCAAGCATCGTCGCGTGGGCGGCCGCCTACGGCGCGATCGGCGCGGGCTGCCTCGCCGCGCCGCTCGCCGCGCGTCTTGGGCCGCGCGCGCTGGGCTAGAATGCCCGCTCACCGCTAGGCGGGAGGAGACATGGAGCGCATCTGGCTGAAGAGCTATCCGTCCGGCATGCCGGCGGAAGTCACCTGGAACCAGTATCCGTCGGTCGGCGCGCTGTTCGAGGAGAGCTGCCGCAAGTTCGCCGAGCGGCCGGCGTTTCACTGCATGGGCAAGAGCATCACCTTCGGCGAGCTCGACCGGCTGTCGCACGATTTCGCCGCGTGGCTGCAGGCGAAAGGTCTGCCCAAGGGCACGCGCATTGCCCTCATGATGCCCAACGTGCTGCAGTACCCGGTGGCACTGTTCGGCACGCTGCGCGCCGGCTACACGGTGGTGAACGTCAATCCGCTCTACACCCCGCGCGAGCTCGAGCACCAGCTCAAGGACTCCGGCGCCGAGGTGATCGTGATCCTGGAGAACTTCGCCCGCACGCTGGAGGAAGTGCGCGAGAAGACGCCGGTGAAGCACGTCGTCGTCAC
This sequence comes from uncultured Enterobacteriaceae bacterium, assembly GCA_964583645.1. GTDB lineage: Bacteria > Pseudomonadota > Gammaproteobacteria > Burkholderiales > SG8-39 > RBG-16-66-20. The sequence goes on from CAZOWR010000112.1 coordinate 805, forward strand.
CTCGCTCGGCGACATGCTCGGGCTGAAGGGCCTGATCGTGAACTTCGTGGTGCGCAAGGTGAAGAAGATGGTGCCGGCGTACAGCCTGCCCGGGGCGCTCAGCTGGAGCGGGCTGCTCGGCGACGGCGCGGGCAAGCCGATGAAGCCCTTCGAGGTCGGGCACGAGGACATCGCCTTCCTGCAGTACACCGGCGGCACCACCGGCGTGTCCAAGGGCGCGATGCTGCTCCACCGCAACATCCTCGCCAACATCGAGCAGGCGGCGGGCAACCTCGCCCACGCGCTCGGGGGCGAGGTGCCGCTGATCATCACGGCGCTGCCGCTCTACCACATCTTCTCCCTCACGGTGAACTGCCTGCTGATGGCGAAGATGGGCGGCTGCAACATCCTCATCACCAATCCGCGCGACATCCCGGCGTTCGTGGCGGAGCTCGGCAAGCACCGCTACAACATGATCACCGGCGTCAACACGCTGTTCAACGCCTTCCTCAACAACCCGGACTTCCCCAAGCTCGATTTCTCGCACGTCAAGATCTGCGTCGGCGGCGGCATGGCGGTGCAGAAGGCGGTCGCCGACAAGTGGAAGCAGGTGACCGGCAAGGTGCTGCTGGAGGGCTATGGGCTTACCGAGACCAGCCCCTGCGCGACCATGAATCCGGCCTCCCTCACCGACTACAACGGCTCGATCGGGCTGCCGCTGCCCTCCACCGACGTCGTGCTGCGCGACGACAACGACCAGGACGTGGCGCTCGGGTCACCGGGGGAGATCTGCATCAAGGGCCCGCAGGTGATGAAGGGCTACTGGCAGCGGCCCGACGAGACCGCGAAGGTGCTCGGGGCCGACGGCTTCCTGCACACGGGCGACGTCGGCATCATGGACGAGAAGGGCTTCATCCGCATCGTCGACCGCAAGAAGGACATGATCCTGGTGTCGGGCTTCAACGTCTATCCGAACGAGATCGAGCAGGTGGTGGCGATGCACCCGGGCGTGCTCGAGTGCGCGGCGATCGGCGTGCCCGACGAAAAATCGGGCGAGGTGCCCAAGCTCTTCGTGGTGAAGAAGGACCCGGCGGTCACCGCGGAGGCGCTGCTCAAGCACTGCGCCGAGCAGCTCACCGGCTACAAGCGGCCGAAGTACGTGGAATTCCGCGCCGAGCTGCCCAAGACCAATGTCGGCAAGATCCTGCGGCGCGCGCTGCGCGAGGAAAAGGCGGCCTAGGGAAGATGCTGCACCGGGGAAGCTGCCACTGCGGGGCGGTGAGGATAGAGGTCGAGGCGCCCGAGGACATCGAGGTCACCGAGTGCAACTGCTCGATCTGCTCGCGCTTCGCCTACCTGCACCTCATCGTGCCGAGGGAGCGCTTCCGGCTCGTCGCGGGCGCCGAGGCGCTTGCGACCTACACCTTCAACACGGGCGTTGCGAAGCACCACTTCTGCAGGATTTGCGGCTGCAAGCCGTTCTACGTTCCGCGCTCGCACCCTGAGGGCTTCAGCGTCAACGTGCGCTGCCTCGAGCCCGGCACCGTGCGCTCCATGAAAGTGAAGCCCTTCGACGGCCGCAACTGGGAAGCGGCGCGCGCCTCGCTGTGAGGCGCGCTGGCGCCGACCCGGCGCTGGTTCGCGAGCTGGTGGACGCAAATCACATCTTTTTCGACCGGGTCGGCGACGATCCGCGGCCGCTACGTCGAGCGCTTCGTCAGCGGCGAGATCTGCCGCGCGCCCAGGAGGCAGGCGCATGAGCCAGGTCCGACGCAGGCAGTTCCTGATCGCCGCCGGCAGGCTGCTGGTTGCGCAGCTCGTCCAGGCGCAGCAGCCGGGTCGGAAATACCGCGTCGGCGCCCTGTTCGTCGGCGGCGGCGCTGCCACGCAGCTATATCGCTCCGCGCTGCGCGAACGGTTGGCCACCCACGGATTCGTCGAAGGTCGCAACCTCGCCATCGATGCGCGCGGCGCGTGCTGCTGCGCGCCGACCGGGTGATCGAATAGGCTGGCGGGATTGGCCAGCTAATCGTAGGATTTCTTCGCGGGTTTCCCGCACATTCCAAAGGAGAACCACCATGCCTTTCTTTCTCATTCAGGCCTCGTACAGCGCCCAAGCGACCGCGACGATGATCAAGAACCCGCAGGACCGCGCCGCCGCGGTGCGGCCGGTGATCGAGCGCATGGGCGGCAAGCTGCACGGCCTGTGGCTCGCGTTCGGCGAATACGATGTGGTCGCGATCACGGAAGTGCCCGACAACGTCAGCGCGGCTGCGCTCTCGATGGCGATCGGCGCAAGCGGCGCGCTGAGCGCCTACCGCTCGACGCCGCTGATCACGACCGCCGAGGCGACGGAGGCGATGAAGAAAGCTGGCGGGGTCGGCTACCAGCCGCCCAAGTAGGTGCTGGCACGGCGCCGTATTGGAACGCGTCCACCCGCGGAGCGGCACGGCCCAAGCTGACACAATCCGGGGGGTGCAGCAACCGAGCCTGCTCAAGGGCCTCGCCTGGGTCGCGCTGTCGATCCTGTGCTGGGCGCCGCTCTTCCCGGTGGCCAAGCGCGTGCTGCCGATCGTCGACGCCTTCGCCATGGGGACGGTGCGCTACGCGATCGGCAGCCTCCTCTTCGTCGCCATCCTCGCCGCGCTCGAGGGACGCCAGGCGCTGCGCTACGGCGGGCGTTTCGCGCCTGCCGTCCTGTTCGGGCTCGTCGGCATCACAGGGTTCAACGCCTTCGTCTGGTACGGGCTCACCTTCACGCGCCCGGAGCACGCCGCCATCATCATGGGCATCCAGACGCCCCTCATCGCGCTCGCGGTGTGGGTCGCGCGCGGCGTGCGGCCCGCCGGGTTCACGCTCGCGTGCACCGCGGCGGCCTTCTGCGGCGTGGTGCTGGTCGTCACGAAGGGCGATCCGGCGGGCGCGCTCTCGGGCGGCGCGCTGCTCGGGGACTTCCTCGTCTTCCTGGGCGCGCTCTCCTGGGTGATCTATACGCTCTCGGCGTCGCGCTTCCCGGGGTGGTCGCCGCTGCGGTTCACCGTGCTCACCTGCCTGCCGGGAGCGGTGGGGCTCGCCCTGGTCAACGCGGCCGCGGTCGGCGCCGGGATCGCGGCCGTGCCCACGGGCGCGGCGCTCGGCTCGATCGCCTGGCAGATCGCCTATTTCGCGGTGGGGACGGTGGTGCTCGGCGTGCTCGGATTCAATTTCTCGGTGAAGTATCTCGGACCGCTCAACACGATGCTGATGCTGAACCTCGTCCCGGTGTCGGTGTTCGCGATCGAGGCGATGCTGGGCCGCAGCTTCGCGCCGGTCGAGCTCTCCGGCGCAGCGCTCGTCATCGGCGCGCTGGTCGCCAACAACCTCTACTTAAGGGGGGTGAGCCGCAGGAGCGCGTAAGGCCGCGCCGCGATCGCCTTGCGCGCGGTCACCATGGGGATGTACTCGCCGCGCGCCCAGGCTTCGGTGAAGGCGTCGTAGTGGGGCGAGAGCAGGTTGCCCGACTGCCCTCCGGAGTGGATGAACAGCGAGCGCTCGAGGTCGGCGAGGTCGTAGATCGCGCGCAGGCTCGCGGCGTGGCGGTTGGCGAAGGGCGCCGCCTCGTCGAACAGGTTGTTGCGCCCCACGTTGACGGTGTAGGCGTCCCCCGGCGTGGGCACGCGGATGTCGAACAGGCGCGCGAGCAGCGCCTGGCGCCCGAAGGGGCGGTGCTCGTGGCGCGCGAAGTGCGCCGGACCCCAGCGCCAGGCGGCCATGTCGGCGCCGTAGCGCCGCCGCAGATCCGCGAGCGCCGCTTCGAGCGACAGCGCGAGCACCTCGGCGCAGGTCTCCACGTGCGGCGTGCGCGCGTCGTCGCACCAGTGCGCGGCTTCGCCCGACAGCACCTTGAGCACGAAAGGCGCGCGCGCCTGCCAGTTGGGGCGGAACGCCTCGCCCAGCTCATCGGCGTACAACGCGCGCGTGAGCTCGCGCCACCACGCCCAGGCGATGAGCGGCTCGGCCCGCCCCGGCGCCATGCTCGCGTCCCACTTGGCGAGCAGGGCGAGCGCGCGCCGCGCCTCCTCGCTGCGCGGGCGGGTCGCCGCGAGCAGCGGCAGCGCCTCGCGCACGGCGAGCGACACGACGTCGCCCTGGATGCGCGCGAAGCTGGGGACGGCGTGCTGCGGGATCGCCTCGAGCAGCTCGCGGATGCGCTCGGCGCGGTACGGCGGCTGCCACTCGGCGCTGATGAACTGCGGGTAGCCGGGCGGGGTGATGCGGTGATTGGCCGAGTAGAGCAGCCCTTCAGGCGGGTTGTAGCTGCGCGGCAGCGCGTCGAACGGCACGTAGCCGTCCCAGTCGTACTTCGCCAGCCAGCCCGGCGCCGGCGCCTGGCCCTTCAGGTCGTTCTCGGGCTTTCTCACCGGCACGCGCCCGGCGGCGACGAAGCCGATGTTGCCCTCGGCATCCGCGTACACCATGTTCTGCTGCGGGGTGTGGAAGTCGCGCACCGCCTCGAGGAATCCCGGCCAGTCGTGCGCGCGCGCGATCTTGAGCGCCGCCTGCATGGTCTTGTCGTCCTCCAGCAGCGCGGTCCAGGCGAACGCGACGACGTGGCCGCGCGGCGCGAGCGCCTGCGCGGGCCGCAGCACGTCGGAGATCACCGGGCCGTGGCGCGAGACGCGCACGCGCAGCTTCTCCGGCGCCCCGCCCTTCACCTTGAGCGTCTCCTCGATCACCCCGAACTGCCGCGGGCCATCGGGCGTGAGGTAGCCGCCCGAGGCGTGCAGCCTCTCGATGTACAGGTCCTGCACGTCCGGCCCGGTGTTGGTGAAGCCCCAGGCGATGCGGTCGTTGCGGCCGAGCACGATCGCCGGCACGCCGGGGAGCGTGGCGCCGATGAGGTTCACCCCCGGCGCGGAGAGCTGCGCGAAGTACCAGACCGGCGGCGCGGTGAGCCCGAGGTGCGGATCGTTGGCGAGCAGCGGCTTGCCGGTGACGCTCCTCGCGCCCGAGACCACCCAGTTGTTCGAGCCCAGGCCCGCGGCGCCCGCCCCTGGTGCGAGCGCGGCGATGCGCCCGAGGTCCTCGGCGAGCTGCACCGCCTCGCGCTCCATGCTGGAGTAGAGCGTCTTCAGGTCGGGGATCTCCGGCGGCGCCTCGCCGGGATAGGGCGCGACGAATTCCTGGATGCGCGCTGGCGGCATGCTCTTCGCGAGCTGCATGCGCAGGATCTCGTTGCGCCAGTTGCCGCCGAGGTCCCAGGCCATCATCTTCACCCAGGCCACGGAATCGGCCGGGCTCCAGGGCTCCGGGGTGACGCCGACGATGCGGAATTCGGGCGGCAGCACGGGATCGCCGGCGAGGAAGGCGTTTACGCCCGCAGCGTAGGCCTCGAGGTACGAGCGCGTCTCGGCATCGAGCTGGCGCAGGTTCGCCTCGGCGGTGCGCCGCACCCCGAGCGTGCGCAGGAACCGGTCGGTCTCGAGCCCGCCCGCGCCGACCACCTCGGCGAGCCGCCCCGCGGCGATGCGCCGGTTCATCTCCATCTGCCAGAGCCGGTCCTGCGCGTGCACGTAGCCGAGCGCGAAGCTCGCGTCGCGCAGGCTCGCGGCGTAGATGTGCGGGATGCCGTAGGCGTCGCGCAGGACTTCCACCGGCGCGTCCAGCCCCGCGAGGCGCACTTCGCCCTGCGTCTGCGGCAGCGAGCGCAGCAGGTAGAGGTAGCCGCCGCCGGCGACCAGCGCGAGCAGCGCGAGCGCGCCGCCGAGCAGCTTCAGGAGCAGCCTCATGGCCGCAAGAATACCGCCCCGGGCTCGCGCCGGCTCATGCGGCAGTGCGGCAATTCTGTTATAACCAACCGCTTACGGCACTTCCGGGGGGGACGCCGCGCTTGCTCTACCACCTCTACGAAACGCAGCACGCGCTGCTCGAGCCCTGGCGCCACGTCGCCGAGGCGGCGCGCGGCTGGTTCGGGCACCCCTTCAGCCCGCTCGCCTACACGCCGCTTGCGCGCCGGGTCGCGGCGTCGAGCGATCTGTTCCTGCGCGTGACGCGGCGCTACGAAAAGCCGTCGTGGGGGATCGCGGCGACGCGCGTCGGCGGCCGTATCGTGCCGGTGCGCATCGAGGAGGCGGCCGCCAGGCCCTTCTGCCGGCTGATCCGCTTCGCGCGCGAGCTGCCCGAGCCGCGCGAGGACCCCAAGGTCCTGGTGGTGGCGCCGCTCTCGGGCCATCACGCCACGCTGCTGCGCGACACCGTCGCCGCGCTGCTGCCCGAGCACGAGGTGTGGGTCACCGACTGGGTGGACGCGCGCATGGTGCCGCTCACGGCGGGACCGTTTCACCTGCACGACTACGTCGACTACGTGCAGGAGTTCATCGGCCTGCTCCAGCCCGGGCTGCACGTGATCTCGGTCTGCCAGCCCACGGTGCCGGTGCTCGCCGCGGTCGCGCTCCTTGCCGCGCGGCGCGAAGCGACGCCGCGCGCCATGGTCATGATGGGGGGCCCGATCGACGCGCGGCGCAGCCCCACCGCGGTCAACAACCTCGCGCTGCGCCGCTCGCTCTCGTGGTTCGAGCGCCACCTGATCCAGCGCGTGCCCGAGCGCTACCCGGGCTACATGCGGCGCGTCTACCCGGGATTCCTGCAGCACCTGGGGTTCGTCGCCATGAATCCCTCGCGCCACCTCGACGCGCACTGGGGCTACTTCGACCACCTGGTGCAGGGCGACGAGGACTCGGCGGAGCGGCACCGCGATTTCTACGACGAGTACAACGCGGTGCTCGACATGCCGGCCGAGTACTACCTCGACACCGTGCGCACCGTGTTCCAGGAGTTCGCGCTGCCGCGCGGCCGCATGTTCGTGCGCGAGCAGTGGGTACGGCCGCAGGCGATCCGCGACACGGCGCTGCTCACGGTGGAGGGTGAACTGGACGACATCTCGGGCAACGGGCAGACCGAAGCCGCGCACCTGCTCTGCCTCGGCATCCCGCGCGAGCGGCGCGCGCACTTCACCGCCCCGGGCGTGGGGCACTACGGCATTTTCTCGGGGCGGCGCTGGCGCGAGCTCGTCTACCCGCGCGTGCGCGATTTCATACGCCGGCACTGAAAACCGGGCGTCAGGCCCGTTTACAGCTCGTAGTGCGAGCCGGCCTCGGCCGCGAGCGCCCGCGACACGACCTCGCGCGAGAGTTGCGGCGCAAACATGGCGATGAAATCGAAAGCGAAGCCGCGCAGCCAGGCGCCGCGCTTGATACCGAGGCGCGTGGTTGAGGAGGGAAACAGGTGCGCGGCGTCGATCGCGCGCAGCTGCCGGTCGCGCTTCGCGTCGAACGCCATCTTCGCCATGATTCCCACGCCCAGCCCCAGCTCGACGTAGGTCTTGATGACGTCCGCGTCGAACGCGGTGAGCACGATCTCCGGCGCGAGACCGCGCTGCTCGAAGGCGCGGCTGACGAGCGAACGGTTGGCGAAAGCGAAGTCGTAGGTCACGATGGGATGGCGCGCGATCGTCTCCAGCGTGAGCGGCCGCGCCTTGAGCAGCGGGTGCCCGGGCGGCACCACCACGCAGCGGTTCCACTGGTAGCAGGGCAGCGCCACCAGCGCCGGGTGCTCGGCGATTCTCTCGGTGGCGATGCACAGGTCCGCCTCGCCGCGCTCGACCTGCTCGCAGATCTGCGTCGGATTTCCCTGGTGGATGAAGAGGTGCACGCCCGGGTAGCGGCGCTTGAACGCCGCGACCGCCCGGGGCAGCGCGTAGCGCGCCTGCGTGTGAGTGGTGGCGAGCGTCAGCGCGCCGCGGCCGCTCGCGGCGTAGTCCTGGCTCGCGCGCCGCAGGTTGGCGGCGTCTTCGAGCATGCGCTCGGCGATCTCGAGCACCGTGCGCCCGGGCTCGGTGAGCGCGGTGAGCCGCTTGCCGCGGCGCGAGAAGATCGTGACCCCCAGCTCCTCCTCCAGGGCCCTGATCTGTTTGCTGATTCCCGGCTGCGACGTGTGCAGGGCCTCGGCGGCGGCCGAAACGCTCAGGCGGCGGCGCGCCACTTCGCGCAGAAAACGAAGCTGCTGGAGGGTCATAACTATGTGGAATAAGAAGATAACATATCAGTCTTTGAATGCATAAGAGCGGCCGGTAGCATCGCCGGCCATGTACCGCTACGACGCCCTCGACCAGCGCATCGTGGAGGAGCGCGTGGCGCAGTTCCGCGACCAGACGCGGCGCTTCCTCGCCGGCCGCATCCCCGAGGAGGAGTTCCGCGCGCTGCGCCTGAGGAACGGCCTCTACGTCCAGAAGCACGCGCCGATGCTGCGCATCGCCATTCCCTACGGGCTGCTCTCCGCGCGCCAGCTGCGCAAGCTCGCCGGCATCGCGCGGCGCTACGACCGCGGCTACGGCCACTTCTCGACGCGCCAGAACCTGCAGCTCAACTGGCCGCGGCTCGAGGACGTTCCCGAGATCCTCGCCGAGCTCGCCACGGTGCAGATGCACGCCATCCAGACCTCCGGCAACTGCGTGCGCAACATCACCACCGACCATTTCGCCGGCGTGGCGCGCGACGAGATCGTGGACTCGTTCGTCTGGTGCGAGCTGATCCGGCAGTGGTCCACCTTCAACCCGGAGTTCTCGTACCTGCCGCGCAAGTTCAAGATCGCGGTGAACGGCG
>CAZOWR010000113.1:0-9399 GCA_964583645.1 uncultured Enterobacteriaceae bacterium
CGAGCGCGCGCACCGGCGTCCAGTCGTTGCCCAGGCCGCCGGCGTACTTGGCGAGGAGAGCGTTCTCCTTGATGGCGTCGTAGATGCCGGTCAGGTCGTCGGCCACCGTGGTGAGGTAGCACGAGGAGAGCTGCGAGCGCAGCGTGCCCGAGTTGAACAGCGTCGGCGTCGAGCTCATGAAGTCGAAGCTCGAGAGCACGTCGTAGAACTCGATCGCACGCGCTTCCCTGTCGCGCTCGTGCAGCGCCAGGCCCATCGCCACGCGCATGAAAAAGGCCTGCGGCAGCTCGATGCGGCGGCCGCGCACGTGCAGGAAATAGCGGTCGTAGAGCGTCTGCAGCCCGAGGTAGCCGAAGTTCAGGTCGCGCTCGGCGCGCAGCGCCGCGCCCAGCCGGGCCAGGTCGAAGCGCTCGAGCTCGGGAGCGAGCAGCTCGGCCTCGACGCCGCGCCGGATGAAGTCGCGGAACGCCCCCGGGTAGCGCGCCGCCATCTGCCCCTGCGCCACCTCCTCGCCGATCACCTCCAGCCGGATGGTGTGCAGCAGCAGGCGCGCCGTCACGTAGCTGTAGGCGGGATCCTCCTCGATGAGCGCCCGCGCCGCGAGCACCGCCGACTTCCTCACCTCCTGCATCGGCACGCCGTCGTACAGGTCGCGCAGCGTCGCCTCGCGGATCGGCGCCGCATCGGCCGCGAGGCCCTCGCAGGCCGCCTGGAGCACCGCGTCCAGCCCCGCGGCGTCGAGCGGCCTGCGCTCGCCGCCCTCCACCACGTGCAGCACGGGAGCGAGCGGCCTGCCCCGCTCCTCGCGCGCCGCCCTCTCCTGCGCCCGCACGCGCGCGCGCTCCTCCCGATACAGCACGTAGGCGCGCGCCACGTCGTGCTCCCCCGAGCGCATCAGGGCGAGCTCCACCTGGTCCTGGATGTCCTCGATATGGAAGGTCCCGCCCTGCGGCTGGCGGCGCACGAGCGCCCCGACCACGCTGCCGGTCAGCGCCGCCACCAGGTCGCGGATGCGCGCCGAGGCCGCGCCCTGGCTGCCGTTGACCGCGAGGAACGCCTTGGTGACCGCGACCGAGATCTTGGAGGGCTCGAAGCCGACCACCGCGCCGTTGCGCCGGATGACCTTGAAGTCGGCGTACGGCAGGCGCGGCGCCGGACTCGACTCGGGGGCGCCCACACCGATGACCGGCTTGCCTGTCGTGTCCCGCTGCGCGATCTGCATTCCGGCTTCTCCCCGGTCCCCCGCGCCCGCAACGGGGGAAAAAGACCGTCCCGTTACAAGCTCCAGAGAAACCACAATATCTAGTGCTGAATAACTGATTAGGAACTAATTGTTGTGGGCGACTTTACCACGCAACGAGGAATTTGCAAGCGCCAACGTCTTCTGCAGCGCAATATGTCGTGGCTGATACTCGGCAAACCACCATATCTAGGGGGCATGGGCATGCCCGATTTGCGCGCCCGCCCTCTCGCGAGCTGCACTCTTTGCGCGGCGCCACAAGCCCGCTGGGGAAACCCAGCGGGCGCTCCCTCCCCTAGGCTTGCCCCAGACGTCGTAGCAATCGCGACCAGTCGAACCCCGTACCGGGGTCGGACTTTCTTCTCGGGGCCACGTCGCTATGCGCGGCAAACGCGCGGATTGGAAGCATTGCCTGCAGGCGCCTGGTCACCCAGACGAGGCAATCGTATTGCGCAGGAGCGAACGGGGCGTCGTCGATCCCCTCGAGCTCGACGCCGACCGAGAAGTCGTTGCAGCGCTCCCGGCCGCGCCAGCGCGAGGCGCCGGCGTGCCAGGCGCGCCGCTCGAGCGGCACGAATTGCAGCAGCTCGCCGTCGCGCCGGATCAGGAAGTGCGCCGAGACGCGCAGGCCGGCGAGTCCGGCGAACGTGGCGTGCTCCCCGGGGTCGAGCCGGTTGGTGAACAGGCGCTCGACGCCGTCGCCCCGGTACACGCCGCGCGGCAGGCTGATCGCGTGCAGCACGAGCAGCGACACCGCGACGCCTGCGGGCCGCGCGTCGCTGTTGGCCGACGGCGAGCGGCGCGCGCCCTCGAGCCAGCCCGCCATGTTCAGCCGCCCCGGGTCTCGGACTCCGGCTCGCGGATGCCGAGCCGGTGCATGCGGTAGCGCAGCGCGCGGAACGTCACCCCGAGCCGGCGCGCCGCGGCGGTGCGGTTGAACCCCGTCGCAGCCAGCGCCTCCAGGATCGCCTTGCGCTCCACCCCGTCGAGGTACTCCGGCAGCGGCACGCCGAGCGCCCCCGGCGGCGGGGCGCCTTCCGCGACCGAGGCGTCCGCGGTGTCGGGATGCAGCCGCAGGTCCTCCGGCGCGATCTCTTCGGCGCTCGAGAGCGCGAGCGCGCGCTCCAGGATGTTCTCGAGCTCGCGCACGTTGCCCGGGAAGTCGTAGCGCTGCAGCTCCTGCAGCGCGGCGGCCGAGAGGCGCGGCACGGGGCGCGCGGCCTCGCGCGCGATGCGCTCGAGAGCCGCCGTCGCGATCCGGGGGATGTCCTCGCGGCACTCGCGCAAGGCGGGCATGCGCAGCTGGATCACGTTCAGCCGGTAGTAGAGGTCCTGGCGGAAGCGGCGCGTCTCGACCAGCGCCGAGAGGTCCTGATGGGTGGCGCTGATCAGGCGCACGTCGACCGGCTCCTCGGCGGTGGCGCCGACCCGGCGCACGCGCTTCTCCTGGATCGCGCGCAGCAGCTTCACCTGCATGGCGAGCGGCAGCTCGGCCACCTCGTCGAGGAACAGCGTCCCCCCGCTGGCCGCCTGGAAGAAGCCGTCGCGCTCCTCCTGCGCCCCGGTGAAGGCGCCCTTGCGGTAGCCGAAGAACTCGCTCTCCATCAGCGTCTCGGGGATGGCGCCGCAGTTGACCGCGACGAACGGCCGCTCGCGGCGCGCCCCGCCGAGGTGGATCAGGCGCGCCGCCAGCTCCTTGCCGCTGCCCGACTCCCCGGCGACGTGCACCGGCGCCTGGGTGCGCGCGAGCTTCGCGATGGTGGCGCGCGCCTGCGCGAGGGGCGCGCTCTCCCCGAGCAGGGCGTGGGGGCCCGCCTGCGGCGGGCCGCTCTCGGGCAGCGAGAGCGCCGAGTTGACCAGCGCGCGCAGCTGCTCGAGCGCGACCGGCTTGGAGATGTAGTCGAAGGCCCCCGCCTTGAGCGCGGCCACCGCGTTCTCGGCGCTGCCGTAGGCGGTGATCACCGCCACCGGCAGGTCTCCGGGGAGCGCCGCGATGTGGCGCACCAGCTCCACGCCCTCGCCGTCGGGCAGCCGCATGTCGGTGAGGCACAGGTGGTAGCGCGCCGCCTTCAGCCGCTCCCTCGCCTGCGCGATCGAGCCGGCCGAGTCCACGCCGAGCCCCATCTTCACGAGCGTCAGCTCGAGGAGCTCGCGGATGTCGGGCTCGTCGTCCACCACCAGGACGCGCAGCTCGGGCCGGCCGCTGCGCCGCTCGGTGCGCTTCACGGCGCGCCCGCTTCCCGGCACAGGATCCTGAAGTGCGCTCCCGGCATGTCGTCGACGTACTCCAGCCCGGCGCGGTTGGCCGCGCACAGCTCGCGCGCCAGGTACAGGCCCAGGCCCGTGCCCTTGCTCTCGGTGGTGAAGAAGGGCTCGAAGAGCTGCCCCTGGTTGGCGCGCGGCACGCCCGGGCCGTGGTCGATGACGTTCAATTCTACTTGATCGGCGAACGCGCCCAGCACGATGCGCACGCTCCCGGGGTCGAGCGGGGCGTGGCGCACCGCATTGCGCAGCAGGTTCCACAGCACCTGGCGCAGCTGCTCGCGGTCGAACTCCACCCACACCGCGTGCGCCGCCTCCAGCGCGCAGCGCCCCGGCGCCACCGACTCGTTGGCCACAAAGTCCCCGAGGAACGCCTCGAGCCAGGCGCGCAACTCGATGCGCTCGGGCGAGGCGCGGTCGCGCCGGTTGAGCTGCATCACGTCGGCGACCAGCCGATCCAGCCGCTGCGTGTTGTCCAGGATGATGCGGCACAGGCGCTCGCGCTCGCCCGCGCGGTCGTCCTCGAGCAGCAGCTCGGAGGCGTGGCTGATCGCCGAGAGGGGATTGCGGATCTCGTGCGCGATGTTGGCCGTGAGGCGCCCCAGCGCGGCGAGCTTGAGCTGCTGCGCCTCCTCGCGCGAGCGCGTCGTGTCCTCCACGAACACCACGCTCAGGTCCTCCTCGGCGCCTGCCTCCTGCACGCGCAGCCGCAGGCCGCGCCCGCGCGCCTCCAGCTCGAACTCGGCGGCGCCGCCCTGCCCGCCGCGCCAGGCGCGCCAGCGCGGGCCGAACCCGGGCACGAAGCGCGCCAGCTCGGCGCCGCGCAGCGCATCCACCCCGAGCATGCGCCGCGCGCCGGGGTTGTGCTGCACCACGCGGCCCTCGGCGTCGAGCACCAGCACCGCGTCCTGCATGTCGCGGATCACCAGCTCGTTGACTCGCACCTGGGTGGCGAGCGCGCGGCCGCGCTGCTGCGCCAGGCGCTCGCTCGCCGAGACGCGCTGCGCCAGCCAGCCGGTGACGCCCGCGCTCGCGAAGCAGCCGATCGCGAGCAGCCCCGGCTGCAGGTAGTTCGCCTCCGGGGCGTCGAAGGCGAGCACCCAGTAGCTCTGCTCCAGCAGCAGCGCGATCGCGGCGAGCGCCGCGTAGAGCAGGCTCAAGGGGCGCGGCGCCACCAGCGACGCCCCGATCAGCGTGATCAGCAGCATCACCCCCAGCCCGCTGCGCAGCCCGCCGCTCGCGTACATCATGACGGTGAGGGCGACGATGTCGAGGAACACCTGCAGCGACAGCTGCAGGTTGAAGTGGTCGCGCAGGTGCCGCAGCACGCTGTGCAGCATGCCCGCGAACACCAGGTAGGTTGCCGCCGTCCCGCGGAACACGTCGAGCCGGTGCGAGCCGAGGTTGAGCGCGTCGCCGTAGATCAGCGTCGCCCCCAGGAACAGCCCCGCCACCGCCATGCGGTACAGGCTGAAGTAGCGCAGCGAGATCCAGTACGACTCCGGCGTCGGCGCGCCGGGCGCGAAGAGGCTCGAGTAGCCCGGCGCGGCCTGCATCAGCGGTCCCGCGGTCCGAGCCGCCAGTGCTCCTCGCTGCAGAAGTAGCGCCCGCCGGCGCTGCGCGCCTCGGTCCGGGGGAGGTTCACGCCGCAGTGGGCGCAGGCGACGAGCTCGCCCTGCGCGGGCGGCACCTCGCCCGCGCCGGCATGGCCGTCGCGCGAGGCGAGCGCCCGGCGCAGCAGCCAGACGAGCAGCAGCACCGCAAGCGCGATGAGGATCAGGCGGCCCATCGGCGCATTATGAACGAGGTGCGCTGAGCTCTACCTAAGACCGGTGCAGGGCCAGCGTCCGCCTCCGCCCAGGAACGGTCATTGCACGACCTGGTCCACGCACACCCAGTCGCGACGCCGCCCGGGAAGGCGCCGGTCAGACGCCGTTGGACCTCATCCGTACAATATCCGTACGTGATAGAATGCCCCCCGGCGGTCATCGCCATGACCACGTCCGACACGCAGCGCGACGAACGCATCGACCTCCGGCTCTCCGCCGAGCTGAAGGCCCTGCTCGCCCGGGCAGCATCCTATTCGGGGATGTCGCTGTCCGGCTTTCTCGTTTCGAGCGCCTCCAGGCGGGCTAAGGAACTCGTCGCCGAGCGCGAGACGCTGACCCTGACGGCGCGCGACTGGCGGGCATTCCTGGCGGCCCTGGACAGGCCCGAGCGTCGTCGCCCGAGGCTGGAGAAGGCAGCGAAGCGCTACGCCGCCCGCCGGGCGTAGGCCCGTGACGGTCGCATGGCGGATCGAAGCGCTCGGCGGGTCGCACGAGCGCAGCCGGTTCACGTGCGGCGCGCCCGCGCTTGATGAATATCTCGCGCGCTTCGCGCGGCAGAACCACGCGTCGGGGATCGCGAGGACCTTCGTCGCGGCAGGGCCTGACAACCCGGGACGGGTGCTTGGCTACTACTCGATTTCGGCCGGTGCGATCGGGAGGGAGAATCTGCCCGCGCGCGCGGCGAAGCGCTTCCCGAACTTCCCGATTCCGGTTGCGCGGCTTGCGCGTCTCGCAGTGGATCGGGAGTTCCAAGGGCGCGGCCTTGGCGAGGACCTAATGATGGACGCACTCAAGCGGGTGCTGCGCGCCTCCGGCGACATAGGGATCGTCGCGGTACTGATCGACGCGAAGGACGAGGAGGCGAAGCGCTTCTATGCGCGCTACGAGTTCGAGAGCCTTCCCGATCAGCCGCTCGCGCTGTGGCTGCCGATGACGGCGGTGGCAAGGCTGTTCGCCGCCACATAGGAGGAAGGATTGGTCGGGGTGACTGGATTTGAACCAGCGACTCCTGCGTCCCGAATCCGTCTTGAGCTCGTTTTCCGACAGTCAGTTAGCAGCGACTTTCTGCCGGTTCAGTATCTTAGCGTATCTGTGGTTATCCACAATTAGCAGCGCACTGTGCCCAAAATGTGCCCGACTTTTCGAGACGATAATCCGTCTCGCGTGGTTTATGACGGTTTGAGATCGATCAGTAGACGCACCAAGCCGTGCACCGAAGTCGCGGGATTGTCGCTTCCGGTCTGACGATTGTGCTCGACGAGTCGCTCAGCGTGCCGGATGGCGTCCTGTACACGCGGTTCGAGCCGCGTGAACAAGCCTTCGTCGTTCTTTTCATAATTGGGGAGGTGCCGCTTTAGGTCGGCGATCACTATGTCGCATGGCGAGCGGCGCCCGGCGCCCCGGTATGGCCGCGCCGTATATTCAAAGTGCAATAGGATCCAAAATTCGAAGCACGGATTCGTAATACCACCCTGGAACTGTGTTCCCCCTAGGTCCGCGCGATTGAGGTTTTCGATCGCTCGAGCGTAGTTGGCATGCCGGTCGCGGTCAAAGACGCAATAAACGCGATCCCAGCCACCTTCGCGCTGTGCTTTCTCGATCGCGAAACGCACTACGCTCACCGGATCGGTGCCGCGCCCAACGACCGTGATATTGGCGGAACTGAGCCGGTGGGCTCTGCACAATCCTTTGAGGTATTCGACTTCGGTGCGTTCGCCTTCGCAAACAATAAGGACAGTTAAGTACGGTTCGCGCTGGGGTCCGCGGCGCCTCAGCTGGGCGGCGCTTCGCTCATGCCGCTTCGCCATTGCGCCTAAACCCGGAGCTCGCCGAGAAAGGGAAGTGCTCCATAGCGCCCTCGCAGGTACCCCTTTTCCAGCGCCTCTTCCCTGCGCGGACTGAAGTCGGTCAGCGGATACAGGTACGAGGCATTTTCCTTGTCCTTTTCGATGAACCAGACCTGATCACGCCGGTAAAGGTCCCCGTCAAGGAGCGACGTGTCGTGCGTCGCGACGACGAGCTGCGCATTGCCCTTATTGATATCAGGCCTGTGAAAAAGCCCGATTAGGAAGCGCGCGATGTGCGGATGCAGACTGTTGTCTAGCTCATCTACAAACAACACGTGGCCTTTCTCCATTACGTCAAGCCACGCACCGGCAAGCGCAAAAAGCTTCTGCGTACCAGTGGATTCGTCCCCTGCATCGAGAAGGCTCCCGTTGTTGCTGTGGTGGACCTTATGGCGAAATTTAACGACCTGTATGTCCTGAGGAGGCCCGATAAGAGTCTGGATTCCTTTTGCTGAATCGACCGTTACGGCTACCTGCTGGCCTTTCTTTGTCTCAATGGCAATATCGTCAATGCTAAGGTCCGCTGCGTTCATGAACTTAAGTACACGCGATTTGCCATCCGATGATGCACAGTGTCGCAGTGTCCATTGCGGGTCGAGCAGCGCATGGGGCAAATGAATGGCGAGCTTCGTACCAAACCAATTGAAAACGGGACGCAATTGCTCGTTGTTGAGCTGGATCGCCGTTGACAGAAAGAGCGCGTTGCCGCGCGTCGCGTCTCTCCAGACTTCTTTCCGACCGGTGAAACTCGGACCCCACTCCCACCTTTCCTTTTCTGTCTTCGGGTCGTAGATGCGTTCGTACCAGTGTTGCTTCTTGTTCTTTGGGAACGCAAAGAGCCATTCGTGCGTCACTCGGTGTTTGGTTGCGGCAAAACCGAACTGGTACCTCACGCCGTCAGCGACAAACGTCGCTTCGAATAGGCTTGGTTCGGTAGCGCTCTTTGGGTCGAAAGCGAATGGAGCGATTGCAAGCTGCTCACCTTCACGCACTAGGGTGGCGGAAGTGACCACCATGAGTTGCATGAAGTGAATCGCCCGCATCAAGTTCGTCTTGCCACCGGCGTTCGGCCCGTAAATCACTGCTGAACGCAAAAGGCGTGGCACGGCCTTCGCGCCCGAAGCGAAACAGTTTGTTCCCTCATGCTCGTGCCCCGGGCCGGCGACCAGGCTTAAGGTCTGGGTCTCCCGCAGGGACCTGAAGTTGGTGACGTTGAACTCGACCAGCATGGCTAATCCTTAGCCAAAGTGTCAATAATGTGAGTATTATTGCAGAGTTTCTGCAAATATCAACTGTTAATTAGCATTCATACCCCTTTTCATGAGAATCAATGGCTTGGATGCCCAGAGAGGCGGGGCGCCTGACTGCATTTACGCAGCCCCGTAACCGGACAGGGCCGGGTCCTACACCGTAATTCGCGGCAAGCGCGACGATAGGCCCAAAATCCGCCCAGCTCGCGCGGCGGCGGCCGCTCCGTCGCGGATAAGTTCCTGGACCTCGCCAGCTCGATCATCAGCCGCTCGTAGCGCGACCGCGTGCGGGCGGATTCGCGCGCCAGTGTTTCCGGGTCAAGCTGTTTGCGCTTGAGGACCAGCGCGGCGCGCTCGGATCTGACGATGTCGTCGTGTTCATCGAGCGCTGTCACCGACCGGCATATTGGAGCCACTTCGTGATCGGCATAAAGGAGCCAGCTGATGATCGGCATATTGGAGCCAGCGCCGGATCGGCGTAATGGAGCCAGTCGATGATCGGCATATTGGAGCCAGTTTGAGGGAGGGGACGGACATCTCGGATTGACGCGGCGCGGCTACCCTGCGGGCTTTTTGCCTGGAGGGAATGACCGTGAGCCGCAGGAGATTCGAGATGTTTCAGTACAGGCAGGTCCTGGTGCGCATGCGCCAGGGAGATTCCGACCGCGACATCAAGCGTGCGCGGTTGATGGGCCGGCCCAAGGCCGCGGAGCTGCGCGCTCTGGCGATCGAACGCGGCTGGCTCGATGGGGCGGCGCCGCTGCCCGAGGACGCCGAGATCGCGGCCGCCCTGGGAGCGCACCGGCGGGCGGCCTCCACCATTTCCGGGCTTGAGCCTCATCGGGGGATCGTCGAGCGCTGGTTCGCGCAGGGCGTCTCGGGTGTGGCCATCCACGGCGTGCTCAAGCGCGAGCATGGCTTTGCCGGCAGCTACTCCGCGGTGCGCCGCATGCTCGCGGCGGTGCGGGCGG
>CAZOWR010000114.1:0-9283 GCA_964583645.1 uncultured Enterobacteriaceae bacterium
CGCGCGACACCTTCACCGGGCGCGAGGTGGCGCTGAAGACCATCGAGCCCGAGGTGTTCCGCGACCCCGAGTTCGGCACCGTGTACCGCTCGCAGTTCCTCAACGAGGCCTCGCTCGCGGGCAAGCTGCGCCATCCCTACATCGTGCAGATCCTGGACGCGGTGGTGGAGGAGAATTCGGGCCACATCGCGATGGAGCTGGTCACCGGGGGCGACCTCTCGCAGTACGTCAGCCCGGACAAGCTGCTGCCCGTGCCCGACGTGCTGCAGGTCGGCTTCAAGTGCTGCGGCGCGCTCGACTACGCCTTCAAGGAAGGCATCGTGCACCGCGACCTCAAGCCCGCCAACATCATGGTGGCGCAGGGCACCGACGTGAAGATCGCCGACTTCGGCGCCGCGGTGCTGCGCAAGAGCCAGGCGGTGCAGACCGTGGCGATGGGCTCGCCCTTCTACATGTCCCCCGAGCAGATCGCGGGCCGGGAGCTGACCTTCCACAGCGACATGTACGCGATCGGCGTGTGCCTCTACGAGCTGCTCACCGGCAGGCGCCCGTTCGGCGGCAGCAGCATCGAGGAGCTCGTCGACCACATCCAGCACCAGGCGCCGGCGCCGCCGAGCAGCCTGCGCGCCGACCTGCCCAAGGACATCGACGCGGTGATCCTGCGCGTGCTCGGCAAGAAGCCCGAGCACCGCTTCGAGACCTGGACCGAGTTCGCGCTCGCGCTCTCCAAGGTGGGCGAGCTGGTGCTGCCGCCCGGGGCGATCCCCGACAGCGAGAAGTTCGTCGCGCTGAAGAGCGTCGAGACCCTCGCCGGCCTGTCGGACGCCGAGATCCTGGAGGTGGCGCACGCGGGAAAGTGGTACCGCATCGAGCCGCGCATGACGATCGTCAAGGAAGGCGAGGAGGGCAACTCCTTCTTCTTCCTCGCCAAGGGCGAGGTCAAGGTGACGCAGAAGGGCAGGCTGCTGAACCTCGTCAACGGCCGCGAGTTCTTCGGCGAGATGGCCTGGATCCACGGCGGCGGGCTGGCGCGCCAGGCCACCGTCGATTCGATGTCGGAGCTGCTGGTGGCGGAATTCGAGCCCGAGGCGCTCGCGAAAATCAGCCTCGGCGCGCAACTGCAGCTGACGCGCGCGCTGGTGCGCAACCTGGTGGACCGGCTCGCGCTCGCCAACACCCGCCTCGCGCGCTAGGAACCGTCAGGAATAAACCCGGGTCAGACCACGTTTTCCGCCGGGAGGGGAAAATGACACGCACGCTCGCAGCAGTCCTCAGCCTGCTTCTCGCCACCGCCGCGTTCGGACAGGGCGCGTATCCGGGCCGGCCGGTCACCGTGGTGGTCGGCTTCGCGCCCGGCGGCGGCACCGACACGGTGTCGCGCATCGTCGCCAAGGCGCTGGGAGAGCAGCTCGGCCAGCAGGTGCTCACCGAGAACAAGGCGGGCGCCGGGGGCAACATCGCCACCGACCACGTCGCCAGGGCGGCGCCCGACGGCTATACGCTCCTGCTCGGCAACGTCGGCGCGCTCACCGTGGCGCCGCACCTCGTCAAGGCGCTGCCTTACGACCCGCTGCGCGACCTCGCGCCGATCTCGATGGCGGTGATCTTCCCCAACCTGATCGTGGTGCACCCGACGGTGCCGGCCAACACGCTCGCCGAGTTCGTCAAGGCCGCGAAGGATAAGCCGGGCGCGTACACCTACGGCTCCTCGGGGATCGGCGGCGCGGGGCACCTCGCGGGCGAGCTGCTCAAGCAGATGGCGAAAATCGACCTCGTGCACGTCCCCTTCAAGGGCGGCGGCCCGGCGATGCAGGCGATGCTCGGCGGCCAGATCCACGCCTACTTCGCCACGCCCGTGGCCGCGGGCCCGCACGTCAGGGCGGGCAAGGCCAAGGCGCTCGCCACCACCGGCGCGAAGCGCGATCCGTTCATGGCGGACATGCCCACGGTGGCCGAGGTCGGCTACCCGGGCTACGAGGCGGTCAACTGGTACGCCTACGTGGCCCCGGCGAAGACGCCCAAGGACATCATCGCCAGGCTCAACCGCGAGATCGTAAGAGCGCTCGGCTCCCCGGAGGTGAAGGACCTGCTCAACAAGCAGGGCCTCGAGCCCGCGCCGAGCTCACCGGAGGCGCTCGCCGAGTACATGGCGCGCGAGCACGCGACCTGGGGCCGCGTGGTGAAGCAGGCGGGGATCACCGCGAACTGAAAAGGGGTCAGGACCCTTTTTCAGGCGCGGAGCACGATCTTGCCGGCGTGGGCGTCGGATTCCATCCGGCGCTTGGCCTCGGGAAGCTGGTCGAGGTCGTACACCCGGTCGACGAGCGGCCGGATGCGGCCCTCGGCGATCGCCGGCATGAGGTCCGCGCGGAAGGCGCGCACGCCCTCGGCGCGGCTCGCCGCGTCGCGGTGCTTGTTCGAGACGCCGAAGATGTGCAGGCGCTTCGCGTGCACGGCGTCCAGATCGAGCGGCGCTTCCAGCACCCCGTCGACGTAGCCGACGATCGCGAGGCGCCCGCGGTAGGCGAGCGACCGGACGCACTCGGCGAACACCGTGCCGCCGACGGTGTTGACGCACAAGTTGGCGCCCTTCTTCCCGGTCGCCTCCATCACCGCGCCGGCGAAGTCGCCCTTGCGCGTCGGGATGCCCGCGTCCAGCCCGAGGGCTTTGAGCTTCTCCAGCTTCTCCTTCGAGGCGGAGGTGCCGATCACGCTTGCGCCGGGCGCTTTCCCGGCCTGGAGCGCCGCGACGCCTACGCCGGAGGAGACGCCCGTCACCAGCAGCCACTCGCCCGCGGCGAGCCCGCCGTGCACGCACAGCATGTCGTGCACCACGAGGAACGCGATCGGCGTTGCGGCCGCTTCCTCCCAGGAGAGGTTCGCCGGCACGGGGATCGCGTCGCCCGCCTCCATGCACGCGTGCTCGGCGAACGCGCCCGGGCAGCGGCCCATGACGCGATCGCCGGGTGAGAAGCCGGACACGCCGTCGCCCAGCTTCACCACCTCGCCCGCGGCCTCGGTGCCGCCGGCCTTGGCGGCCGCACCGGCGAGGCCGTGCCCGGGGATGAACTCGCCGCGGTTGAGGCCCGCGGCGCGCACGCGGATGAGGAGCTGCCCCGGTTTCGGCTCGGGAACGGGGACGTCGCGCGCCTCGAGCACGGTCTGTCCGTCGCGCGGCTGGATCCAGAAGGAGCGCATGGGCGGCCAGTCTATCGCGCGAGCGCCCGCCACACCCGCTCGCTCGTCGCCGGCATGTCGATCGCCGCGCCGCCGAGCGCATCGGCGATCGCGTTCATGGCCGCGGCGAGCGCGCCGACGGTTCCCGCCTCACCCGCGCCCTTGGCGCCCAGGGGATTCATCTTCGTAGGCACCGGGTTGCTGCCGACGCGCATCCCGCAGAGGTCGCCCGCGCGCGGCATGGCGTAGTCCATGAAGGACGCGGTGAGGAGCTGCCCTTCGGCGTCGTAGACGATGCGCTCCATCAGCGCCTGCCCGAGCCCCTGCACCACGCCCCCGATCACCTGGCCCTTGAGCGTGAGCGGGTTGATCTCGTTGCCGACGTCGTCCACCACGTTGTAGTCGAGGAGCTCGATCGCGCCGGTCTCGGGATCGATCTCGAGCTCGCACACGTGCGTGCCGTTGGGGAAGGTCTCGGCG
Source organism: uncultured Enterobacteriaceae bacterium (assembly GCA_964583645.1). Taxonomy (GTDB): domain Bacteria; phylum Pseudomonadota; class Gammaproteobacteria; order Burkholderiales; family SG8-39; genus RBG-16-66-20. Next base: position 3,658 of record CAZOWR010000114.1, read on the forward strand.
GGCGGCGCGAAGCCCGCGTGCTCGATGAGCCCGGGCTCCATGCCTTTGGGCAGCCGCGCCGGCGCGAACGCCGCGCGCGCGACGTCCTGGAGGGTCACCGCGCGATCGGTGCCCGCGATCGTGAAGCGGCCCTCGGCGAACGCCACGTCCGCCTCGTTCGCTTCCAGCAGGTGCGCGGCGATCCTTTTCCCCTTCGCGATCACCTTCTCGGCGGCGAGCCAGAGCGCGGTGCCGCCGAGCGCGGCCGAGCGCGAGCCGTAGGTGCCCGCGCCGTAGCCCACGGCGTCGGTGTCGCCGTCCGTCACGCGCACGTCCCGCGCATCGAGCCCGAGCCGCGCGCAGGCGATCTGCCGGTACATGGTCTCGTGCCCCTGGCCCTGGCTCTTGGTGCCCACGAGCACGGTAGCCGCGCCTCCAGGGTCGAAGCGAACCTCCGCGTACTCCATGGCGGGCGGCGAAGCGGCACGCTCGATGGGGTTCGAGAGCCCGATGCCGCGCAGCCTGCCTCGCGCGCGCGATTCCTCCCTTCGCCCCGCGAACCCCGCCCAGTCGGCGGCGGCGAGCGCCGCGTCCATGCCGCGCTCGAACTCGCCGCAGTCGTAGGTGAAGGTGAGCGCGGTCCTGTACGGCATTGCCGAGGAGGGGATCAGGTTGCGCCGCCGCAGCGCCACGCGATCCATCCCGATCTCGCGCGCCGCGTCGTCGATCAGCCGCTCGATGACGTAGATCGCCTCCGGCCGGCCGTTGCCGCGGTAGGGGGCGATCGGGTTCCGGTTCGAGTAGACGCCCGTCACGCGCACGTGCGCCGCGGGGAAGGCGTACACGCCGACGAGCGAGCCGAGGTTGGCGGTGCTCGGGGTGAGCGTGCGGTCGGAGGACACGTAGGCGCCGAGGTCGTTGCGGTTCGCCACGCGCAGCGCGAGGAACCTGCCTTGCGCGTCGAGCGCGAGCTCGGCCTCCGACTCGAGGTCGCGCGCGTGCTCGTCCGCGAGCGGCGCCTCGCTCCTCTCGCAGAGCCACTTCACCGGCCGGCCGAGCCTGCGCGCGAGCCACAGCACCAGCCGGTGCTCCGGGTGCGCCCAGCCCTTGGCGCCGAACGCCCCGCCGATGTCCTCGCTCACGACGCGCACGCGGTGCTCGGGGACGCTGAAAGCCTGCGCCAGCGCCTCGCGCAGGCGATGGGGATGCTGCACGTCGGCGTGGAGCACGTAGCGGCCGGCCGCGGCGTCCCAGGCGCCGAGCGCGCCGCGCGTCTCGAGGAACTGCGCGTGCACGCGCTGCACCACGTAGCGGCGCTTGACGATCCTCGCCGCGGCGGCGAACGCCCGCTCGGTGGCGGCACGGTCGCCCACCTCGAAGACGTTGCAGACGTTGTCCGGGCACTCCTCCCAGACCGGCGCGCTCACGGGCAGCGGCTGGTAGTCGATCGCCACCCGCTCCGCGGCGTCCTTCGCCTGCGCGAGTGTCCCGGCCACCACCGCGACGACGGGATCGCCCACGTGGCGCACGCGATCCTTCGCCAGTCCGGGATGCGCGCGCCAGAACATCGGTGTGCCGTCGGGGCGGCTGCGCTTGAGGCTCACCGCCGTGGCGCCCACGCCGTCGGCGAGCAGGTCCTCCACGGTGAAGACGCCGAGCACGCCGGGCGCGCCCGCCGCGGCCGCCGTGTCCACCGCGGCGATGCGCGCGTGCGCGTGCGGCGAGCGCACGAGCACCATGTGCGCCTCGCCGGGCAGCAGCCGGTCGGCTACGAAGCGCCCTTCGCCCCGCAGGAGGCGCGGGTCCTCGAAGCGCTCGACTGCCTGCCCGATGCCGAGTCGTTCCATGCTAAAAGGGGCCAGACCCCATTTTGCACGGAGCGCAGTCCATGGCCTATACCGGTTTCGATCTCACGGGGAAGGTGGCACTGGTCACCGGCGGCAACGGCGGCATCGGGCTGGGGATGGCGCAAGCGCTCGCGCAGGCGGGCGCGGCGGTGTGCATCTGGGGCACGAACGAAGCGAAGAACGCAGCGGCGCTCGCGAAGCTGAAAGGCCACGGCGCAAGAGCGCTCGCGCTGCGCTGCGACGTGGGCGAGGAGAGCGAGGTCGAGCGCTGCCTGGAGCAGACCGTGAAGCAGCTCGGCGGGCTGCACGCCTGCTTCGCCAACGCCGGGGTCTCCGGGCGCGCCAACACCAAGTCCTTCATGGAGATGAGCACCGAGGAGTGGAAGCGCGTGATGCGCGTCAACCTCGACGGCGCCTTCTACACGCTGCGCGCGGCGGCGCGCCGCATGGTCGAAGGCGGGCAGGGCGGCGCGCTCGCGGTGACCGCGAGCCTCGCCGCGATCTCCGGCCAGCCGCGCGGGGAGCACTACGCGGCGACCAAGGGCGGGGTGATCTCGATGATGCGCGCGCTCGCGGTAGAGCTCGCACGCCATCGCATCCGCGCCAACGCCATCCTCCCCGGGTGGATCGAGACCGCGATGACCGAGCAGGCGCTCAACTGGGACAAGTTCAGGGACAAGGTGCTGCCGCGCGTGCCGCTCAGGCGCTGGGGGCGGCCCGAGGACTTCGGCGCGATCGCCGTCTACCTCGCCTCGGACGCGAGCGGCTACCACACCGGCGACACCTTCCTCATCGACGGCGGCTATTCCCTCTTCTAGGAGGTCGCATGGACTGGAAAGCGATCGCACAGGAGCTCGAGCAGCTGCTGCGGCTGCGCGCGCTGCCCTTCGGCATGAAGCTCTTCGAGTCGGTCGAGGCGATGGAGGCGCTCCCGCGCATCCGCCGCCCCAAGGGCAGCGTGCACACGCTCGACCAGATCGTGGCGCAGGCCGCGCGCCTGGGCTGGACCGTGGGCATCACCTCGCAGGACCTCGTGGGCGACCAGTGCCGCTCGGTGGTGGGCCTCGGCGGCCAGGACGCGAAGTGGGTTTCGGGCGAGCACATGGTGAGCGTCTGGTTCGCCGCGCCCGCGGACGCCGCCGCGCACCAGAAGGCGATGCACCTCGTGCCCGCGGGGAAGTACCGCGCGCTCGCGGTCGCGCCGCTCGCCTCGGGGCGCCTGGATCCGCCCGACATCGCGCTCTTCTACGCCACGCCCGGCGCGATGATCTACTTCATCAACGGCCTGCAGTACGCGGGCTACCAGCGCTTCGACTGGAGCGTGGTGGGCGAATCCGCCTGCGCCGATTCCTGGGGCCGCGCGCTCGCCACGCGCCGGCCCAGCCTCTCGATTCCCTGCTTCGCCGAGCGCCGCTACGGCGGCGTGCTCGACGACGAGATGCTGATGGCGCTGCCGCCGGGGGAGCTGGAGAAGGCGATCGCCGGGATGCGCGCGCCGGCGAAGAACGGCTTCCGGGGCGGACCTAGCCAGATTAGCTAATCGAGACTATGATGCCGGCGATGCAGATCAACATGTTCGAAGCCAAGAGCCAGCTTTCCAGGCTCGTCGAAGCCGCGCTCGAAGGCAAGGAAGTCGTTCTTGCGCGAAACGGCAGACCCGTGGCGCGGATCGTGCCCTACCGGGCAGCCGTCCCGCGGCGCAAGCCGGGGGCGCTCAAGGGGCGCATCTGGATGGCGCCGGACTGGGACAGTCCCGAGACGAACCGGCAGATCGCGGAGGAGATGGCGGCCCATCCGCTGGAGCCGCCCGAGGCGCAGCAGCCTCGGGCGCGCTACCGGGCGGCGCGGCGCAAGCGCCGGCGGTGAGGCTGCTGCTCGACACGCACGTCGTGCTCTGGTGGCTCGCGGGCAGCCCGAAGCTCGGGGGCGCGGCGCGCAGATTGATCGGCGGGGCGGACTGCGCCGTGAGCACGGCAAGCCTCGTCGAGCTGCGCACGAAAGTCGCCCGGGGCAAGCTCAGGCTGCCCGGAATCCCGGAGTTCGTCGCTTTGCTCGACGCGGAAGGATTTCAGGTGCTTGCCGTGACGCCTGCCCACGTGGAATCGGGCACGCGGTTCGAGCTCTCGGTCGCGGATGCGGTCGACCGGCTCCTGCTCGGGACCGCGGAGGTCGAAGGTCGCGAGCTCCTCACGCGGGACGCCGCGCTCCTCGCGCTGGCGAGCGAGGCGAAGCTCCGGTTCGTTCGAGCCGGCTGACGCGCCGCGCTACTTCCCCGGCACCCCGATCGCCACCGGCCGCACCGGCGCCCCCGCGCTGCCCTTCTCGCGCGGCGGCAGGATCATGGTGCAGGAGGTCCACACCTTGTCCTTCGCCAGCTCGTCGAGCTTCGCGCTCTCGACGTGGTGGATGCCCGCCTGCGTCAGCATGTGGTGGTGCATCGAGAACGGCAACCCCGGCGGCGAGCCGGGCGCCGGCCCGCCCTTGCCCTGGAGCTGCCCCTCGGCGACCGCGTCGACGAACGGCGTATCGAGGCCGATCGCCACCACGCGCAGCCTCCCGAGCAGCTGCCCGGCGTCGAACGAAAGGCCTGGGGCCATGCTGTAGTAGCGCTTCTCGGTGTCGGGGTCGCGCCAGTGATCGCCCCAGCCGGTGTGCACGTAGACGACGTCCCCCGGCAGGATGCCGCGCCTGGACAGGCCCTGCGCCTTCAGCATCTGCTCGATGTGCTTCGCGGTCACCACTTCGCCCGCCTTCATCGGCTGGCCCTTGCCGACGTGCCGCTTGGCATCCAGCAGCACCGCGCTGGTGACGATCGCCGGCATCTTCTCCATGCCGAGCTTGAGCAGCATCGAATCCGGCGTGGGCTTGACGTCCTTCTGCGTGTAGCCGCCGTAGTAGATCGCGCCCTCGGCCGGGATCGGCGGCTTGCCGTCCCAGGGCTGCTTGAAGTAGCCGAAGTGGCCGAGCGCATCGATCTGCGTGCCCTGCTGGCCCGGCTCGGCGCCTTCGCCGAGGCTCTCCAGGTTGAAGGCGTGCGCCGTGCCGGGGATGCTGGCGGTCGCCTTGGGCTTGGTGACGTAGGGACCGGAGAAGGGCGAGAGCGGCATGGTCCCGGAGCGCAGGTGCGAGAGCTCGTAGGCGCGCGCCTTCGGCTGCTGCAGGTGCCAGGCGCAGCGCAGGAAGGTGCCGGGGCCGATCGCGTTCGCCATGCCGCGCTCGTCGCCCGCCGGCCAGGGCGGCGCCGGGACCTGCTGCTTCGACTGGCGGAGGACGCGCCCGGGCTCGGCAGCGGGAAGCGGCGCCGCGAAACCGGCGGCGAGAGCGAGGGCGAGCGGGGCGAGGCGGTGCGGGGTCATGCGGGCTCCTCCTTGGCGCGAAGCCGCGAGCATAGCCCGGCTGCGGCGCGCCGCCGAGATGCTTGACTTAAGCAAGTACCTGGTTGACGATGGCATCCATGACGGCCCGGATCGACGCGGTGCGGCGCTTCAACCGCTTCTGGACGCGCCGCATCGGCGTCCTGCGCGCGGGGCTCGCGGGCAGCCCCTTCTCGCTCGCCGAGGCGCGCCTGCTCTACGAGATCGCGCACGCCGCGCGGCCGACCGCGGCGCGGCTCGCGCGGGAGCTGGGCCTGGACGCGGGGTACCTCAGCCGCCTGCTGGGGGGCCTGCGCCGCCGGGGCCTGGTGGCGGCGCGCGGCGCGCCGGAGGACGCGCGCGCGCGCGTGCTCGCGCTCACGGCGAGAGGCCGCGAGGCGTTCGCGGCGCTGGAAGCGCGCACCCGCGCCGAGGTCGGCGCGCTGC
>CAZOWR010000115.1:0-9222 GCA_964583645.1 uncultured Enterobacteriaceae bacterium
GAACAACGCACACGGGGTCAAATCGGTTGACAGACACTTTTACGAGTCTCATTAGAGCACCCGGGTCGCTTTCGACGACTTGAACGCCGCCGGGATTATCGAGCCGTCTGCCCATGGATTTGCTGCCCCGTTCTGTAAACTGCCCCGCCAGGGTTCACCTGAACATAGAGGTGATTCCCTATGAATCTAATTGACCTAATCAACTCGGCAACGGGGCTGCTCTTTGCGCTGGCGGTCCTCTTGATCGTCATCCGCCTGTTCTATCGTTGAGTTTCAGGGCACGGGCGTCCTTGCCGCCGGGTCTTCCGGGCGCTAGGCCCCGAGGATGATGCAGGTCGTGGTGGCGTGCGCGTAGAGCTTGCCTGAGGCGTCCTCGAGCCGGCCCTCGGCCGTCGCGGTGCTCCGCCCCGCGTGCACGAGGCGGCCGATGGCGCGCACCGGCCCCGTCTGCAGCGTCACCGCGCGCACCAGGTTGATCTTGAATTCGAGCGTCGTGTAGCCCCTGCCCGCGGGCAGGGTCGAGTGCACCGCGCAGGCCATCGCCGAGTCGAGCAGCGTCGCGGCGATGCCGGCGTGCGCCACGCCGATCGGGTTGTAGTGCTGCTCGGCGGGGACGAGCTCCCACACCGCCCGGCCTTCCTCGACCTCGACGAGCTGCATGCCGAGGAGCTGCTGGATCGGCGCCGGCGCGAGCGCACCGTCGCGCACCCCGCGAAGGAATTCGAGCCCGGAGAGCCCGCGCGCGGCCTGCGCGAGCTGCATGGGGTCCTGCCAGGTGACCGACAGGCTGCGGCTCATGGCCTCGGCCGCAGGGTCATCTGGGTGCAGCGGAAATGGGCGATCGTCCGCCCGGTCTTCTCCGCGCGAACCTCGGCGTCCCAGACCTGGGTCGTGCGGCCTTTGTGCGCGGGGCGCGCGACGCAGGTGACGTCGCCCTCCAGCGTGCTGCCGAGGAAATTGCATTTCAGCTCGATGGTGGTGAAGCCCTCGGCATCCTCGGGAAGGTTGCGCAAGGTCGCGTAGCCGCAGCGGGTGTCGGCGAGCGAGACGACCGCGCCGGCGTGCAGGAACCCGTTCCATGCGCTCACCTTGCGCGCCACTCGCATGCGGGCGCGCACCTCGTCGGGCTCGACGGCCTCAAACTCGATCCCCAGATGGCCGGGCAGCCACTCCCGGCCGCGCTCGTTCCATTCCGCGATGTTGCGCGGTGCCCTCAGGCGCGCCATCCGTTCTCCTCTGCAGGGGTGAGCGGCTGGCCCGATGCTAATAGATCGGAGCGGGAATCGGCAGCTCGGGCAACGCCGGCCCCACGACGCCGGAGCGCCCGGCGACGAAGTCCGCTGCCGCGGCCGCCACGCCGCCGTCCTGCAGGATGCGCCCGTGCCCCAGGCCCTCGGTGCTCAGCAGCCGCGCGCCGGGCCAGGCGTGCGCCAGCGCCGCCCCCTGGCCCCACGGCACCATCGTGTCGGCGCGGTCGTGGATGACGAGCGCGGGCGCGCGCAGCCTCGGGGCGACGCGCGCCATTTCCAGCTCCGACCAGGCGACGCCGAAGCGGTCCTCGATCGCGGCCTGCATCGCGCGGCGCACGCGCTCCGGGATCCAGTGCCAGCGCGCGAAGCGCCGCGAGTAGCCCTCGAGGTCCGAGGGCGGGCTGACCAGCACCAGGCACTCGAGCGCGAGCCCGCGCGCGTGCGCGATCGCCGCAGCGGGCCCGCCCAGCGAATGCGTGATCGCGGCGCGCACCCCGCCGTGGGCGCGCGCCACCGCGGCGAACGCCTCGGCGAGGTCGGGCAGGCCGGTGAGGCGGCCCTCCGAAAGGCCGTGGGCCGGCTGATCGAACGCGATGACCCGAAAGCCGGCCTTGAGCAGCTGTGGCACGAAGCTGCGCATCTGGGATGCCCGCCCGCCCCAGCCGTGCGCGAGCAGCACCGCGGGCGCATCGGAGGGCCCCCAGCGCCAGGTGGCGAGGTGGCGGCCGCGATGCCGCACGAAGCTCGAGCGCGCGTCCAGGAAATCGAAGAAGCTGCTCTCCGGAGCCTTTGTCCGCGGGGGGGTCAGGAACAGCCGCTCGGCCCAGACGCCGGCGATGTCCGGCGCGAGCGCAGCGGATACCCGAAGACCCAGGCGGCGAAGGGTTGCCTGTGTAAGAAACCGAACGTTCGTGCTAATTATGCGCGTGAGCGGGAGTACGGCTGCCATGGCGATCTCCTTCTACGTGGTCCTGCTGCGGTTGGCGTCGATGAGGCGCTCGAGCGCGGCGAGCGCGCGCTCGCGCGCGTTGGCATAGCCCAGCAACCGCCGGTGGTGATGCGTCACCAGGGCAATGCCGAACATCTCGAAGGCGAACTGCGCGGTGTCGGTCTCGGGGGCGAGCTCGTGCGTCTCGATGGCGAGCCGCACCGCTTTCTTCAGCACGCCGATCCACTGGCCCTGGCCCTCGCGCAGCCGCTCGCGCACGGGCCCCGGCCGGTCGTCGAACTCGGCCGCCGCGCCGATCATCGGGCAGCCCCCGGGAAGCTGCGTGGACTCGGTCCAGTCGAGCCAGTTGCGGAACAGCGCGCGCAGCCGCGGCGTGCCGCGCGGCTCCTTGAGCGCGGGCGCGAGCACGATGTCGGTGAACAGCCTGGTGCCGTGATCCAGAGTGGCCAGCAGCAGCTCCTCGCGCGAGCCGAAGTGCGCGAACAGGCCCGACTTGGACATGCCGGTCGCCTCGGCGAGCGCGCCGATGGTCAGGCTCTCGAGCCCCGTGCGGCTCGTCATCTCGACCGCCTTGTCGAGGATCGCGGCACGCGTCTGCTCGCCCTTGGTCAGCTTTTCTGCGGCAATCACGGCTGAATAAATAGCACGAACGTTCGTAAATGTCAACTATGGGCCATCGCCCTGGTACGCGCGTGCTTTTCCTGGTCCAGTGCCGACTTCAGATACCTGCCCGTATGGCTCGCTGCGTTCGCCGCGATCTGCTCGGGGGTGCCCTGCGCGACGACCCGCCCGCCGCCCTCGCCGCCTTCGGGGCCGAGGTCGATCACCCAGTCGGCGGTCTTGATGACCTCGAGGTTGTGCTCGATCACGACGAGCGTGTTGCCCGCGTCGCGCAGCCGGTGGAGCACGTGCAGCAGCAGGCGGATGTCGTGGAAGTGCAGCCCCGTGGTCGGCTCGTCCAGGATGTAGAGCGTGCGCCCGGCCTCGCGCCGGGAGAGCTCGAGCGACAGCTTGACCCGCTGCGCCTCGCCGCCCGAGAGCGTGGTCGCCGGCTGCCCGAGCTGGATGTAGCCCAGGCCGACGTCCGCCAGCGTCTGCAGCTTGCGCGCCACCGCCGGCACGGCATCGAAGAACCGCGCAGCCTCCGCCACGGTCATCTGCAGAACCTCGTGGACGTTGCGGCCCTTGTAGCGGATCTCGAGGGTCTCGCGGTTGTAGCGCCGGCCCTGGCAGACCTCGCAGGCGACGTAGATGTCGGGCAGGAAGTGCATTGCCACGCGCTTGACGCCGTCGCCCTGGCACGCCTCGCAACGCCCGCCCTTGACGTTGAAGGAGAAGCGCCCCGGGTCGTAGCCGCGCGCGCGCGCTTCCGGCACCCCGGCGAAGAGCTCGCGGATCGGCGCGAAGAGCCCGGTATAGGTCGCGGGGTTGGAGCGCGGCGTGCGCCCGATCGGGCTCTGGTCCACGCTCACCGCCTTGTCGAAGCTCTCCAGCCCCTGCACCGACTCGTGCGGCGCGGGCTCGGCCGAGGCCCCGTGCAGCTGGCGCGCGGCCGCGCGGTACAGGGTGTCGTTGACGAGCGTGGACTTGCCCGAGCCGGAGACGCCGGTGACGCAGTTGAGCAGGCCCACGGGGAGCTCGAGCGCCTCACCCTTGAGGTTGTTGCCGCGCGCCCCGTGCAGCGCCAGGCGCTTCGCGCCCGGGCGCCGCCGCCGGCTCGGGACCGGGATGGCGAGCCTGCGCGCGAGGTACTGGCCGGTGAGCGACTCGGCGCAGGCCGCGATCGCGCCGGGCGGCCCGGCCGCGATCACGCGCCCTCCGGCGAGGCCGGCGCCGGGTCCCATGTCGACCACGTGGTCGGCGGCGCGGATCGCCTCCTCGTCGTGCTCGACCACGATCACGGAGTTGCCCAGGTCGCGCAGCCGCTTCAGGGTGTCGATGAGGCGCGCGTTGTCGCGCTGGTGCAGGCCGATGGAAGGCTCGTCGAGCACGTACATCACGCCGGTGAGGCCGGAGCCGATCTGCGAGGCAAGCCGGATGCGCTGCGCCTCGCCCCCCGAGAGCGTCTCCGCCGAGCGCTCCAGGGCGAGGTAGTCGAGCCCCACGTTGACGAGGAACTGCAGCCGCTCGGCGATCTCGCGCACGATCCGGGCGGCGACCTGCGCGCGCGCCCCGCTGAGCGCGAGGCCGCGGAAGAACGCGAGCGCCTCGCCCAGCGGCAGGCGCGAGACTTCGTAGACCGAGCGGCCCGCGAGGCGCACGTGCCGCGCCTCGCGGCGCAGGCGCGCGCCGTCGCACTCGGGGCAGGCGCGGGTGGCGCGGTAGCGCGCGAGCTCCTCCCGCACCACCACGGAATCGGTCTCGCGGTAGCGCCGCTCGAGGTTCGGCAGCACGCCCTCGAAGGCGTGCTCCTTCACCTGGGTGCGGCCGCGCCCGGTGAAGTAGTGAAAGGCGATTCTCTCCCTGCCCGAGCCGTGCAGGATGAGGCGCTGCACGGCGTCCTGCAGCGCCTCCCACGGCTGCTCGACGTCGAAGCCGTAGTGCGACGCGAGCGACTGCAGCATGGAGAAATAGAAGTGGTTGCGGCGGTCCCAGCCGCGGATCGCGCCGCTGGCGAGACTCAGGTTGGGATGCGCGACCACGCGCCGCGGATCGAAGTACTCGACGGCGCCGAGGCCGTCGCACCCCGGGCAGGCGCCCAGCGGGTTGTTGAACGAGAACAGCCGCGGCTCCAGCTCCGGCAGCGCGTAGTCGCAGATCGGGCAGGCGAAGCGCGCCGAGAACAGGTGCTCGCGCGCGCCCTGCGCCGCGTCGTCCTCCAGCACGAGCGCGCGTCCGTGCGCATGGCGCAGCGCCACCTCGAGCGACTCGACCAGGCGCTGGCGCGACTCCGGCCGCACCCGCAGCCGGTCCACCACCACGTCCACCGAGTGCTTGGCGTGCTTCGCCACGCGCGGCGGCGTCTCCAGCTCGTGGATGCGGCCATCCACGCGCACGCGCGTGAACCCTTGCGCGCGCAGCTGGCCGAAGAGCTCGGCCTGCTCGCCCTTGCGGGCTGCGAGCACCGGCGCGAGCACCGTCAGGCGCGCCTCCGCGGGGAGCGCCAGCAGGTGGTCGGCCATCTGCGCCACCGTCTGCGCCTCCAGGGCACGCTGGTGCGCCGGGCAGTAGGGCGTGCCGGCGCGCGCGTAGAGCAGCCGCAGGTAGTCGTGGATCTCGGTGACCGTGCCGACGGTCGAGCGCGGGTTGTGGCCGGCGGTCTTCTGCTCGATCGCGATCGCGGGCGACAGGCCCTCGATCAGGTCGACGTCGGGCTTCTCCATCAGCTCGAGGAACTGGCGCGCATAGGCCGAGAGCGACTCGACGTAGCGCCGCTGGCCCTCGGCGTAGAGCGTGTCGAAGGCGAGCGAGGACTTGCCCGAGCCCGAGACGCCGGTGACCACGACCAGCTGCTCGCGCGGCAGCTCGAGGCTGACGTTCTTCAGGTTGTGGGTGCGCGCGCCGCGGATGCGGATGGCGGAAGCGGCGGAGTGGTCCAAGGGTGGGGACGAGAGAAGCAAACTTGTTATTATCGCCCCTTTCGCCTGCCGCACTCCAGTTCCTCGTGCAGCCCGAACGGATGTCGCCGACCGAAGTGCGCGCGGGCGCAAGCCTCGCGGGCGTGTTCGGGCTGCGCATGCTGGGCCTGTTCTTCATCCTGCCGGTGTTCGCGGTGCACGCGCCGCAGTACGAAGGGGGCGGAAACCTGACGCTGGTCGGCCTCGCGCTCGGCGCCTACGGGCTTACGCAGGGCCTGTTGCAGATCCCCTTCGGCATGGCCTCGGACCGCTGGGGCAGGAAGCCTCTCATCTATGCCGGGCTCGCGGTCTTTGCGCTGGGCAGCTTCCTCGCGGCGGCGGCCGGCGACATCTGGACGGCGATCGCGGGCCGCGCGCTGCAGGGTGCGGGCGCGGTCAACTCGGTGGCGATGGCGCTCGCCGCGGACCTGACGCGGGAGCGCCATCGCACCAAGGTGATGGCGATGATCGGCTCGATGATCGGGCTCACCTTCGCGATCTCGCTGGTGGCGGCGCCGGTGCTCTACCGCTGGGTCGGCATGGCGGGCCTGTTCGCGTTGACCGGGCTGCTGGCGCTCGCCGCGATCTGGGTTGTGAGGGCGCTGGTGCCGGAGGCGCCGGCTCCGGCCCCGGCGCCCCCGGGCGGCGCTCGCGCGACGCGCTGGCAGGCGGCGCTCGACCCGGAGCTGCTGCGCCTGAACCTCGGCATCTTCGTGCTGCACGTCAACCTGTATGCGATGTTCCTCGTCGTGCCGGGGAAGCTGGTCGCGGCCGGGCTGGAGCTCCCCGGCCACTGGATGCTCTATCTTCCGGTGGTGCTGGTTTCCTTCGCCATCATGATCCCGCCGATCCTGTACGCGGACCGTCGCAACCGGCCCAAGCCCGTGCTGCTCGGCGCGGTGGCGCTGCTGCTTGCGGTCGAAATCGCGCTCGGGTCGATGCACGCGGATGTTGCCGGGCTGGCGGCGGCGATGCTCGTCTTCTTCGTCGCCTTCAACGTGCTCGAGGCGCTGCTGCCGGCGCTGGTGTCGCGCCTGGCGCCGGCGCAGGGACGGGGCATGGCGATCGGGGTCTACAACACGACGCAGACGCTCGGCGTATTCGTCGGCGGCGTGCTGGGGGGCTGGCTGGCCGGCCGCTTCGGCCCGGCCGGGGTATACGCGGCGTGCGCCGCCCTTGCCGGCTTCTGGCTGCTCGTCGCAGGCGGCATGCGCACCCCCGGGCGTATCGGCGCGGTCAACCCGGCGCGCGGCTAGGCGTTGTATATTCATACAGTCACCGGCGAGGACGAAAGGGGGCGGGCATGGCATCGGTCAACAAGGTGATCGTGGTGGGAAATCTCGGCGCGGACCCCGAGACGCGCTACCTGCCGAGCGGCGAGGCGGTGACCAACATCCGCGTGGCGACGACCGACCGCTGGAAGGACCGGGCGAGCGGCGAAATGAAGGAGGCGACCGAGTGGCACCGCATCGCCTTCTTCGGCCGGCTCGCGGAGATCGCCGGCGAATATCTCAAGAAGGGCTCGCAGGTCTATGTCGAGGGCAGCCTGCGCACCCGCAAGTGGCAGGACAAGGACGGCAACGACCGCTACTCGACCGAGATCCGGGGCGACGTCATGCAGATGCTCGGCTCGCGCGCCGGGGCGGGGGAGCCGCGGGGCGAGAAGAGCGAGCCGAGGGGGGAGCCCGCGCCCAAGGGCGAGCCGAAGCCCGCGGCCAAGAAGCCCGCCGGGAAGTTCGACGACCTGGAGGACGATATTCCGTTCTGAGCCGCGGTTGGCGCTATAATCCGCGCCGATTCAGGAACTTGAGACGTGATCATGCCGATCTACGAATACCGTTGCGGAGAGTGCGGCTGGCAGCAGGAGTTCCTGCAGAAGGCGGCCGAGCCGCCGCTGACGGTGTGCACGTCCTGCGGCAAGGACGGCTTCAGGAAGCTGCTCTCGGCGGCGGGGTTCCAGCTCAAGGGCTCGGGGTGGTATGCGACCGACTTCAGGAACCAGGGCGCGAAGGCCCCCGCGAAAAAGGCGGAGGCGAAGCCCGAGGCGAGCGAAGCCAAAGCCGATTCCAAGCCTGACGCCAAGCCAGCGGCCACGGCCGCCAACTGACCCCCAGGGGGCCCGCCGACGCGGCCCGGCGCTCTGCCGGGCTTTTTTGTTTCCCGTGCCATGAAAAAGTACCTCATCACCGGCCTGCTGATCTGGATCCCGCTCGTCATCACGCTGTGGGTGCTGAAGCTGATCGTCGACGCGCTCGACCAGACGCTGCTGCTGCTGCCTACGGGGCTGCGCACCGAGAGCTGGCTCGGCTTCCACGTGCCGGGGCTCGGCGTGCTGCTGACGTTCGCGATCGTGTTCGTGACCGGGGTGTTCGCAACCAACTTCTTCGGCGCGCGGCTGGTGCAGCTGTGGCACGCGGTGCTGCATCGCATCCCGGTGGTGAACTCCATCTACTCGAGCGTCAAGCAGATTTCGGACACGCTGTTCTCCTCCAGCGGCCAGGCGTTCCGCAAGGCGCTGCTGGTGCAATGGCCGCGCGAGGGCATGTGGACCATCGCTTTCCTGACGGGCACGCCCGGCGGGGACGTGCGCAAGCACCTCCAGGGCGAGTTCGTCTCCGTCTACGTGCCGACGACGCCCAACCCCACCGGCGGCTATTTCGTGCTGGTGCGCCGCGCCGACGTCATCGAGCTCGACATGACGGTGGACGAGGCGCTCAAGTACATCATCTCGATGGGCGTGGTGCCGCCCAACGGCAGGTAGCGTGCGCACGCACTACTGCGGCGAGCTGTCCGCGGCGCTCATCGGCGCGACCGTGACGCTCGCGGGCTGGGCGCACCGGCGCCGCGACCACGGCGGCGTCATCTTCGTCGACCTGCGCGATCGCGAAGGGCTGGCGCAGGTGGTGTTCGACCCGGACCGTCCGGAGGCGTTCGGGCTCGCCGATCGCATCCGCGCCGAGTACGTGCTCAGAATCACCGGCAAGGTGCGGCACCGACCCCAGGGCACCGTCAATCCCGAGCTCGCCTCCGGCGAGGTCGAGGTGCTGGCGCACTCGCTCGAGGTGCTCAACCCGTCGCTGCCGCCGCCGTTCCAGCTCGACGAGGAGAACCTCGCCGAGAGCACGCGCCTTGCGCACCGCGTGATCGACCTGCGCCGCGCGCCGATGCAGCGGAACCTGCGCCTGCGCTACCGCGTCGCGATGGCGGTGCGCAGGTACCTGGACGCGCACGGCTTCATCGACATCGAGACGCCGATGCTCACGCGCTCCACGCCCGAGGGCGCGCGCGACTACCTGGTGCCCTCGCGCGTGCACCCGGGTCACTTCTTCGCGCTGCCCCAGTCGCCGCAGCTCTTCAAGCAGCTGCTGATGGTGGCGGGCTTCGACCGCTACTACCAGATCGTGAAGTGCTTCCGCGACGAGGACCTGCGCGCCGACCGCCAGCCCGAGTTCACCCAGATCGACGT
>CAZOWR010000116.1:0-8865 GCA_964583645.1 uncultured Enterobacteriaceae bacterium
TGGACCCCAACGGGGCCGTGGTGGTGTGCGCCATCACGTTCAGCGTGGATTCCAGGCACGCCACCCTCACGCCGATGGAGCCTCTGGCGGAAGGGACGCTCCACACGGTGGAGGTCAGCTCCGAGGTGAAGGACCTGGCTGGGAACGCCGTAGGGGCCTTCATGAGCACGTTCACGACGGGGACGATGCCGGACGTGGTGTCCCCGCGGGTGGTGAGGGTCAGCCCTGTGAACGGCTCGATGGGGGTGCCGCTCCCGGGCGTGGAGGCCTGCATCGTGCGGCGGCTCGGCTCCGGGGAGGTCGAGCCGGTCGGGACGCCGAACCTGCAGGGCGAGCTCGCGCTGCGCATCGGCTGGCCCTCGATGTTCCGCGGCTACCTGTACGAGGACGAGCGCTACGCGAAGTGCTTCCGCGGCGACCTCTACCTCACGGGCGACCTCGCGCGGCAGGACGCCGACGGCTACTTCTGGTTCGTGGGGCGCGCCGACGACGTCATCAAGTCGGCCGGCCACCTCATCGGCCCGTTCGAGGTGGAGAGCGCGCTCATGGAGCACCCGGCGGTGGCGGAGGCCGGCGTCATCGGCAAGCCCGATCCGGTGGTCGGCGAGGTGGTGAAGGCCTTCGTCTCGCTCAAGGCCGGCTACGCGGCCTCCGAGGCGCTGCGCCTGGAGCTGCTCGGGCACGCGAGAAAGCGCCTGGGCGCCGCTGTAGCGCCCAAGGAGATCGAGATCCAGGGGTCGCTGCCGCGCACCAGGAGCGGCAAGATCATGCGGCGCCTCCTCAAGGCGCGCGAGCTGGGGTCGCCCGAGGGCGACATTTCCACGCTGGAGTCGGCGTGACGCTTCCCCCGCCGCCCTCGGGGCCGGTGCCCTGGGAGCGCCCCTTCGCGCTGCGCCTGCTGCGCGACATGCTGCGCATCCGGCGCCTGGAGGAAAAGGCGGCCGAGCTCTACGGCGAGCAGAAGATCCGCGGGTTCCTGCACCTGTACATCGGCGAGGAGGCGGTCGCGGTGGGCGCGCTGCACGCGCTCGAGCCCCGGGACAACGTCGTCGCCACCTACCGCGAGCACGGCCACGCGCTGGTGCGCGGCATGCGGATGGAGGCGATCATGGCCGAGATGTACGGCAAGCGGGAGGGCTGCGCGCGCGGGCGCGGCGGCTCGATGCACCTGTTCGACGCCTCGATCCGCCTCTTCGGCGGCAACGCCATCGTGGGCTGCGGCCTGCCGCTCGCCACCGGGCTCGCGCTCGCCGATCGCATGCGGGGCGAAACCCGCGTCACCGCCTGCTTCTTCGGCGAGGGCGCGGTCGCCGAAGGCGCCTTCCACGAGGCCATGAACCTCGCGGCGCTGTGGCGCGTGCCCGCGCTTTTCGTCTGCGAGAACAACCTCTACGCCATGGGCACCGCGCTCGTGCGCTCGGAGTCGCAGACCGACCTCTGCGCCAAGGCGGTGTCCTACAACGTGGCGGCGGCGAAGGTGGACGGCCAGGACGTGGTCGCGGTGCACGAGGCGGCGAAGCGCGCCGCGCAGCAGGTGCGCGAGGGCCAGGGGCCGTTGTTCCTCGAGATCCAGACCTACCGCTACCGCGCGCACTCGATGTTCGACCCGGAGCTGTACCGCGACAGGCGCGAGGTCGAGGAGTGGAAGACGCGCGGGCCGCTGCACACCTTCACCGCGCGCCTCAAGGCCGAGGGCAAGCTCACCGAGGAGGAGTTCCTCGCGCTCGACGCCGAGGTGGGACAAGAGGTGGCGCGCGCCGTGGCGTTCGCCGAAGCCGGCACCTGGGAGCCGGTCGAGGACCTGGCGCGCGACCTGTACACGCCGTGAGGCGCGCCACCTACCGCGAGGCGTTGCGCGAGGCGCTGCGCGAGGCGCTCAAAGGCGACCCGCGCGTCTTCCTCATGGGCGAGGACGTGGGCAAGTACGGCGGCACCTACGCCGTGTCCAAGGGCCTGCTCGAGGAGTTCGGCCCGGAGCGCATCCGCGATACGCCGCTCTCGGAGCTCGGCTTCGTAGGCGCCGGGATCGGCGCCGCGCTCGGCGGCATGCGCCCGATCGTCGAGGTGATGACGGTCAACTTCAGCCTGCTCGCGCTCGACCCGATCGTGAACACCGCCGCGCTCTACCGCCACATGTCGGGCGGCCAGTTCTCGGTGCCGCTCGTCATCCGCATGGCGACCGGGGCCGGGCGCCAGGTCGCGGCGCAGCACTCGCACAGCCTGGAGAACTGGTTCGCGCACGTGCCGGGCATCACGGTGCTCGCTCCGGCCACCGTGGAGGACGCGCGCGGCATGCTCGCCCCCGCGCTCGCCGATCCCGACCCGGTGGTGATCTTCGAGCACGCCGCGCTCTACAACATGGAGGGCGGGCTGCCCGAGCCCTGCGAGGTCGACATCCGCGGCGCGAAGCTCATGCGATCCGGCAAGGACGTCGCGCTGATCACCTACGGCGGGTCGCTCCACAAGACGCTCGCCGCGGCGGGTGCGCTGGCGACCGAGGGAATCGACGCGGAAGTGATCGACCTGCGCGTGTTGCGCCCGCTCGACGCGGAGACGATCCTCGCCTCGGTGCGCAAGTGCCGGCGCGCCGTGGTGGTGGACGAAGGTTGGCGCTCGGGCAGCCTCGCGGCGGAGGTGATGGCGAGGATCACCGAGCAGGCGTTCTACGACCTGGACGCGCCGCTCGCGCGCGTGTGCAGCGAGGAGGTGCCGATCCCGTATGCGAAGCACCTCGAGGAGGCGGCGCTGCCGCAGCCGGCGAAGATCGTCGCCGCGGCAAGGGCGACGCAAGGATGACTTACGACCGCCTCCGCCTCGCCATCCGGCGCATCGCTTCGTTGTCCGCCAGCGTCGCCACGAACGAAAGGGCCCTGTCAAGGTCGATCCGGGGCACACCCATCGCTGCCGGCTGCTCTCGACGCTTCGCAGCTCCGCGACCAGGCCGTCGGGGTCACCAGATCATGGTTGGATCATACCGCCTGGAACGCGATCGATGATCCAGTTCAAGCTCCCGTCCCTCGGCGCCGACATGGAGCAGGGCAAGCTCCTGGAATGGAAGGTGAAGCCGGGCGACCCAGTGAAGCGCGGCCAGGTCGTCGCCGTGGTGGACACCTCCAAGGCCGCGGTCGAGGTCGAGAGCTGGCACGAGGGTACGGTGCTCGAGCTGGTCGCCGGGCCCGGCGAAACGATTGCCGTGGGCGCCGTGATGGCGACGCTGCTCGAGGCAGGCGAGGACGCGGCGACCGCGCCGCGCTACCAGCGTCCGGAAAAGGCTGCGCCCGCCGCGGCGCCCGCCGTCGAGAAGGCCGCGCCGGCCGCAGCCCCGACGGCAGCCGCGACGCGCAAGCACATCTCGCCCGCCGCGCGCAAGCGCGCCAGGGAACTGGGTGTGGATCCGGAACGCATCGAGGGCAGCGGCCCGCACGGCGCGGTGACGCTGGAGGACGTGGAGCGCGCCGCGGCGAAGCCCGCCGCGCCGCCCGCCGACCGCTACTCGTCGATGCGCGCGGCGATCGCGGCGGCGATGAGCCGCTCCAAGCGCGAGATCCCGCACTACTACGTCGCCGAGACGATCCCGATGCAGCGCGCCTCCGAATGGCTCGCGCGCGAGAACGCCGGGCGCCCCGTGAGCGAGCGCATGCTGGTGGGCGCGCTGCAGCTGAAGGCGGTCGCGCTCGCGCTGAGGAAGTACCCCGAGCTGAACGGCTTCTGGCGCGAGGGCGCGTTCCGCGCCGGGGCAGGCATCCACGTGGGCGTCGCGATCTCGATCCGCCAGGGGGGGCTGATTGCGCCCGCGATCCACGACGTCGACCGCAAGGCGCTGCCGCAACTCATGCGAGCGCTCGCGGATCTGGTGAAGCGCGCGCGCGCCGGCTCGCTGCGCAGCTCCGAGATGTCGGACCCCACGGTGACGGTGACCAACCTCGGGGACCAGGGTGTCGAGGCGGTCTTCGGCGTGATCTATCCGCCGCAGGTGGCGCTGGTCGGCTTCGGCCGGCTCGCGGCGCGGCCGTGGGCGGAAGGCGATACAGTGCGCCCCATGCCGCTCGTCACCGCCAGCCTCTCGGCCGATCACCGCGTCTCGGACGGCCACCGCGGCGCGCGCTTCCTCGCCGAGCTGCGCGAGCTGCTGCAACGGCCGGAGACCCTGTGACCGCAGCCGAGATCCGCGCCTCGCTCATCGACCTGCTCAGGACGATCGCGCCCGAGCTCGAGCCCTCGGAGCTGAACCCGGCCGAGCCGCTGCGCAACCAGGTGGACCTCGACTCGATGGACTGGCTGAACTTCCTGGTGGCGGTGCACGAGCGGCTGAAAGTCGACATCCCGGAGTCGGACTACGGGAAGCTCGCGACGCTCGAGGACCTCGTCGCCTACCTGGCGCGAAAGCGCTAGCCGCCGCGCGCCAGCGCGAGCGAGCGGTACAGCGAGCGCTTCTTGTACTGGTGCGCCTCCATCTTGTGGATGATGTCCACCAGCATGCGCGTGGCCGCGCCGACGTGCGGCCCCTTGTTCAGCATTACGCACTCGGCGCGCATCGACATCGCCGCGTCGGTGACCTCGGCGCGCGTGGGCAGCCCGGTGCGCGCCACGGTGTCGAGCACCTGCGTGGCCCAGACCACGGGCAGGTGGCAGGCCTCGCCGAACCACAGCAGCTCCTCCTGCATCTCGGCGAGGCGCTCGAAGCTGAGCTCCACCGCGAGGTCGCCGCGCGCGATCATCAGGCCCACCGGGTCGTGCTTGAGCGCCTCGTAGAGGATCGCGGCGAGGTTGCGCGTCGCCGCGCGCGTCTCGAGCTTGAGCAGCATGCCGAAGCCGGACCTGCCCGCGCGCCGGATGCGCTCACCCACCAGCGCCACGTCGAGCGCGGAGTTGACGAAGGACACCCCCACCGCGTCGGCGCGCTCGAGCGCGAAGGCGAGCGCCTGCTCGTCCTGCGGCCCGAGGCGCCCGAGCGCGAGCTCGCTGTCGGGAAAGGCGATGCCCTTGCCGCTGCGCAGCCGCGCCGGCGTCTTCAGCGTGCGCTGCACGCGGCAGAGCACGCCTTCGGGACCGGCCGACTCGATCGCGGCGAGGATGCGGCCGTCATCGAGCAGCACGCGCTCGCCGGCGCGCACGTGCGCGAGCAGCCCCGGCTCGGGGAAGGCGAGCACCGCCTGCGCGGCGTCGGTGCCGATCCCCGAATCGTTGAGCAGCACGCAGTCGCCCGCGGCGAGCATCAGGGTCCGCGGCACGCGCGGCAGCGCGCCGCTGCGCCCGCGCGCCTTGACCTTGCCCTCGCGCCGCCACTCCAGCGCCAGGCCGCCGGTGAGATAGAGCGAGCGGGCGCATTCGGCGACGGCGCCGCGCGCGCCCGCGGCGCGCACCGCGAGCCTGCGGCCGCGCCCGCCGGCATCGGTGAAGACGATCTCGTCGCGCGCCCTCAGTTTCTCGAGCCAGGCCGGCGGCACCGCGAGCTGCGCGCCCTCGCGGTACCCGGCGACGAGCTGCAGGCGCGTCGGCGCCAGCGTCCTGCCCAGCCGGTCCTTGCGCCGCGGCAGGTGCAGCACCGCCTCCTCGAGCTGGCGGATCTCGGTGCGCAGCTTCGGCCCGGGCAGGTCGACGATCACCCGCCCCGCCCGGCCGTGCGCCTGCGCGCGCGCCTTGAAGGTCGCGGCGATCACCTCCCATTCGCGCGGCGACTCGTGCGCGGCGTTGATGCGCAGCAGATCGGCCCCCGCCTCGATCAGCTCGTCGGCCCAGGCGGGCGTCGCCTGCGCCGCGTCCGGCGCCGTCACCATGATGTAGACGTGCCGGTCGGGCGGCTTCGGCCCAAACAGCGCGCGCGTGTTGGCGTGCAGCATCGCCTCGGACTTCGCCCAGTCGAGCGCGCCGTCGGCCGGCGCCACGGCCTCGGCGCGCCTGCCCTCCAGCCAGGCGCAAAGCCGCCGCAGGGTATCGCGCACGTGCCCCTCGCAGCGGCCGAGCGAGGACAGCCCGAGCCCCGCGAGGTCGAGCTGCAGGCGGTGGACGTCCTGCTTGCGCAGCCCGAGGTAGTGCGCGAGATTGATCGCGCTCGCGCGGTGCCTGGGCAGGGCGGCCCCGATGCGCGCGCGCTCGCGCGACTCCTCGTCCTCGACCGCGCGCGCGAGCGCGGCGAGGCTCGCCTGCAGCCCGGCGAGTTCGGGGGCGGATGCGGAGGCGGGCTCGGCGCTCATAAGAAAAGAGCGCGGCTTGCGCCGCGCTCCAAGTACCGATCCGCGGAGGAGTCAGGGAGGATGGGAGGGGCTCCGCCGTAGACCGATGCCGCAGTATCGGCCGGCGGGCGGGGCGGAACTTGACCTGGGTCAAACCGCATGCGGGCGGCGCCGATAGCGTGGGCTGCTCTGCGGCGAGCCGGCGCCGACGCCCGGGGAGGCGATCGACGCGGGCTTCGCCGGCGCCCGTGAGCGGCTGCGGCGCAGCGCCCGCGCCCAGCGCTTCACCGCGCTCCAGGGTGCCGGCCTGAGCGGCTTGCGGCGCAAGCCGGCGGCCAAGGGCCGGTGGACAACGCGCGCGCGCCCCAGAACAATACGGGCGCGGCGGCAGTTCAGGGAGCCGGGAGAAAGGGGGCGACGTGGATGCGATTCGCATCGAGCGCGTCTATACGGCGTACTCGCACATCTACGACCACCTGTTCGGCAGGGTGTTCGAGCGCGGGCGCGCCGCGCTCACGGCCGCGCTCGGCGCTCGGCGCGGCCAGCGCGTGCTCGAGGTCGGGGTAGGCACCGGCCTGCTGCTGCCGTACTACGCGGGCCGTTGCGAGGTCACCGGCATCGACCTCTGCGAAGGCATGCTCGCCAGGGCCCGCGCCCGGGTGCAGGCGCTGCGGCTCCCCCGGGTGTCCCTCGAGTGCATGGACGCGGGCGCGATGCGCTTCGCCGACGACAGCTTCGACGCCGCGGTGGCGGCGTACGTGGTCACGGCGGTGCCGGACCACCGCGCGGTGATGCGCGAGATGGTGCGGGTCACGCGGCCGGGCGGCCGCCTGCTGCTGCTCAACCACTTCCTGAACGGCACGCCCGTGCTCGCGGCGCTCGAGCGGGCCCTGTCGCCCGTCTTCTTCCGGCTCGGCTTCCGGACCGACCTTTCGGTGGACGAGGTGCTCGAGGGCCTGCCGCTCGCGCGCCTGCGCGTCGAGAAGGTGGAGCCTTTCGGCCTGTGGTACCTGGTCGAGTGCCGCAACGAGAAGCGCGCCCGCCGGAGCGCGTGAGCCGTCCTGCTCAGCGACCGGGGCGCATCTCGCCCTTGCGCACCCACACGCCGCGCTCCTCGCAGTGCAACAGCTCGTCGCCGCTCAGGACGTACTGGCCGAGCGGATACGCGCCGAGAAGGCCAAGCGCCGCAGCATCAAGGTCGAGTAGCGGGCCGCTAACCCGAATTTTTCATGAGGTGAGGTCGGCGGATTCCTGGTTCAAACGTTGAGTCAAGTGCTTAGATTGATTTCAACGAGGACTCCGCCGATGGCAGATTGTACCGGGAAGCGAATCGAGTTTGAGCCGTTCGGACGCCGCCGGGTTGAAGTGAATTTCGATGGCGGTGAAGTCTCCAGCGATGGCGGCCTGCCGCTACTGAGGAAACTCGAGCGTCGCCTGGGTTTGCTCGAGGCGGTGGCGCGAACGCTTGCCGATCCGCGCGATCCCGAGAGGATCGAGCACACGCTCGCGGATATGCTGCGCCAGCGCGTGTTCGGGTTGGTGCAGGGCTACGAGGACCTGAACGACCACGCGACGCTCAGGAACGATCCTCTGATGCAGACCGCGTGCGAGCGCGACACGGCGCTCGCCTCGGCGCCGACGTTGTGCCGGCTGGAGAACCGTGCGAGCCGCGCTGCGGCCTGGGCGATGCACGAGGTGATCGTCGAGAAGTTCATCGCCTCGTTCAAGACCACTCCCGAGGAGCTGGTGCTCGATTTCGATGCGACCGACGATCCGCTCTACGGAAGACAGGAAGACCGCTTCTTCCACGGCTACTACGACAGCTACTGCTACCTGCCGCTGTATGTCTTCTGCGGCGAGCAGCTGCTCGTTTCGTACCTGCGGCCCTCCAAGATCGACGAATCGAAACACGCCGGGGCGGTGCTCAAGCTCCTGGTGCGGCGGCTTCGCAAGGCCTGGCCGCAGGCGCGCATCGTTCTGCGGGGCGACTCCGGCTTCTGCCGTCGCCGGATCCTCGCCTGGTGCGAGCGAAACGGCGTGTACTACGTGGTGGGTCTGGCCAAGAACAGCCGCCTGAATGCCGTGACCGAAACACACCGGCAGCGTCTCGCGCGCCAGTTCGTGGCCACGCAGCTCAAGCAACGCGAGTTCGCGGAGCTGCGCTACGGCGCCAGGACCTGGAAGTGCGAGCGGCGCGTGATCGCGCGCCTGGAGCACATGGACAAGGGCGACAACCCGCGCTACATCGTCACCAACCTCGAAGGCGAAGCGGCCGCGCTCTACGAGCGCCTGTACTGCGCCCGCGGCGAGATGGAGAACCGCATCAAGGAGGCGCAGCTGGGCCTGTTTGCCGATCGCACCAGTTGCCAGTACTTCGCCGCCAACCAGTTCCGGCTCTTGCTCTCGAGCCTGGCCTACATCCTCACCGAGCGGCTGCGCTCACTCGCCTTGGCCGGCACCGAGTTCGCGCGCCTCCAGGCCACCACCCTACGCGCGAAGCTCCTGAAGATCGGCGCCGTGATCCTCCGGAACACCCGGCGCGTGCGCGTGATGCTGAGCTCCGCCTTCCCGCACCGGGCGATCTTCATCGCCGCCGCGCGCGCGCTCGACTCCCCGTAGCGCACCGCGAGTGCTGTCCCCGGCACGCTGACAAACAACGGGGGTAAGGGGGCGCTTTGCCCGAAATCCGAAA
>CAZOWR010000117.1:0-8863 GCA_964583645.1 uncultured Enterobacteriaceae bacterium
AGCAGAGGTCGAGCGCGTCCACCACCATGCGGATGTCGGCCGAGTTCTTGCCCGATTGGCGCAGGTGCGGGATCTCGATCAGCTCGAACGCGGCGGCGTGCATGGCGGGCTTGAAGTCCTTGTAGCGATCCCAGTCGCAGTACGCCTTCTTCACCAGGATCGAGCCCTTGAGCAGCAGCCGCTCGAGCACCCGGCCGATGTCGAACTGGGCATACTTCGCCTCGCGCACGCCGAGCGCGACGTTCTCGAAGTCGCAGAACAGCGCCATGCTGCGGGTATCCTGGTTCGCGGCCATCGCCTCAGCCCTCCTGGGTGTGGATTCCGCGCGCCGGCGCAGGCGGCGCGCCACGCGCCCGCCGCGCGGCGAGCCTCTGCTGCAATCGCTCGAAGTAGAGATAGATTACGGGCGTGATGTAGAGCGTGAGCAGCTGCGAGAGCAGCAGCCCGCCGACCACCGCCAGGCCGAGCGGCATGCGCGCGCCCCCGCCGGCCCCGAGCCCGATCGCGATCGGCAGGCTCCCCATGAGCGCGGCCATGGTGGTCATCATGATGGGCCGGAAGCGTATCAGGCCTGCCTCGTGGATGGCGCGCTCGGCCGGCACCCCGCCCTTTCTCTGCGCCTCGATCGCGAAGTCGATCATCATGATCGCGTTCTTCTTCACGATCCCGATGAGCATGATGATGCCGACGAAGGCGTACATGTTGAGCTCGACGCCGAAGGCCATGAGCGTCAGCAGCGCCCCAAGCCCCGCGGTCGGCAGCCCGGAGAGGATGGTCAGCGGGTGGATGAAGCTCTCGTAGAGGATTCCCAGCACCAGGTAGATGACCACGATCGAGAACAGGATCAGCAGGCCCATCCCCTGTAGCGAGGTCTGGAAGGCCTGCGCCGTTCCCGAGAAGCGGCCGGTGAGGCTCGCGGGCACCTGCAGCTCGCGCGTGGCGCGCTCCACCTGGGCGATGGCCTCCGACAGCGCCACCCCGGGCCGCAGGTCGAACGACAGCGTGACCGAGGGCAGCTGCCCCTGATGCGTCACCTGCAGCGGCCCGACGCCGAAGCCGAGCCTGGCGACTGCGTTGAGCGGCACCAGCGCGCCGCTCGCAGCGCGTACGTAGAGCAGCGGCATCACCGACGGGTCGGTCTGGAAGCGCGGCGCCAGCTCGAGGATCACCCAGTACTGGTTGGTGGCGGTGTAGATCGTGGACACCTGGCGCGCGCCGTAGGCGTTGTTGAGCGCCATCTCGATGCTCTGCGCCGACACCCCGAGCGCGGAGGCCTTCTCGCGGTCGATCTCGACCTTCACCTCCGGCCGCGTGATCTGCAGGTCGCTGGTGACGTCCACGAGGCCGGGCAGCGTGCGCAGGCGGCCCTCGATGATCGGGGCCCAGCGGTACAGCTCCTCCGTGCTCGTGCCGCGCACCACGTACTGGTAGGGGCTCTTGGTGAGCTGCCCGCCGATGCGGATCGTCGGCACGTTCTGCAGGAACACCCTGGCGCCGAGCACGTTGGCGAGCCTGGGCCGCAGCTCGCGCACGACCTGGTCGGCCGGCTTGCGGTCCCTGAAGGGCTTGAGCGTGATCGTCATGCGGCCGACGTTGAGCGAGGGCGAAAAACCGGTCGCGCCCACGAACGACATCACCGCCTCGACGTTGGGGTCCGTGCGTACGATGTCCGCGACCCTGCCCTGCAGCTCGGCCATGGCCTCGAAGGAGCTGTCCTGCGGCCCCTCGAAGAAGACGAACAGCTGTCCCGAGTCCTCGCTGGGCAGGAAGCCTTTGGGCACACGCGCGAAGAGCACGCCGGTCGCGACGCAGATGGCGAGGAAGCCGACCATCACCGAGCGCCGGTGCGCGAGCGTCCAGCGCAGCGTCACGTCGTAGGCGCGCCTCAGGGCGTCGAACCCCCGCTCGAAGGCCATGTAGAGGCGGCCGTGGCGCTGGCCGGGGTCGTGCGGTCGCAGGATGCGGCTGCACATCATCGGCGTGAGCGTGAGCGACACGAACCCCGAGATGAGCACCGCGGCCATGATGGTGACGGCGAACTCGTTCAGCAGCCGTCCCAGGATGCCGCCCATGAAGAGCACCGGGATGAACACCGCGGCGAGCGAGATCGTCATGGACACGATGGTGAACACGATCTCGCGCGAGCCCTCCAGCGTCGCCTGCAGCACGCTCTTGCCCTGCTCCACGTGCCGGGTGATGTTCTCCAGCATGACGATGGCGTCATCCACCACGAAGCCGACGCACAGCGTCAGCGCCATGAGGGAGATGTTGTCCAGGCTGAAGCCGAACAGGTACATCACCGAGAACGTGCCGATGATCGACATCGGCAGCGCGATCGAGGGGATGACGGTGGCCGGAATGCTGCGCAGGAAGAGGAAGATCACCAGCACCACCAGAACCAGCGCGATGTAGAGCGTCTTCTGCACCTCGGCCACCGAGGCGCGGATCGTGACCGAGCGGTCGAACAGGACCTCCATCTGGATCGCTGGCGGCACCTCCGCCCGGAACGTGGGCAGGAGGCGCCGGACGCTGTCCACCACCTCCACCGTGTTGGTGCCCGGCTGGCGCTGGATCGCGAGCACGATGCCGCGCCGGCCCTTGAACCAGGCGCCGAACTTGTCGTTCTGCACGCCGTCGATGACCCGGCCAAGCTCCGCGAGGCGCACCGGCGAGCCGTTGCGGTAGGCGACGATCACCGGCCGGAACGCCGGGGCGTTGTGCAGCTGGCCGGTGGACTGGATCGCGAAGACGCGCTCCTTGCCGTAGAGCGTGCCGGTCGGAATGTTGACGTTCGCCTGCGCGACCGCCTGCTCGACCTCGTTGATGCCGATGCCGCGCGCGGCGAGCGCGCTGGGATCGAGCTGCACCCGCACGGCGTACTTCTGCTGTCCGAATACCAGCACCTGGGCCACGCCGCTGATCGTCGAGATGCGCTGGGCGAGGTAGGTCTCGGCGTATTCGTTCACCGTGGAGAGCGGCACCGTGTCGGAGGTGAGCGCGAGATAGAACACCGGGAAGTCGCCCGGGTTGACCTTGCGGAACGCCGGCGGCGCGGGCATCGTCGCGGGGAGCTGGCGCGCGGCGGAGGCGATCGCCGAACTCACGTCCTGTGCCGCGGCGTCGATATCGCGCTCGAGCGCGAACTGGATCGTGATGCGCGTCACCCCCTGGCCGCTTACCGAGTTCATCTCGTCGATTCCGGCGATGGTCGAGAACTGCTTCTCCAGCGGCGTCGCCACCGCCGAGGCCATGGTCTCGGGGCTCGCCCCGGGGAGCTCGGCGGTGACCTGGATGGTGGGAAAGTCGACGTTGGGCAGCGTAGAGACCGGCAGCAACCGATAGGCGCCCAGCCCGAAGATGAGGACGCCCGCCATGACGAGCACCGTCATCACCGGCCGGCGGACGAACAGCTCGCAGAAGTTCACGGCTTGCCTTCTGCGCCCAGGCGGACCTGGGTCCCCGGCCCGAGCAGCAGCTGGCCGCGCGTGACGATGCGCTCGCCCTCGCGCACGCCGCCTGCAACGATCGCGCGCTCGCCCTCCATGCGCCCGACCGTCACCTTGCGCACCTCGGCCGTCATGCCCGCGCCGACGACATAGACGTACTGACCGTCGGGGCCGGTCTGGACCGCGCGCGCGGGCACGATGAGTGCGTCGCGCTGCTCGTACAGGCGCAGCTTGACGCTGACGAACAGCCCGGGCCAGAGCGCCATGTCGCGGTTGTCGAACTGCGCGCGCAGCCGGATCGTCCCGGTGCTCGGGTCTACGGCGTTATCGACGAACACCAGCTCGCCCGAGGCGAGCGTGCGCCCCGCGTCGGGCTCGGCCGCGACTTCCACCGCGAGCGGGCCGGCGGCCATGTAGCGCCGCACCGCGGGCAGCTCCTGCTCCCGCACCGCGAAGTTGACGTAGATCGGCCGCACCTGGTTGATGACGACGAGCGGGTTCGGATCGTTCGCCCGCACCATGTTGCCGGCCTGCAGCAGCACTTTGCCGGGGTAGCCGTCGAGCGGCGAGGTGATCGTGCAGTACTCGAGATTGAGGCGGGCGCTCTCGAGCGCGGCCTCGCTTGCGCGCGCGGTGGCCTCGGCCGTCTGGGCGTTGGTCGCGATCTGTGCATAGGCTTCACGCGAGACGAAGTTCTTCTGCAGCAGCTCCTGGTAGCGTCGCTCCTGGGAGCGCGCCTGGTCGCGGCTCGCCGCATCGCGCAGCGCGTTTGCCTCCGCCTGCTTGAGCGCGGCCTGGAACGGCCGCGCGTCGATGCGAAACAGGACCTCTCGGCGGCGCACCTCCTGACCCTCGCGGAAGTTCACCGCCACGATCTGGCCGTCGACGCGCGAGCGCACGGCGACGCTGGAGGAAGCCTCGACGTTGCCGATCGCCCCGAGACGCACCGGCATCGACTCGCGGCGTACCGGCTCGGCCGTCACCGTCACCGGCGGCGGCCCGGCCTTCGCCTTGCCCTCCCTGGCGCGCGAATTGCCGCCGAACTGGAAGTGCAGCGCGACCGCCGCTGCGCCTATGGCAACCGCCGCGCCGAGCGCCACGCCCCAGGCGCGCGCGGGCCTCACCACGGCGGGATCCTCTCCAGGGCGTGCAGGCTCTCCAGGCTCTCGCGGCGGCGCACCAGATGCGCCTGCGTGCCGGAGATCATCACCTCCGCGGCGCGGGGGCGGCTGTTGTAGTTGGAGCTCATCGACATCGCGTAGGCGCCGGCCGACATGATGGCAAGGAATTCGCCCGGGCGCACCTGCAGAGGCCGCTCCCGGGCGAGGAAATCCGCGCTCTCGCAGACCGGCCCGACGACGTCGCAAACCGGCGCCGCGGCCCCGGATTGCGCCTCGCGCAGCGGCAGAACCTCGTGCCAGGCACCGTAGAGCGCCGGGCGCAGCAGGTCGTTCATCGCCGCGTCGACCACGACGAAGGTCCTGGATGCGCCCGTCTTGACGTACTCGACCTGCGTGAGGAGGACTCCGGCGTTGCCGACGATGGCGCGTCCAGGGTCGACGATCAGCGCCTCGCGGCGCCCGGCGAGCGCGCCGAGCGCGCCGTCGAGGAACTCGCTCACCGCGGCCACCGGCTCGTCGCGGTAGCGGATGCCGAAGCCGCCGCCGAGGTCCAGGTGCGCGAGCCCGATTCCCGCCCGCTCCAGCCGCGCGGCGAGCGCGGCGAGCCGCGCCGCGGCGTCGACGAAGGGCGCGGCGCCGGTCATCATCGAGCCGATATGGCAGCCGATGCCGAGAAGCTCGAGTTGCGGGCGGCGCGCCACCTCGCGGCACAGGCGCTCCGCGTCGGCGTACGCGATGCCGAACTTGCTCTCCTTGAGGCCGGTCGAGATGTAGGGATGGGTGCGCGCGTCGACGTCGGGATTGACGCGCAGCGCGACCGGCGCGCGCGCCCCGAGGCGTGCCGCCACCGTCGCGACGCGCTCGATCTCGGCTTCCGACTCGAGGTTCAGGCAGAGGATGCCTGCCCCGAGCGCGCGCTCGATCTCGGCCTCGCTCTTGCCGACGCCGGAAAAAAGCACCTTGCGCGCCGCGCCCCCGGCGGCGAGCGCCCGCTCGAGCTCGCCGCCCGAGACGATGTCGAAGCCCGCGCCCAGCCGCGCCATCAGCGCGAGCACCGCGAGGTTGGAGTTCGCCTTGACGGAGTAGGCGATGAGCGCGCGATGCCCCTCGAGCGCTGCCGAGAACTCCGCGTAGCGCGCCTCGATCGCACCGCGCGAGTACACGTAGCAGGGCGTGCCGTAGCGGCGCGCGACCTCCTCGAGCGCGACCTGCTCGGCGCACAGCGCACCGTCGCGATACGCGAACGCCATGCGGCTTTGCGCCCTACTTCTTGCCAGGCGCTGCGTCCTCGCCCTGCCGCGCCGGGTACGGCACCGGCTGGTAGGGCTCGGCCTTGGTCGGTTGCTGGCCGTGCGGCGGCGACTCGCGCAGGTAGAGCGGCCCCTTCTGGCCGCAGCCTGCGCCGAGCGCGATGGCGAGCGCGGCGAAAAGGACGGCGGGGACGCGCATGTCGAGGGGTAAAATATTCATGTTAGCAGGAAAGGCCCGCGTGACGCAGACCCTGTCGGAGTCGGAGTTCGAGGCGCTCGCCGACGCCGCGCTGGCAGCCCTCGAGCGCGCCCTGGAGGCGAGCGCCCTCGACGCGGACGTGCAGTCCAAGGGCTCTGGGGTGCTCGAGATCGAGTTCGACAACGGCACGCGCATGGTGATCAACCGCCACGGCGCCGCGCGCGAGATCTGGGTGGCTGCGAAATCAGGCGGCTTTCACTTCCGCTACGACGGCACGGCGTGGCGCGACTCGCGCGACGGCTCGGAGCTCTTCGCAGCGGTTTCGCGGCTCGCCTCGGCGCAGAGCGGCGTGCCGGTCGTGCTCGTCGGTCGCTAGCTGCGCGGTCACGGCGGCCTCGGGCCGGGCTCCGGCGGCAACTCGATCGCCGGCGCGGGCGCTGGCGCGAATTCCCGGTAGAAGAACTCCATGCCCGGGCTCGGGGCGCCGGTCGCGAGCGGGTCGGGCGGCACCGCCGCGACGACCACGCCGTCGGGGGCCGCGCGCGCCCGCTCGGGCTGGCCCTTCAGGGCCCGCGCCATGTACTCGATCCAGACCGGCAGCGCCACGCGCCCGCCGGTCTGGTTCCTGCCGAGGGATTTCGGCTGGTCGAACCCGATCCAGGCCACGCCCACCAGCGTCGGCTGGTAGCCGCAGAACCAGGCGTCGACGAAGTCGTTGGTGGTCCCCGTCTTGCCGGCGAGATCGTGGCGCCCGAGCCGCGCGGCCGCCGCCGCGGTGCCATAGCGCGTCACGTCCTGCAGCATCGAATCCATGATGAACGCGTTGCGCGCGTCGATCACGCGCAGCGCCTCGTCACCGGCCGTGGCCGGCTGCGCGATGCCGAGCGCGTTGCCCCGGTCGTCGACGATCTTCTGGATGAAGTAGGGCTGCACCAGATAGCCGCCGTTGGCGAACACCGCGTAGCCGCGTGCCATCTGCAGCGGCGTCACGGAGCCGGCGCCCAGCGCGAGCGTCAGGTAGGGCGGATGCTTGTCCGCCTCGAAGCCGAAGCGCCTCGCGTAGTCCTGCGCGTACTTGGGCTGGATATCCTGAACAATCCGGATCGAGACCATGTTCTTCGAGCGCGCGAGCGCGGTGCGCAGGCGAAGCGGCCCCTCGAACTTGCCGTCGTAGTTCTTGGGCTCCCAGCGCTGGCTGCCGGTGACCTCGGCTTCCACCACCACCGGCTCGTCGAGCACGACCGTCGCCGGCGTGTAGCCCTTCTCGAGCGCCGCGGAGTAGATGAAGGGCTTGAACGAGGAGCCCGGCTGGCGCCAGGCCTGCGTCGCGTGGTTGAACTTGTTGCGATAAAAGTCGAAACCCCCGACCAGCGCGCGGATGGCGCCGTCGGTCGGGTCGATCGCGATGAAGGCGCCCTCGGTCTCGGGCAGCTGGACGATCTGCCAGCGGCGCCGCTCGTCGCGCTGCACCCGGACGATGCTGCCGCGGCGCACCCGCCGTGGCGGGGTGGCGCGGTCTTCGAGCGCACGGGCGGCGAAGCGCAAGCCCTCGCCTTCGACGCTGATCGCCTCGCCGCTCCTCAGCACGGCGCGGACCTCGCGCGGACTCGCGGCGAGCACCAGCGCCGCCTTCAGGTCGCCGGCGTCGACGTGCTCGGCGAGCGCTTCCTCATAGTCCTCCTCGGACGCGCCCGGACGCAGCTCCGCGAAGCCCTCCGGCCCCCGGTAGCCCTGACGCCGGTCGTAGTCGAGCAGACCGCGTCGCAGCGCCTCATAGGCTGCCTCCTGGTCTGCCTTGCGCAGCGTGGTGTAGACCCTGAAGCCGCGCGCGTAGGCGTCTTCCGGGTATTGCTCGTAGATCGCCTGCCGCACCATTTCCGCCAAGTACTCAGCACGTATCCCGGCAAGCTCGTCGACGGCCCGTTTCACCTGTAGCGGTGCTTTCACCGCTTCATCATGCTGCGCCGCAGTAATATGGTCGAGCTCCTTCATACGGCGCAGCACGTACTGTTGGCGCTGTCGTGCCCGTTGCGGATTCGCAACAGGATTGTAGGTCGACGGCGCTTTCGGCAGTGCAGCAAGGACCGCCGCCTCGGCCAGGGTGAGATCCTTCAACGGCTTGGCAAAATAGATCTGCGAGGCCGCGGCAAACCCATAGGCCCGCTGGCCGAGATAGATTTGGTTCACGTACAGCTCGAGGATCTGATCCTTGTCGAGGCTGTTCTCGATCTTGAAGGCGAGCAGCGCTTCGTAGAGCTTGCGCGTGAGCGTCTTCTCCGAGGAGAGGAAGAAGTTGCGCGCCACCTGCATGGTGATGGTGCTCGCGCCCTGCCGCCGCCCGCCGTGAACCAGGTTCGCGTAGGCGGCGCGCGCTACGCCCAGATAGTCGATACCCGGGTGCTGGTAGAAACGTTCGTCCTCGGCCGCGAGGATGGCGTGCTTGAGCACGGCGGGCACTTCGCGGATCGACACCACCAGCCTGCGCTCCTCACCGAACTCGCCGATCAGCGCGCCCTCGGCGCTGTAGACGCGCAGCGGTATCTTGGGCTGGTAATCGGTGAGCGCCTCGAGCGAGGGCAGGTTAGGCCAGGCCAAGGCGAAGACGAGGCCCCCGAGGCACACACCGGCCGCCGCCAGGCCTGCCAGCAGGGCCAGCGGAAAGGTCAAAAAACGAAGCCACATCAAGGGGGTTAGACCAGCTCTGGGATTCTATTGCGCTGGGGCGGGAACACGGCGCATTATAAGACTTGGCCGGGGTGGAGGATTCACTAGACACCCGGGGTAGTTGTTGCTAGCATTTCACGCAAATTCTACGTATCGCGCCTAACAGTGCGATGCGCAAGGGAA
>CAZOWR010000118.1:0-8810 GCA_964583645.1 uncultured Enterobacteriaceae bacterium
CTGTGCATCGCGCGCGCGCTCGCCACCGACCCGGAGATCCTGCTGTTCGACGAGCCGACTTCCGCCCTCGATCCCATCGCCACGGCCTCGATCGAGGAGCTGATCCACGACTTGAAGACCCGGGTGACGATCCTCATCGTCACCCACAACATGCAGCAGGCGGCGCGGGTCTCCGACTTCACCGCCTACATGTACCTCGGCGACCTGATCGAGTTCGGCCGCACCGACGAGCTGTTCATCAAGCCGAAGAACAAGCAGACCGAGGACTACATCACCGGCAGGTTCGGATGAAGGGAAACCCGACATGGGCGTGACCGAGCACATCTCCAAGGCCTTCGAGGCGGACCTCGACACGACGCGCACGCGCGTCCTGCAGATGGGCGGCCTGGTCGAGGCCCAGATCCTGTCTGCGACCGAGGCCTACACCTCGGGCGAAGCGCGGCTCATCGAGCAGGTGATCGAGAACGACGCGCGCGTCAACGGCTACGAGGTGGCGATCGACGGCGCCTGCGGGCAGATGCTGGTGCGGCGCCAGCCGGCGGCGATCGACCTGCGCACCATCATGGCCATCAGCAAGATCGTCACCGACCTCGAGCGCATGGGCGACGAGGCGAAGAAGATCGCGCGCATGGCCAGGCAGATCCGCGAGCACGGCGGCTTCCAGGCGCAGCGCTTCCCGGCGATCCGGCACGCCGCGCTGACCGCGGTCAAGATGCTGCGCGAGGCGCTGGACGCGTTCGCGCGCCTGGACATCGGCGCGGCCGCCGAGGTGCTCAAGGAGGACTCCGAGATCGACCGCGAATTCAAGGCCGTGCTGCGGCAGCTGATCACCTTCATGATGGAGGACCCGCGCACCATCACCCCGGCGCTGGAGACGCTGTGGGTCGCCAAGGCGATCGAGCGCATCGGCGACCATGCCAAGAACGTCGCCGAGCAGGTGATCTACATCGTCCGGGGGACGGATGTGCGCCACACCTCGTTCGCCGACATCGAGAAGGAACTCTCCAGGGAGTAGCGCTGCGCATGCCGGCATCAGTGCTGATCGTGGAGGACGAGCCCGCGATCCTCGAGCTGATCGGGGTCAACCTCGAGCACGCGGGCTACGAGACGCTGCGGGCGAAGAGCGCCGAGGAGGCGACGCGCTTCCTGCAGGAAGTGCTCCCCGACCTGGTGCTGCTCGACTGGATGCTGCCCGGGCAGTCCGGGCTCGCGCTCGCGCGCAAGCTCCGGGGCGACGCCCGCACGCGCGAGCTGCCGCTCATCTTCCTGACGGCGCGCGCCGAGGAGCCCGACAAGGTGGCCGGGCTCGAGGCGGGCGCCGACGACTACGTCACCAAGCCGTTCTCGACCAGGGAGCTGGTGGCGCGCATCCGCGCGGTGCTGCGGCGGCGCAAGCCCCAGCACGGCGATGCGCCCGTCGAGATCGCCGGCCTGCGCCTGGACCCGGCCGCGCACCGCGTCAGCGGCAACGGCCATGCGCTCGCGCTCGGGCCCACCGAGTTCCGCCTGCTGCACTACCTCATGACCCACCCCAACCGGGTCTACTCGCGCTCGCAGCTGCTCGACGAGGTCTGGGGGGACCACGTGTTCATCGAGGAGCGGACCGTGGACGTGCACATCCGGCGCCTGCGCCAGGCGCTCGCCGCGAGCGGGCACGACGCGCTCGTCGAGACGGTGCGCGGCAGCGGCTACGCCTTGCGTCCCGAGGCTGCCGCGGTCGGCCGGAGTTGAGGCCGGCGTGAGCCCGCTCGAGATCCTCCTCGGGCTGGCAGTCGGGGTGCTTGCCTGGCTGCTGTGGGGCGAGCGGCGCGAGTTCCGCAAGCTCCTGCGCTGGGCCTCGCAGCCGCGGCTCACCGACGCCCCCGAGGCCGAGGGCGGCTGGGGCGAGGTCTTCAACCACCTGCACCGCCACCGGCGCGCGAACCTGCACCGCCGCCGGCAGCTCGCGCAGCTGATCGTGCGCTCGCGCCGCGGCGCCCAGGCGCTGCCCTACGGCGTCGCCGTGCTCGACGGCGAGTTCCGCCTCGACTGGTGCAACGACGCGGCGGCCGCGCACCACGGCATCGACGCGGTGCGCGACCGCGGCCAGCCGATCGCCAACTTCGTGCGCGCGCCCGAGTTCACCGACTACCTGCGGCAGCGCGACTTCTCGGCGCCGGTGCGCCTGCGCTCGCTCGGGGCCGAGCGGCGCACGCTGGAGCTGCAGATCGTGGTGTTCGGCGAGGCGGAGCACCTGCTGCTGTCGCAGGACGTGACCGGCGCCGAGCGCCTGGAGGCGATGCGGCGCGACTTCGTCGCCAACGTGTCGCACGAGCTGCGCACGCCGCTCACCGTGCTCGTGGGCTTCCTGCAGACCATCCAGGACCTCAAGCTCGACGCCGGGCGGGTGCGCGACTACGTCGGCCTCATGGCGCCCCAGGCCGAGCGCATGAAGCGGCTGATCGAGGACCTGCTCACGCTCTCGGCGCTCGAGCACGCGCCCGCGCCGCCGCCGGCGCAGCGCGTCCCGCTGCGCCCGCTGCTCGAGCGCGTGCGCTCGGAAGCGCAGGCGCTCAGCAAGGGCCGTCACCGCGTCACGCTCGAGATCGCGGGCGCGCACGACCTGCTGGGCGCCGAGAACGAGATCGCGAGCGCCTTCCTCAACCTCGCCACGAACGCGGTGCGCTACACGCCCCCCGGCGGGGAGGTGCGGCTCGCCTGGCATGCGGATGCCGACGGCGGCGAGTTCTCGGTGACCGACACCGGGATCGGCATCGAGCCCGAGCACCTGCCGCGGCTGACCGAGCGCTTCTACCGCGTGGACCGCGGCCGCTCGCGCGAGACCGGCGGCACCGGGCTGGGCCTGTCCATCGTCAAGCACGCGCTGGCGCGCCACCACGGCGCGCTCGGGATCGAAAGCGCGCCCGGCAAGGGCAGCCGCTTCGCCGCGAGGTTTCCGGCCTCGCGCCTGGTCGCGGCGGCGCAGAAGGTGCCGGGGTAGGATGGCGCCATGGAGCTGATCCTGTGGCGGCACGCCGACGCGGAGGAGGGGGAGCCGGACCTCGACCGCAGCCTCACCGGCAAGGGCCGCAAGCAGGCCGAGCGCGTCGCGCGCTGGCTGCAGCGCCACCTGCCCTCGAAGTACCGCGTCGTGTCGAGCCCCGCGCGGCGCGCGCGCGAGACCGCGGAAGCCCTCGGCGAAAGGTTCAAAGTCTCGCCGCGCCTCGCGCCGGGCGCCTCTGCAGCGGCGATCGCCGAGGCCGCGGGCTGGCCGCGGCGCCGCGGCGTGGCGGTGCTCGTGGGCCACCAGCCCGACCTGGGGCGCGCGGCAGCGAGCCTCGTGGCGGGGGCGGCCGCCGAGTGGAGCGTGAAGAAAGGCGGGCTGTGGTGGCTCGAGTACCGCGTGCGCGGCCGCCAGGCGCAGGTGGTGGTGCGCGCCGTGATCGCGCCCGATCTGGTCTAGGTCCGCCCGAGCTGCGCCACCTTGCGCTCGGAAAGGCCGCTCAGCGCGAAGCGCGTGCCGACCGACTTCCAGCGGTCCGTCTCGGCCTCCAGCGCCGCCGCCGAGAGCGGGTTCTCCTCGAGCCACGCTTGCGGCAGCCCGAGCACGAACCCTGCCGCGTCTCCCGAGACGCGCAGCGCCGGCAGCCTGACGTCGGTGCGGCTGCGAAGCACCAGCGTCGCCACGCGCAGCGCGAACACCAGGTTCCAGTCCTCGCCCTCCAGGCCGGCGTCGCGCACCTTGCCGAGCTTGCCGCGGTGCGCGAGCACCAGGCGCGCGAGGCGCTGCTGCTCCATGCGCGAGAAGCCGGGCATGTCGGCGTTGGAGAGCACGTAGGCGGAGTGCTTGTGGTACTGCGCATGCTCGATCGACAGGCCGATCTCCGCCAGGCGCGCCGCCCAGTCGAGCATCAGCCGGTCCGCCTCGTCCTTGTCGCCGCCGAGGGCCTCGTAGATCTTCACGGCGAGCGCGCGCACCCGCTCGGCCTGCGCGGCATCGACGTGGTAGCGGCGCATGAACTGGGCCACGGTCGCCTCGCGCATGTCGCGGTGCTCGACGCGTCCCAGCAGGTCGTAGAGCACGCCGTGGCGCAGGGCGCCTTCGGACACCTTCATCGATTCGATCCCCAGCTCGTCCAGCACCGCCTTGAGGATCGCCACCCCTCCGGGCAGCACCGGCGCGCGCCCGGCGCGCAGGCCGGCGATGCGGTCCGGATCGGCACGCTCGTGCTTGATGAGCTGGCTCCTCAGGCGTTCCAGCCCTTCGCGCGTGATGCCCTCGGCGGCATGGCCGTTCTCGGCGAGGATCGCCTCGATCGAGCGCGCGTTGCCCGAGGAGCCCACCGCCTCCTGCCAGCCGCGCGCGCGGTACGCGCCGACGATGCCGGCGAGCTCCTGGCGCGCCGCGAGCTCGGCGGCCTTCATGCGCGCCTTGTCGATGCGCCCTTCCGGGAAGAACCGCAGGCTGTAGCTGACGCAGCCCATGAAGAGCGACTCGGTCATCTCGGGCTCGAAGCCCGTGCCGATGACGAACTCGGTGGAGCCGCCGCCGACGTCCACCACCAGGCGCCGCGCATCCTTCTCACCTTGCGCCGGGGGCATGGAGTGCGCCACGCCGAGGTAGACGAGCCGCGCCTCCTCGCGCCCGGCGATCACCTCGATCGGGAAGCCGAGCGCCTGACGGGCCTCGCGCAGGAACTGCGGCGCGTTCTTCGCCACCCGCAGCGTGTTGGTGCCGACCGCGCGCACCGCCTGGCGCGGCAGGCCGCGCAGCCGCTCGCCGAACTTGCCGATCGCCTCGAGCGCGCGCGCCTGGCTGGCACGGTCGATGCGCTTGTCGGCGGTCAGGCCCCCGCCGAGGCGCACCACCTCGCGCACCGCGTCGAGGGGATAGACCTGGCCGTCCATCACGCGCCCGACCAGCAGGTGGAAGCTGTTCGAGCCGAGGTCTACCGCGGCGAGGACGTCCGGACGGCCCATTCGGATAAAATTAGCACCCCCGTACCGCGGGGGCAAACCGCGTCCCGGCGGCCTCACCGGCCAACCCCCAGATGATCAAGAAAGCGCTGCCGCCGTCGCACTTCCTCAACCGGGAGCTGGGACAGCTCGAGTTCAACCGGCGCGTGCTCGCGCTCGCTGCCGACGACGCGATGCCGCTGCTCGAGCGCCTGCGCTTTCTCACCATCGTGTCCTCCAACCTCGACGAGTTCTTCGAGATCCGGGTGGCGGGACTCAAGGAGCAGATCAAGATCGGCGTCAAGGAGACGGGACCCGACGGCCGCAGCCCGGCGGAGGCCTTCGCCCAGGTCTGCGCGCAGGCGCACACGCTGGTGGGCGAGCAGTACCAGCTGCTGAACGCCGTGATCCTGCCCGCGCTCGCGCGCGAGGGCGTGCTGTTCCTCAAGCGCGAGGGCTGGACCGACGCCCAGCGCGCCTGGATCAAGGACTACTTCACGCGCCAGCTGCTGCCGGTGCTCACCCCGATCGGGCTGGACCCGGCCCATCCCTTCCCGCGCGTGCTCAACAAGTCGCTCAACTTCGCCATCGAGCTGGAGGGGCGCGACGCCTTCGGCCGCAAGTCGCGTGCCGCGATCGTGCAGGCCCCGCGCGCCCTGCCGCGGGCCATCCGCCTGCCGGCGGAGGTGGCGGGCGCGCCGCACGGCTTCGTGTTCCTGTCCTCGATCCTGCACGCCCACGTCGACGAGCTGTTCGCCGGCATGGAGGTGAAGGGCTGCCACCAGTTCCGCGTCACGCGCAACTCCGACCTCTTCGTCGACGAGGAGGAAATCAAGAACATGCGCATCGCGGTGCAGGGCGAGCTGCTGCACCGGCATTTCGGCGACGCGGTGCGGCTGGAGGTCGCGGAGAACTGCTCGCCCGGGACGATGGAGTTCCTGCTGCAGCAGTTCGGGCTCGCGCAGGAAGACCTGTACCGCGTCGACGGCCCGGTGAACCTGTACCGGCTGCGCGAGGTCCACGACCAGGTCGAGCGCCCGGACCTCAAGTACCCGCCCTTCCAGCCGGGGCTGCCGGCGGCGCTTGCGCGCAGCGGCGACATCTACGCGGCCCTCGCGGCGCGCGACGTGCTCCTGCACCACCCCTACGAGTCGTTCCTGCCGGTGATCGAGTTCATCCGCACCTCGGTCTCCGACCCGCGCGTGCTCGCGATCAAGCAGACCGTCTACCGCACCGGCACCGACTCGGAGCTGATGGAGATCCTGATCGAGGCGGCGCGCCGCGGCAAGGAGGTGACGGTGGTGCTCGAGCTGATGGCGAGGTTCGACGAGGAGACCAACATCGGCTGGGCCTCGCGCCTGGAGGAGGTCGGCGCGCACGTCATCTACGGCGTGGTGGGCCACAAGACGCACGCCAAGATGGCGCTGGTGGTGCGCCGCGAGGACACGCCCGCGGGCAGCGTGCTCAAGCGTTACGCCCATCTCGCCACCGGCAACTACCACCCGAGCACCGCGCGCCAGTACACCGACTTCGGCCTCATGACCTCCAACGAGGACCTCTGCGCCGACGTCAACGAGGTGTTCAAGCAGCTCACGGGCCTCGGGCGCGCCGCGCGCATGAAGCACCTCTGGCTCTCGCCCTTCACCCTGCACAAGCGCATCGTCACGGCGGTGAGGAACGAGGCGCGTCTCGCCAAGGAGGGCAGGAGCGCGCGCATCGTCGCCAAGATGAACGCGCTGCTCGAGCCCGAGATCATCGAGGAGCTCTACGCGGCCTCCCAGGCGGGCGTGCAGATCGATCTCATCGTGCGCGGCGTGTGCGCGCTCAGGCCGGGCGTGGAGGGGCTCTCGGAGAACATCCGCGTGCGCTCGATCGTGGGGCGGTTCCTCGAGCACTCGCGGGTGTTCCTGTTCCACAACGACGGCGCCGAGGACGTGTGGCTCGCGAGCGCCGACTGGATGGACCGCAACTTCTTCCGGCGCATCGAGCTCGGCTTCCCGGTGCTCGACCCGGCGCTCAAGAGCCGCGTCATCGCCGAGGGGCTGCAGGCCTATCTCGAGGACGCGGCGCAGACCTGGATCATGAAGGCCGACGGCGGCTACGAGCGGCCGGCGGCGCGCCGCGGCAAGCCGCGCGCGGTGCAGCAGGAGCTGCTCGCGCAGCTCGCGGTGCCGGCCACGTGGTCAGCCGCGAGCCGGCGCGAGGCCGAGGAAATGCCGGGCATGGCGCGCGTCTAGGGCGATGCGGCCGCCGCAGCGAGGCGCGACAGGCGTGAGGCGGCTCGCCGAAGCGACGCGGGCTTCGCTCGCGGGACTGGCGCAGGCCGCGCGCCACGAGGCCGCCTTCCGCCAGGAACTGCTGCTTGCGGCCGTGCTCGTGCCCCTCGGCCTGTACCTGGGCGGGAACGGCGCCGAACGCGCGCTGCTCGCCGGCAGCATCCTGCTCGTGCTGGTCGTCGAGCTGCTCAACTCGGCGCTCGAGGCGGCGGTGGATCGCGTCTCGCTGGAGCCGCATGGCCTCTCGGCTCGCGCCAAGGATCTCGGCAGCGCGGCGGTGATGCTGTCGCTAGGGATCGCGGGCCTGGTCTGGGCCTTGGTGCTTCTGACGTAATCCGTTGACGGATTGGAAGATATGGCTTCGCTTGACGCGGGTACATAATTCGACTATTCTAGAAATATGGAAACGACCCAGGCGATCGAAGCGCTCGGAGCGCTCGCCCAGGCGAGCCGGCTCGAGGTGTTCCGGATGCTCGTACAGGCGGGCCCTGCGGGGCTCGCGGCGGGCGCCATCGGCGCCCGGCTCGGGCTGCCCCCGGCGACCCTCTCCTTTCACCTGGCGCAGCTGGTGCGCGCGGGGCTCGCGACGAGCCGCCAAGCGGGGCGCTTCGTCATCTACAGCGCCGATTTCCGGAACATGACCCGGCTCGTCGGCTACCCCACCGAGAACTGCTGCGGCGGGGCGGCCTGCACGCCGCAGTCCCAACCCATCGTCATCGAAAGGAAGACCCATGAAACGGCTCCACGTGCACGTCGGCGTGCATGACCTCGAGAGCAGCATCCGCTTCTACTCGGCGCTGTTCGCCGCGCAGCCCACGGTGAAGAAGGACGACTACGCCAAGTGGCAGCTCGAGGACCCGCGCGTCAACTTCGCCATCTCCACGCGCGGCAAGAAAGGCGGGCTCGACCACCTCGGCATCCAGGCCGAGGACGCGCGCGAGCTGGAGGAACTGCGCGTGCGCCTCGCGCAGGCCGACGTCTCTGCGCTCGAGCAGAAGGGCACGCAGTGCTGCTACGCGAAGAGCGACAAGTACTGGACGCTCGATCCGCAGGGGATCGCCTGGGAGTCGTTCCACACGCTGGAGTCGGCGCCGGTGTACGGCGAATCGAGGCCCGCGGAGATGCCCGCCGCGAAGGCGGCCTGCTGCGCGCCGGCGGCCTGAGGCCGCGTCCGTGCACCGCGACGAAGCCGGCTGGCGCGGGCGGCGCAGGCACTGAGGTGCAGCTGCTCGCGGCCCGCCTGTGGCGCGGGCAGACGACCAACTTCCGCTCCGAGGGAGGCGGCTTCGCGCCGCTCATCGTGCTGGCGTGAGCGGGGCGGCAGCGATGAGCGCCTTCGAGCGCTGGCTCACGCTCTGGGTGTTCCTGTGCATCGGCGCCGGGATCGCGCTCGGCCAGGCGCTCCCCGGGCCGATTCGCGCGCTCGGCGCGATGGAGCTCGCGCGCGTCAACCTCCCCGTGGGCCTGCTCATCTGGGTGATGATCGTGCCGATGCTGCTGCGCGTCGACTTCGGCGCGCTGCGGCAGGTGCGCTCGCACCTGCGCGGCATCGGCGTCACGCTCGCCGTCAACTGGCTGGTGAAGCCGTTCTCGATGGCG
>CAZOWR010000119.1:0-8714 GCA_964583645.1 uncultured Enterobacteriaceae bacterium
CGCCACCGCTAAATTGCCTTCAGCGGTGATCGAATCCGCGAAGTCCGGCTAGGGCCGGTGGTCACCCACCTCGTTCCTGTAGTCCCTGAGCAGCAGCACCTCGCGCACCAGGCCGTCGTTCGAGAATTGCACGTACAGCTCGTGCTCGACCTGCACCGCGTTGTACATGCGGTAGCCCCAGACGTCGCGCTGCTGGCGCTCCATGCGGATCACCTGCATGGGCGGCCCGAGCAGCTCGCGCACCTCGCGCTTCGTGCTGACGCCTGCGACGAGGTGCCTGAGGTTGTCCTCGGTCAGGCGCTGCTCCACGGCGCGCACGGTGCCGTCGGGCGCGAAGCGCACCGCGTAGGTGTGCAGGCCCCCGGGGTTGCGCGGGTAGAACCACACGCTCTCGCCCGCGACGGTCAGCCGCTCGGCCGGGGGACCCATGAGCGCCTCGACGTCCGCGGCGACCGACTTGCCGGGTACCAGGCTGCGGCCGTCGTACGAGGCGCAGCCCGCGGCGACCGCTCCCGCCGCGAGAACGGCGAGCAATTTCATGCGCATGCTTCAGTGTACCTTTCGATGGATGGAACACCTGGCGCGATGACAAATTCCAGCGGCCGCTGGCTGCGGCGCCACCTCGCCGACCCCTACGTGAAGCGCTCCCGCGCCGAGGGCTATCGCTCGCGAGCGGCCTACAAGCTGCTGCAGATCGACGCCCGCGACCGGCTGCTGCGGCCCGGCGCCGTGGTCGTCGACCTCGGCGCGGCGCCAGGGGGGTGGAGTCAGGTTGCCGCGCAGCGCCTCGGCGCGCGCGGCCGCGTGATCGCGGTCGACGTCCTCGAGATGGCGCCGGTCCCCGGGGTCCGGTTCGTCCGCGGCAGCTTCCTCGACGAGGCGGTGCGCGCCGCGGTGCGCGAGGCGGCCGGCGGCCTCGCGGACGCGGTGCTCTCGGACATGATGCCCGAGCTCTCCGGCGTCGCCGCCGCCGACCAGGCGCGGGCGGCCGAGCTGGTGCGGGCCGCGATCGACTTCTGCCGCGCGAACCTCGCCCCGCAAGGCGCGCTCCTCGTGAAAGTGTTTCAGGGGCGGGAATTCGCCTCGCTTCTCGGCCTGCTTCGGCGTACCTTCTCGAGCGTGCGGACCCGCAAGCCGGCGGCCTCGCGGGGCGAGTCGCGCGAGCTCTACCTGCTCGCGCGCGGCCTGCGACGTGACGCCGCCGGTTGAATTCGGAGCACGCGCCGCAATCTAGCTGAAACGGCGTAAGATGGCCGTCTGCGGCGGCGCCGGAAGAAGGAGCAAGTCCTTGAACAACATGATGAAAAACCTGGTCATCTGGCTCGTCATCGGGCTGGTGCTGATGACCGTGTTCAACCAGTTCAACACCCGCCAGGCGGCGCGCGCGCCGATGGAGTACTCGCAGTTCCTCGAGGAGGTGAAAGCCGGCCGCATCGCCAAGGTCACGATCGAGGGGCGCCAGCTCAAGGCCACCACCACCGAGGGCAAGAGCGTGGTGAGCTACTCGCCGGGGGACATCTGGCTGGTCTCGGACCTGCTCAAGTACGGCATCAAGATCGAGGCCAAGCCCGAGGAGGAGCCCTCGCTGCTCATGAACATCTTCGTCTCGTGGTTCCCGATGCTGCTCCTGATCGGGGTGTGGATCTTCTTCATGCGCCAGATGCAGGGCGGGGGCCGGGGCGGCGCGTTCTCCTTCGGCAAGTCGCGCGCGCGCATGCTGGACGAGTCCACCAACACCGTCACTTTCGCCGACGTCGCCGGCTGCGAGGAGGCCAAGGAGGAGGTCGCGGAGCTGGTCGACTTCCTGCGCGATCCCTCCAAGTTCCAGAAGCTCGGCGGGCGTATCCCGCGCGGCGTGCTGATGGTCGGCAACCCCGGCACCGGCAAGACGCTGCTCGCGCGCGCGATCGCGGGCGAGGCCAAGGTGCCGTTCTTCTCCATCTCGGGCTCGGACTTCGTAGAGATGTTCGTAGGCGTGGGCGCGGCGCGCGTGCGCGACATGTTCGAGCAGGCCAAGAAGCACGCGCCCTGCATCGTGTTCATCGACGAGATCGACGCCGTAGGGCGGCAGCGCGGCGCGGGCCTGGGCGGGGGCAACGACGAGCGCGAGCAGACCCTCAACCAGCTGCTCGTGGAGATGGACGGCTTCGAGGGCACCATGGGCGTGATCGTGATCGCCGCGACCAACCGCCCCGACGTGCTCGATCCGGCGCTGCTGCGCCCCGGGCGCTTCGACCGCCAGGTGGTCGTGCCGCTGCCCGACATCCGCGGCCGCGAGGAGATCCTCAAGGTGCACATGAGGAAGGTGCCGCTCGCACCGGACGTGAAGCCGGACATCATCGCGCGCGGCACGCCGGGGTTCTCCGGCGCCGACCTGGCGAACCTCGTCAACGAAGCGGCGCTGTTCGCGGCGCGCAAGAACAAGCGGCTCGTGGACATGGACGACTTCGAGATGGCGAAGGACAAGGTCATCATGGGCGCCGAGCGTCGCTCCATGGTGATGCCGGAGGAGGAGCGGCGCAACACCGCGTACCACGAGTCGGGCCACGCCGTGGTGGCCAAGCTGCTGCCCAAGACCGACCCGGTGCACAAGGTGACGATCATCCCGCGCGGGCGCGCGCTCGGCGTGACGATGCAGCTGCCCGAGCAGGACCGCTACAGCCAGGACCGCGACCGGCTGCTCAACACGATTGCGGTGCTGTTCGGCGGGCGCATCGCCGAGGAGGTGTTCATGAACCAGATGACCACCGGCGCGGCGAACGACTTCGAGCGCGCCACCGAGATTGCGCGCCGCATGGTGACGCAGTGGGGCATGTCGGACCAGCTCGGGCCGATGGTCTACGGCGAGAACGAGGGCGAGATCTTCCTCGGACGCTCGATCACCACGCACAAGAACGTCTCCGAGACCACCATGCAGAAGGTCGACGCGGAGATCCGGCGCATCGTCGACGAGCAGTACAAGCTCGCCCGCCAGCTGATCGAGGACCACCGCGACAAGGTCGAGGCCATGGCCAAGGCGCTGCTCGAGCTGGAGACGCTGGACGCCGACCAGATCAGCGACATCATGGCCGGCAAGCCGCCGCGCCCGCCGCGCTCCAGCAGCCCGCAGGGCGCGGCCCCCGCCGGCGGGGCGCCCGGAGACGGCACGCAGGGCAGCGCCGCCCCCGCCACGCCTTGAAGCTGCAGTGCGGGCGGTTCGAGCTGGAGCTCGAACGCCCGCTGCTCATGGGCGTGGTGAACGTCACGTCCGACTCCTTTTCCGACGGCGGCCGTTTTCTCGATCCGCGCGCCGCGATCGCGCACGGGCGCCGCCTGCGGGAGCAGGGCGCGGATGTTCTGGATATC
The DNA here is from genome assembly GCA_964583645.1 of uncultured Enterobacteriaceae bacterium. Lineage (GTDB taxonomy): Bacteria > Pseudomonadota > Gammaproteobacteria > Burkholderiales > SG8-39 > RBG-16-66-20. Next base: position 3,346 of record CAZOWR010000119.1, read on the forward strand.
GGCGGCGAATCCTCGCGGCCGGGCGCGCAGCCGGTGTCCGAAGACGACGAGCTGAAACGGATCCTCCCCGTGGTCGGCGCGCTCCGGGACCTCCCGGTGTCGGTCGACACGCGCAGGCCGGCGGTCATGCGGGCGGCGCTCGCCGCCGGCGCGTGCATGATCAACGACATCGAGGCGCTCGGCGCGCCGGGCGCGCTGGAAGCGGTCGCGGCGAGCGACTGCGCGGTGTGCCTGATGCACAAGCGGGGCGATCCGGCGACGATGCAGCGCGACCCGCAGTATGCGGACGTGGTCGCGGAAGTTCGGGACTTCCTCGCGGCGCGGCTGGCCGCCTGCGAGGCGGCAGGCATCGCGCGCGAGCGCCTGGCGGTCGACCCCGGCATCGGCTTCGGCAAGACCCTGGCGCACAACCTGGCGCTGCTCAGGCGCCTCGCCGAGCTCGCGCGGCTCGGCGTGCCGGTGGTCGTCGGCTGGTCGCGCAAGTCCTCGCTCGGCGCGATCACCGGCCGGCCGGTCGAGGAACGCCTGGCGGCGAGCCTCGCGGCCGCTTTGCTCGCCGCGCAGGCCGGGGCGACAATACTGCGGGTCCACGACGTCCGGGAGACGCGCGACGCGCTCGCGGTGTGGCAGGCGCTGCGCAACGCATGAGCAGGTCCTATTTCGGCACCGACGGGGTGCGCGGCACGGTGGGCGCGAGCCCCATGACGCCCGATTTCGTGCTGCGCCTGGGCTACGCGGCGGGCAGGGTGCTCGCCGGGCGCGACCGCCACCCGGCGGTGCTGATCGGCAAGGACACGCGCATCTCCGGCTACATGATCGAGGCGGCGCTCGAGGCGGGCTTCTCGGCGGCCGGCGTCGACGTGCTGCTGTGCGGCCCGCTGCCGACGCCGGGGGTCGCCTATCTCGCGCGCGCGCTGCGGCTCTCGGCCGGCGTGGTGATCAGCGCTTCGCACAACCCGTTTCCCGACAACGGCATCAAGTTCTTCTCCGGCGACGGCTTCAAGCTGCCCGACGATACCGAGGCGGCGATCGAGCGCCAGATGGAGCAGCCGATGGGCTGCAACGAGGCGGCGAGGCTGGGACGCGCGCGCCGCGTCGACGACGCGCAGGGACGCTACATCGAGTTCTGCAAGTCCACGTTTCCCGCCGAGCTCGACCTGCGCGGCATGCGCATCGTGGTCGATTGCGTGCACGGCGCCGCCTACGGCATCGCGCCGCACGTGTTCCACGAGCTGGGCGCCGAGGTGACCCCGGTGGGCGTCAGGCCCGACGGCTTCAACATCAACGAGCGGGGGGATCTCGCGGCGGAGGTTGGCAGCCGCGATGCCGACCTCGGCATCGCGCTCGACGGCGACGGCGACCGGCTGGTGGTCGTGGACGCGGGCGGAGCGACCTACGACGGCGACCAGCTGCTCTACGCGGTGGCCAAGCATCGCGCCGCGACGCGGCGCCTGAGCGGGGTCGCGGGGACCGTGATGACCAACCTCGCGCTGGAGCAGGCCTTCGCCAGGATGGGCGTGCCGTTCGGGCGCGCGAAGGTGGGCGACCGCTACGTGCTGGAGATGATGCGCAGCCGCGACTGGGACCTGGGCGGCGAGAACTCGGGCCACATCATCTGCCTGGACCGGCACACCACGGGGGACGGCATCGTGTCCGCGCTGCAGGTGCTGACGGCGGTGCGGGAGACCGGCAGGACGCTCGCCGAATTGACCGCGGACCTGGTGATGTTTCCGCAGGTGCTCGTCAATGTCGCGGTGCCCAGGGGCTTCGACTGGGAGCGGCATGCCGCGATCGCCGAGGCGCAGGCGCTGGCGACGCGCGCGCTCGACGGCCGCGGGCGCATCCTGCTGCGCCCCTCGGGGACCGAGGCCGTGCTGCGCGTCATGGTGGAGGGGGAGCCGCGCGCCGCGATCGAGGCTGCCGCGGAGGCCATCGCGGCGGCGGTGCGGCACGCCGCGGGGGCCGGATGAGCGCCGGTTCCGTGTCTGCTTGAGCCGCACGGCTCCGATCCCGCCTGGCGCGACGCAGCGCGGGCTCGCGCTCTACCGCACCATGGCGCGCATCCGCGCTTTCGAGATCGCCGCCGAGGAGGCCTCGCGCGGCAGCGTCGCGGCCTTCGGCGCAGCCCTGGCCGCATCCCTGGTGCGCGGGCCGCTGCATCTGTCCACCGGCCAGGAGGCGGTTGCCGCCGGGGTGTGCGCGAACCTCGGGCCGGAGGATCTCCTCACCTCCACGCACCGAGGCCACGGCCACGCCATCGCCAAGGGCGCGTCGGTCGAGCGCACGATGTGCGAGCTTTTCGGGCGCGCGAACGGGTTCAACGGCGGCCGCGGCGGCTCGATGCACATCGCCGATTTCTCCGTGGGCATGCTGGGCGCGAACGGCGTGGTCGCGGCCGGGATTCCGATCGCGGTGGGCGCGGCGCACGCCGTCAAGCTCCGCGACGAGCCGCGCATCGTGTGCTGCTTCTTCGGCGACGGCGCGATCAACCGGGGGCCGTTCCTCGAGGGCCTGAACTGGGCCGCGATCCACGGGCTGCCGGTGCTTTTCGTCTGCGAGGACAACCGCTGGTCGGCGACCACCGCCACCGATGCGATGACCGCGGGCGAGGGCGCCCTGGCGCGCGCGCGGGCGATCGGCGTCGCCGGGGAGACAGTGGACGGCAACGACGTGTTCGCGGTGGATGCGGCCGCCGCGGCGCTCGCGGCGCAGGTGCGCTCGGGCGGCGGCCCGCGCCTGCTGCACGCCATCACCTACCGCCTGAAGGGCCACGTCTCGGTGGATCTTGCCGCGTATCGCGATGGCGAGGAGGTCGGCCGCGCGCTCGCCGACGATCCCATTCCAGAGTGCATCGAGCGGCTCGCGGCGATGGGTGTGCCGCGGGAACGCCTGAGTGCGGTGCAGGCCGAGGCGCAGGCGGAAATCGCTGCGGCATTGCGTTCGGCCTCGGCGGCGCCCTGGCCGGAGGCGCACGCGGCCTACAGCGAGATTCACGATACCGGGAGCGGCCGATGGCGGTAGCGGCATGGCCCGGTTGAGCTACGCCGAGGCGGCGTGCACGGCGCTCGAGCGCGCGATGGCCGCCGACGCCGCGGTGGTCGTGGTCGGCGAGGATGTCGGCCGCGGCGGCGTCTTCGGCCAGTACCGCGGATTGCTGCAGAAGTTCGGCGCCGCGCGCGTCATCGACGCGCCGATCTCGGAGTCCGCCATCATGGGCGCCGCGGTCGGCATGGCGCTCGCCGGGCTGAGACCGGTGGTGGAGATGCGGGTGGTGGACTTCGCGCTCTGCGCGATCGATGAGATCGTCAACCAGGCCGCCAAGGCGCGCTACATGCTCGGCGGGCAGGGCAGGGTGCCGCTGGTGGCGCGCATGCCGATCGGCCTGTGGGCAGGCTCGGCGGCGCAGCACTCGCAGAGCCTGGAGGCGTGGTTCGCGCATGTCCCGGGCCTCGTCGTGGTGACGCCCGCGACGGCGCAGGACAACTGCTCGCTGCTCGCGGCGGCGATCGCGAGCGGCGATCCCGTGGTCTACATGGAGCACAAGGAGCTGTGGGGCATGCAAGGCGAGGTGGACCCGGGCGCGGGCGCGGAACTCGGCAAAGCGCGGGTGCTGCGTCGCGGCGGGGACGCGACGCTGGTTGCATGGTCGCGCACCGTGCATACGGCGCTGGACGCGGCCGCGCGCGCCGCCGATCGTGGTCTCGCGGTGGAAGTGATCGACCTGCGCACGCTGTGGCCGTGGGACCGGGACACCGTACTGGCCTCGGCGGCGCGCACCGGAAGGCTGCTCGTCGCGCAGGAGGCGGTGCGGGTCGCGGGCTTCGGTGCCGAGATTGCGGCCGAAGCGGCCGAGGCGCTCGGCATCCGCGTGGCGCGCGTGGGCGCGCCGAGGATCCCGGTGGGCTACTCCAAGCCGCTCGAGGACGAGTCGCGCGTCGGCGCGCCCGCTATCGTCGCGGCGATCGAGGCGCTGTGCGGGGAGCGGCGCGCAGCGTCGTGAGCCGCCTGCGGGACGGCGCGCGCGTGGACGCGCTGGCGGGGCAATCGTGCTCTGGCCGCGGCGGTCTCGGCAGCGCAGGCGCCCGGAGGATACGGTAAAATTCAGGCAGTTACTTCGGGTCCGGGGATGACGCGCAGGCGCTTGCTTGCCGGGAACTGGAAGATGCACGGCAGCCGGGCCTCGATCGCCTCGCTGCTGGAGGCGATCCTGGCGGGGCTGGACGGGGCGCAAGGCGTGGAGTGCTCGGTGTGTGCCCCCTACCCGTACCTGCCGCAACTGGCCGAGCGGCTGCGCGGGACGCCGCTGGGCTGGGGTGCGCAGAACGCGAGCGAGCACGTCGAGGGCGCGTATACCGGAGAGGTTTCTGCGGCGATGCTGGCCGAGTTCGGCTGCCGTTACGTGATCGTGGGTCACTCGGAGCGGCGCCAGCGCTACGGCGAGGGCGACGCGGTGGTCGCGGCGAAGCTGGCCGCGGTGCAGGCGGCGGGCATGACGCCGATCCTGTGCGTCGGAGAGACGCTGGCCGAGCGCGAGGCGGCGAGCACCCGGGATGTCGTCGCGCGGCAGCTCGAGGCGGTGCTGGGCAAGCAGGGCTTGGGCGATGCGGTCCTCGCCTACGAGCCGGTCTGGGCGATCGGCACGGGCCGCACGGCCTCGCCGGAGCAGGCGCAGGAAGTGCACGCGTTCCTGCGCCGGCGCGTGGGGGCGGAGACAAGGATCCTGTACGGCGGCAGCGTCAAGCCGTCGAACGCGGAAGCGCTGTTCGCGATGCCGGACGTGGACGGCGGGTTGATCGGCGGCGCGTCGCTGGCGGCGGGAGACTTTCTCGCCATCGCGCGCGCCGCGCGCACCGGGAGCTGAGCGAATGGACTACTGGATCACGCTGGTCATCGTGCTGCATGTGCTGATCGCGCTCGCGATCATCGGGCTGGTGCTGCTCCAGCACGGCAAGGGCGCCGACATGGGCTCGGGCTTCGGCGGCGGCGCCTCGGGCAGCCTGTTCGGCGCCACCGGGTCGGCGAACTTCCTCTCCCGCACCACGGCGGTGCTCGCGACCGTCTTCTTCATCACCAGCCTGGGTCTTGCTTATCTGGCGACGCACCAGCGGGCCGGCGGCGGCGGGGTGCTCGACGCGGTCAAGAGCGAGAGCCCGGCGCCGGGGCGCGGCGCGCCCGCCGACGTTCCGCAGCCGGCCGCGGCGCCCGAAGGCAAGGACGGGACCAAGGCGAAGCAGGTGCCGAATTGAGGGATAATCCGCCGGAATCGCGGTTCGGCTGCAATGCCCACGTGGTGAAATTGGTAGACACGCTAGCTTGAGGGGCTAGTGGCCTAAACAGCCGTAGCAGTTCGAGTCTGCTCGTGGGCACCA
>CAZOWR010000120.1:0-8656 GCA_964583645.1 uncultured Enterobacteriaceae bacterium
CGATGGCGCGCGAGGTCGAGTCGCTCCTCGCGGCGGGCTACCGCACGCTCAAGGTCAAGGTGGGCACGGACCTCGCCAAGGACATCGAGCACGTGCGTCGGGCACAGCGGCTCGTCGCCGGCCGCGCCCGCATCCGCATCGACGCCAACCAGGGCTTCAGCCAGGCCGACGGCGTCGCCTTCGTGCGCGCGCTCGACCCGGCGGGGGTCGAGCTGTTCGAGCAGCCCTGCGCCGCGGGCGACTGGGACGCGCACCTCGCGGTGGTCCGCGCCGCGGGCGTGCCCATGATGCTCGACGAGTCGATCTACGGCATGGCGGACGTCGAGCGCGCCGCGGAGCTCGGCGCTGCGCGCTTCATCAAGCTCAAGCTGATGAAGCTCGGCACGCTGGAGGCGCTCGCCGCGGCGCTGGAGCGCATCCGGGCGCTCGGCATGACGCCGGTGCTCGGCAACGGCGTCGCCTGCGACCTCGGCTGCTGGATGGAGGCCTGCGCTGCCGCGCGCCACATCGACAACGCCGGGGAGATGAACGGCTTCCTCAAGGCGCGCGGCCGGATCCTCGACGCGGCGCTGGAGGTGCGCGAGGCCGCCATCGTCCTCAAGCCCGGCTTCGCGCCGCGGCTCGCGCCGGAGCGCATCGAGCCCTATCTCGTCGCCACCCACGATGAAAGCGGTCAGCGTCAGCGAGTTCGGCGGGCCTGAGAAGCTCGCCCTGTCGGAGGTGCCGCGCCCCGAGCCCGGGCGCGGCGAGGCGCTCGTGAAGCTCGAGCTCGCGGGGGTCAACTTCATCGACATCTACATGCGCAGCGGCCACTACGCGCGCTCGCACACCTACCAGACTCCGCTGCCGATGGTGATCGGCATGGAGGGCGCAGGCACCGTCGCGGCGCTGGGGCCGGAGGCGAACGGCGTCGCGCTGGGCGAGCGCGTCGCCTGGTGCGTCGTGCGCGGCTCCTATGCCGAGTACGCGGTGGTGCCGGCCTGGAAGCTCGTGCCCGTCCCGGCCGACGTGCCGACGCCGGTCGCCACGACGCTGATGCTGCAGGGGATCACCGCCCACTACCTCACCCACTCGGCCTTCAGGCTCGGGCCTGGCCACAGCTGCCTGGTGCACGCGGCCGCCGGCGGCGTCGGCCAGCTCCTCGTGCAGCTCGCCAAGGCGCGCGGCGCGATGGTGATCGCCACGGTCGGCAGCGCGGAGAAGGCCGGCATCGCGCGCAAGCTCGGCGCCGACCACGTGGTGCTCTACCGCGAGCAGGACTTCCGCGAGGAGGTGATGCGCGTCACCGGCGGCAGCGGCGTGAACGTGGTCTACGATTCCGTCGGCAAGGACACCATCGCGCGCAGCATCCGCAGCCTCAAGCGCCGCGGCCTGTGCGTGAACTACGGCGGCGCCTCCGGGCTGGTGCAGTCGATCGAGCCGCTCGAGCTGGGCGAGGCAGGATCGGTGTTCTTCACGCGGCCGCACCTCGCCGACTACATCGCGACGCGAGAGGAACTGCGCGGGCGGACCGGGGAGCTCTTCGCGGCGTGGCGTGCCGGAAAGCTCGTGGCGACCGTGGACCGCGAATACCCGCTGGCGCAGGCGGCCGAGGCGCACCGCCATCTGGAGGGCAGGAACACCAAGGGTAAGCTACTGTTGCGCATCTAGTGCTTCACCAACGAGGAGGAAGAGCCATGCAAGGACTCAAAATCGGGATCGCCGCGGCGCTGATCGCCTGCGGCGCGGCCGCCCACGCGCAGGAGAAGTACCCGAGCCGGCCGATCGAGTTCATCGTGCCCTGGGGTCCGGGCGGCGGCGCCGACCAGGTGGCCCGCAAGTCTTCGCACCTCATGGAGAAGGACCTCGGCGTGTCGCTGCCGGTGATCAACGTGCCCGGGGCCACCGGCCAGACGGGCCTGAACAAGATGCTCACCTCGCCCGCCGACGGCTACACGATCTCGGTGATGACCGGGGACACCTTCGGCCTGCTGACCGACGCGGCGACCAAGTGGAAGCTGGAAGACGTGGTACCCGCGGCGATCATGATCAAGCAGCCCTCGGCGTTCTTCACCGCCGACCCGAAGCTCGCGACCTGGGCCGACGTCGAGCGCGAGGCGAAGAGCCGGCCGCTCAAGGTGGCGATCACCGGCTTCGGCAGCCCGGATGACATGCACGTCAACTACTTCGCCAACAAGGGGCTGAAGCTCGTCTCGGTGCCCTTCGCCAAGCCCGCCGAGCGCTACACCGCGATCGTGGGCGGCCACGCCGACATCCTCTACGAGCAGCTGGGCGACGTGAAGAGCTTCCTGACGTCGAACAAGATGCGGCCGGTGATCCTGTTCGCCGAGCAGCGCTACGCGCCCTTCAAGGACGTGCCCTCGAGCCGCGAGCTCGGCTACGACATCATCATCAACCAGTTCCGCGCGGTGATGATGCGGGCCGGCACCGATGCCGCGCGCGTGAAAGTGATCTCGGACGCGCTCGCCAAGGCGGCGGCCACCGAGGACTACAAGGCGTACCTCGCGGACCAGTACGCGGATCCCGCGAGCTTCATCCCGGCGGCCGGAGCCCTGGACTTCCTGAGGGGCGAGCTGGGCAAGATGAGGAAGTTCGCGATCAAGAAATGACGCCGCCGCGCGCCCGCACCATCGTCACGGGCGTGATCGGCTCCGACACGCACATCGTGGGCAACCGCATCCTGACGATGGCGCTGGAAAAGGCCGGCTACAAGGTCGTCTCGCTCGGCGCGCTCACCCCCGCCGCGGACTTCGTGCGCGCGGCGGTGGAGACGCGCGCCGACGCGATCCTGGTGTCCTCGCTCTACGGCCAGGGGGAGCTCGATTGCCGGGGCTTCCGCGACCTGTGCGTAGAGGCGGGACTGGAGGGCATCCTGCTCTACGTGGGCGGCAACCTCGTGGTCGGAAAGCGCTCCTGGGAGGAGACCGAGCGCACCTACCTCGGGATGGGGTTCGACCGGGCCGCGGCGCCGGGCACGCGCGTGGAGACGGTGATCGAGTGGCTCGGCCGCGACTTCGCCGCGCGCGAGCAGGGCCCGCGGCGCGCGGGGACATGAGCGCGGCGCTCCTCATCGACTTCGGCAGCACCTACACCAAGCTGCGCGCGGTCGACCTGGGGAAGCGGCGCATCATCGGCTCCGGGCAGGGCCCCTCCACGGTCACGACCGACATCACCATCGGCATGAAGCTCGCGCTCGCAGACCTGGAGCGGCACTGCGGCGGGCTGCCGCGTTTCCAGCACCGGCTGGCCTCGAGCAGCGCGGCCGGCGGCCTGCGCATGGTGACCATCGGCCTGGTGCGCGAGCTGACGGCCGAGGCCGCGCGCCAGGCGGCGCTCGGCGCCGGCGCGAAGCTGGTAGGCACCTTCGCCTACCGGCTCAACGCCGCGGACCTCGCGCGCATCCTCGAGCTGCGGCCCGACATCGTGCTGCTCGCCGGCGGCACCGACGGCGGCAACGCCGAGGTGGTGCTGCACAACGCCGCCGCGCTCGCGGCCAGCGCGCTCGAGTGCCCGATCGTGTACGCCGGCAACCGCGACGCCGCCGACCAGGCGCGCGCGCGGCTCGGGGCGCGCCTCGTCGCCTGCACCGGGAACGTGATGCCGGAGTTCAACGTGCTCGACATCGAGCCGGCGCGCAGCGCGATCCGACAGGTGTTCATCGACCGCATCGTGCACGCCAAGGGCATCGACCGCGCCGCTGCCGAGTTCGACTCGGTGCTCATGCCGACGCCCGCGGCGGTGCTGGAGGGCGCGCGCCTGCTCGCCGACGGCCTGCCGGGAACGCGCGGCCTGGGCGACCTGCTGGTGGTGGATCCGGGCGGCGCCACCACCGACGTGCACTCGATCGCGGCGGGCGGGCCGGCGCCGGGCGTCATCCCGCAGGGGCTGCCCGAGCCGCGCGTCAAGCGCACGGTCGAGGGCGACCTCGGCATGCGACACAACGCCGCCACCCTCGCCGCCGCCGCCGGGCTCGAGGCTCTCGCGCGCGATGCGGGGCTCGAGCCCGGGCGCATGTCGGAGCTGCTCCTGCAGTTCGGCACGGACGTCGAGCGGCTGCCCGCCAGCGCCGAGGAGGTGGCGCTCGACCGGGCGCTCGCGCGCGCCGCGGTGCGGATCGCGGTGCGGCGGCACTGCGGCACCACGGAGACGGTGTACACCACCACCGGACCGGTGACAGTGCAGCACGGCAAGGACTTGAGCCGCGTCGAGGCAGTGATCGGCACCGGCGGCGCGCTGGTCGGGAGCACCGAGCCGCGCGCGGTGCTCGGCATGGCGCTCTTCGATCCCGCCGAGCCGCTTTCGCTCAGGCCGCGCGCGCCGCGGCTGCTGCTGGATCGCGAGTACCTGCTGTATGCTTGCGGGCTGCTGCAGGCCGCAGAGCCGCAGGCCGCCCTCGAGCTCGCACTCGGCCATCTCGCAGTGCTCGACCAGGAGACCGACCATGAACGCGCCCGCCACGCCTGATTCCGTGAGGCTGCCGCTTGCGCAGGCCCGCATCCCCGACGACGCCTTCGCGGCGATGCGCAGGGAGAACCTGGCGCGCTGGCCTACCGGCGCGGAAGTGGACTTCGCGCGCGCCGTCGACCGGCACCTCGCGCTGCCGCAGCACAAGCGGCTCGCCTGGGTGATGCGGCGTGCTGATGCCGAGCACAGGTGCCTGACGCAGCCACGCGGCGGCTTCGGCACCTTCGCGCTGCAGAGGGAGCTGATGCAGGCGCTCGACCGCGAGGGCCACGCCGACATCGTGCCGACGACCACCGACAGCTACACGCGCAACGAGCAGTGGGCGCTGGCGCAGAAAGGCATCGAGGAGACCGAGAAGCTCGGCCGCTCGATGCTGAACGGCTACCCGATGGTCAACTACGGGGTGGGCCCGGCGCGCGAGCTGATCGACGCCATCGACAAGCCCGCCATCATGCTCACGGGCACCAGCATGCCCAGGCTCACCGGCGAGATCGGCTACGCCGCCGGCTACTCGGGCTACCTCGGCTCCGGGATCGCCTACACGGTCTCCTACATCAAGGAGCTGTCGATCGAGGAAGGCATCCGCAACTACCAGTACCTCGATCGCCTCGCCGCCATGTACCAGGACGCCGGGGTCGAGCTGCACCGCCGCCAGCCGGGCTTCCTCACCGGCACCAACATCCCGCCGTGCATCGCGATCATCACCGCGGTGCTCGACTGCCTGCTCGCGGCAGCCCAGGGCGTGAGGAACTACGGGCTGGAGATGGGACAGACGCTGCACCTCGTGCAGGACGCGGCCGCCACCGTGGTCTGCCGCGAGCTGTGCCAGGAGTACCTGGCGAAGCAGGGCTACGCGGACGTCTTCACGCCCGTCACCCTGCTGCACTGGATGGGCGCCTGGCCGCAGGACGACGCGCAGTCGGCGGCGCTCATCGGCTATGGCGGCACCCTCGCGGCGATCGCGGGCGCGGTCAGCGTCACCACCAAGAGCGTGCACGAGGCGTTCGGCGTGCCCACGCCGCAGGCGAACGCCGAAGGCCTGCGCATGACGCGCACCGCGATCTACCTCGCGCGCCACATCCGCCTCGACGGCCTGCCCGACTTCGAGCGCGAGAAGGACCTGATCCGGCGCGAGGTGCGGCCGATCGTGGACAAGGTGCTCGAGATGGGCGACGGCGACGCCGCCGTCGGCAGCGTGCGTGCCTTCGAGGCGGGCGTGCTCGACATCCCCTGGTCGCCGAACCGCGGCGTGAAGAGCCGCATCCTGCCGGCGCGCGACGTCGACGGGTACCTGCGCATAGTGGATGCGGGGCTGATGCCGTTCCCGCGCGAGGTCATGCAGCTGCACGAGGAGCGCCTGCGCCGGCGAGCCGAGCGCGAGCGCATCCCCTACGGGCCCGAGCTCGCCGTGGCGAGCGTCTACGAGATCGCCGAGCCGGTGGCGAAGCTCCTGCCCGACCGCTGGGCGGCGTAGCGCCGGGCGCGGGCGGCGACCCTTGATCGGCCGGCTCGCGCGCAGCCTTCCGTACGCCCTGGTCGGCGCGGGCGCGGTCTACCTCTACGTTGTCGCCGGGCAGTTCGAGTTTCACCGCCGCGGCGCCAACCTCGGGCCGGATTTCTGGCCGAAGCTCGTCCTCGTCCTGATCATCGCCACCTGCGCCTGGGAGATCGTCAGGATCGCGCTCGTCGGCGTGCGCCGCGAGGTCGCCGGGGTGCTGCAGGAGATGGTCGAGGAGTCGGTCCGGGAGCACGGCGACGTCGCAGCCGGGCCGGAGGCGAGATCGCGCCCGCTGCTGCTCCTCGCCGGCATGGCGCTCACCGCGTTCTACGTCTGGGTGATCCAGGCGCTCGGCTTCTTCCTCGCCACCGCCCCTTACGTCGCGCTCTTCATCGCGCTGGGCGGCTACCGTCGCTGGGGCGTCAACCTCGCAGTGAGTGCGGCGGGAACCTTCGCCATGATGTTCTTCTTCATGAAGGTGGTGTACGTGTCGCTGCCCCCCGGGCAGGGGCCGTTCGCGCAGTTCACCTTCTGGCTGATGCAGCTCATGGGCATCCGCTAGCTCGGCCGATGGACGGCGTCCTCGCGCAGCTCGCCGCCGGCTTCGTAGCGGTGTTCGCGCCGGCCAACTTCGCCGCGCTGTTCGTCGGGCTGGTGCTCGGGCTGCTGGTCGCGGTGCTGCCGGGCCTGACCTTGGTGATGGGCGTGGTCCTCGCCCTGCCCTTCACCTACACCATGGACGTCACCGCCGCGATCATCCTGCTCACGGCGATGTACGTCTCGGGCACCTACGCCGGCGCCTGGACCTCAATCCTGTTCAAGGTGCCCGGCGAGCCGATCGACGTGCCGATGCTCTGGGACGGCTACGCCATGGCGCGCAAGGGCGAAGCCGCGCAGGCGCTCGGCTGGACGCTGGTCGCGGCGGGTGTCGGCGGGCTCGCCGCCGCGGTGGCGATGGTGGCGCTCGCGCAGCCGGTGGCGAAGATCGCGCTCACCTTCTCGACGCCCGAGTACTTCGCCATCATCGCCTTCGGCCTGGCGAGCGTCGTGTCGCTGGGCGGCAGCTCGCTCGCCAACGCCCTCATCAGCCTGTTCGCGGGGCTGCTGATCGCCACTGTAGGGGTTGACGACACCTACGGCACGCACCGCTTCACCTTCGGCGTGCCGATCCTCTCGGACGGCATCGACTACCTGGTGGTGATGGTCGGCGCCTTCGGCCTGGGCGAGGTCTTCATGCGCATGGAGAAGGGCTTCAAGTCGGTGCCGCTGAAGGCCGCGGGCGCGGTGCGCACGCGCCTGCCCGCCCTGCGCGAGCTCAATGCGACCAAGGGGACCTTCGCGCGCGGCACGCTGCTCGGCATCCTCATCGGCATCGTGCCGGGCGCGGGCGCCACGGTCGCCTCCTTCCTCTCCTACGGCATCGAGGCGCAGTACGGCCGGCGCAGGCGCGAGATGGGGAGCGGCATTCCCGAGGGCATCGTCGCGCCGCAGACCGCGGCGACCTCCTCGGTGGGCGGGGCCATGATCCCGCTCATCACCATGGGCATCCCGGGGAGCGGCGCCACCGCGATCATCCTCGGCGCGTTCCTGCTGCACGGCCTGCAGCCCGGCCCGCAGGTGTTCCAGAGCTCGAGCCACATCGTCTACGCGGTGTTCGCCTCGGTGTTCGTGGGCGTCATCGGCATGTGCCTGATCGGCTACTTCGCCGCGCGGCTGCTGGTGCGCGTGCTCGAGTTTCCCGAGGTGATCGTCTCGGCCTACGTCGTCATGTGCTGCATCCTCGGCGCGTTCGCCGCGCGCAACAACATCACCGACGTCTGGCTGATCGTGGTCTTCGGCGTCGTCGGGTACCTCTGCGAGCGCTTCCGCTTCCCGATCGCGCCGCTGGTGCTCGGCTCGATCCTCGGTCCGCTCGCCGAGACCAACTTCATGACCACCATGATCAGCTTCGGCAACGACTGGACCGTGTTCTTCACGCGGCCGATCAGCGGGACGATCATGGCGCTCACGGTCCTCACGCTCGTCTTTCCGGTGCTGCGGCACCTGCGGCGGCGCCGTGCGGCCTGAACATCAGGCGAGCCGGGCTTACGCGGCCTCGAGCATGAAGTCGACGTGCGCTGCTTCGAAAGGAAACTCGATCTTTCCGTCCGCGTTGCTTCGCAGCACGCCCGCGGCAAGCAAAGCGTGGACATCGCCATGAACCGCCTTCACGTCACGCTTCACACGGCGTGCCGCTTCGCGCAATGTCACCGCGCCGCCCCCGGTCATCGCCTTCAGCAATTGCCAGCGCTTGGCGGTCAATACCTTCCACAACAGGTCCGCCGAGGTGAAGGAGATGTGCGCGCCCCGGCGCTTTCCTGAGAAAGCGTCGCGCGCGCGTCGCTTCACCGCCTCTCACGGAAAGCGTCACGGTTCTCATTTCACCATCTCCTCGACATCCGCCCAGAAGCGAGCAACGGCTCGGCCGGCATGTTGGAAATTATGCCAACACGCCGCGTTCCCGTAGGCAGTTACTCCGACAGTGCTCCTCGATGGACGGGCGGGGTCCCTCAGCCGACTTCAGCGCGGCTCGACCACCATCAGCAACTGCCCGTGCTCCACCGGGTCCCTGTCCTCGACGAGAATCCGCGTCACGACGCCCTTGCAGCCCGCGGGGATGGAGCTGAACAGCTTCATCACCTCGATGAGGCAGAT
>CAZOWR010000121.1:0-8564 GCA_964583645.1 uncultured Enterobacteriaceae bacterium
GCTGCTGGTCAAGCTCGCCGAGGAGGCGAGCCCGCGCATCAGCACCCAGCCCGACCCGGAGGCGCGCCGCGCCCTGCTCGGCATCGAGCACGAGCAGGCGGTATCCAGGGCCGATTTTTCCAGGCCCTACGAGGCGCTCGAGCGCTCGACGCCGCTCGGCGCCGAGCCGCTGCTGCTGGCGCGCATCCAGACCGGGCGCGACGCGAGCGGCCAGCCGGTGCTGGCGATGCACCCGGCGGAAGGCCAGGGCGTCACCCTGACCCTGGACGCAGTCCTGCTGCACTCGGTGTGCCGGCTGCTGCAGGCCGCGGTGAAGAAGAGCGACTGGGACATGGAGCTGCGCCTGCCCGGCAGCGAGCCGCAGGAGGCGCCCGAGCGGGCGCGGCGAACGATCAACTGACGTGAGCCTCGACATCCAGCAGCGCTTCAAGGGCCTGCTCCCGGACCTTCTCGGGATGGAGTTCACCGAGGTGAGCCCCGACAGGGTCCTCGCGCGCCTCGCGGTGCGCAAGGACCTGTGCACGGTCGGCGGCAATCTGCACGGCGGCGCCATCATGGCGTTCGCCGACACGCTGGGCGCGGTGGTCGCGATCCTCAACATGCCCGAGGGGGCGCGCACCACCACGATAGAGTCGAAGACCAACTTCATCCGCGGCGCGGCGCTGGGAACGGGCGTCACCGCCGAGTCGGTGCCGCTGCACCGGGGCCGCACCACGGTGGTGTGCCAGACGACCGTACGGTCGGACGCCGGCAAGCTGGTGGCACTGGTGACGCAGACGCAGCTCGTCATCGCTCCGGCAGCGCCCGGCGCCTAGCGTATAATTCGCGCCGCATGCACCATCGGCCGTTCCCCCATTAGTTCCGGCTTCGACAGTCTCGGCCTCATCGCGCCGCTCCTGCAGGCCGTGAAGGAGCTCGGCTACGAGCAGCCGACGCCCGTCCAGGAGCAGGCCGTGCCGCTGGTGCTCGCGGGCCGCGACCTGATGGGCGGCGCGCAGACCGGCACCGGCAAGACCGCCGCCTTCGCGCTGCCGACCCTGCAGCTCCTGTCCAGGCACGCCAGCGCCTCGGCCTCGCCCGCGCGGCACCCCGTACGCGCACTGGTGCTGGCGCCGACGCGCGAGCTCGCGATCCAGGTCGAGCAGAGCTTCCGCGAGTACGGCAAGCACGTGCCGCTGCGCTCGGCGATCGTCTACGGCGGCGCGGACATGAATGCCCAGATCGAGCAGCTCAGGCGCGGCGTCGAGGTGCTGGTCGCGACCCCCGGACGGCTGCTCGATCACGTGCAGAACAAGACGGTGATGTTCAACCAGGTCTCGATCCTGATCCTGGACGAGGCCGACCGCATGCTCGACATGGGGTTCCTCCCCGACATCAAGCGCATCATCGCGCTGCTGCCGCCGGTGCGGCAGAACCTGCTGTTCTCGGCGACTTTCCCGGACGAGATCCGCAACCTCGCCAGGACGCTGCTCAGGGACCCGGCCGAAGTGCAGATCGCGGCGCGCAACGCCCCGGCCGAGCTCGTGACGCACGTGGTGCACCCGGTGGCGCGCGAGAAGAAGCGCGAGCTGCTTGCCTATCTCATCCAGACACGGGATCTCAAGCAGGTGCTGGTGTTCTGCGCCACGCGCATCGGCGCCAACCGGCTCGCGCACCAGCTGCGGCGCGACCACATCCACGCCGACGCCATCCACGGCGACCGCTCGCAGGTCGAGCGCGAGGCGTCTCTCGAAGCCTTCAAGGCCGGCAAGACGGCGGTGCTGGTGGCGACCGACGTCGCCTCGCGGGGCCTGGACATCGAGGGCCTGCCGCAGGTGATCAACTTCGACGTGCCGCGCTCGCCCGAGGACTACGTGCACCGCATCGGGCGCACCGGGCGCGCAGGGCTCCCGGGCGAGGCGATCTCGCTGGTCGCCCCCGACGACCTCGAGGCGATGGCGGCGATCGAGAAGCTCATCAAGCGGCGCATCGAGCGCGCGCTGGTGGCCGGCTTCGAGCCGAACGCCAGGACGGCGGCGACGCTGATCGGCGGACGGCCTAGGGGCGAGGGCGGCCGACCACGGCGCGAGCGTCCGCGCGGCGAGCGACCTTTGCGCGAACGATCCTCCCTCAGCCCGCAGCCGCAGACGACGCAGCACAAGCCCCAGGATCCCATCTTCTCGAAGCCGTACGAGCCGGGCGTCTCGCAGGCTCAACCGCAGAAACCCCAGGAAGCCCTCGTCAGGCGCGGGTCGGCGCAGGTCGCGGCGCTGCTCGGCGGGCTGAAGCGCGTTCCTACGTAAAGTCGATCGGGCCGCGTGGCGTCGGTGCCGGCGCGCCTTTCCCGATCGGGAAAGGGTATTGGAATACTTGCACGAGCGCCTCGCTCGCCACTCCATCCACCCCTGGCGTTGGGGAAGCACCGCCGGGCTCCTGCTGCAGCCTTATAACGTACGTTATAATTCTGGCCGGGGGCTCCGCCATGAAACTCAAGATCACCACCGTAGGCAACTCCGCCGGCATCGTCCTGCCCAAGGAGCTGCTCGCCCGCCTGCGCCTCGAAAAAGGCGACACGCTGTACGTCACGGAGCTCCCCGACGGGGTGAAGCTCAGCGCCTTCGATTCGGAGTTCGCGAAGCAGATGGAGGTCGCGGAGCGCATCATGCGCAAGGATCGCAACCTCCTGCGCAAGCTTGCCGATAGCTGAGCGGGCGCGATGATCGTCTGGCTCGGGAAAGCGCTCGTGCTCGCGATGCACGACCGGCAGGTCGCCGAGCACGGCGGCAGCGGCGGGGTGCGGGACGACGGGCTGCTGGAATCCGCCCTTGCGTGCCCGCAGCAGCTTCGCGCCTACGGGGATCCCGCGCCGGATCTCGCCGATCTCGCCGCGGCGCTCGCCTTCGGGCTGGCGCGAAACCACCCGTTCGTCGACGGCAACAAGCGCACCGCACACGTCGCGTACCGGACGTTCCTCTCGCTGAACGGGGCCGAGCTCGAGGCGACCGAGGAGGACATGTACGTCGCGATACTCGCGCTTGCGGAGGGCAAGCTCCCCGAGCCCCACTTCGCCGCCTGGCTGCGCGAGCGCGTTCGCCTCGCGCCGCGAGGCGAGGCGCACGAACCGCGCAAGGCGTACCGCGCGAGGCGATCCGCGCGCTGAGGCGTCGGTTTCCCGGGACATGCTGCAACCCCCCTCGGCGAGCGGCCTGAGATGCTCGGCGAGCAGCCCCGGCTCGAGCGATTCGAGCAGGCGCTCGAAGACCGCGAGCGCCTGGAGCTCTGCTGCGTTGAACCACAGCCCCGGCAGCTCGTAGGGGCCTTCGCCCGCGGCCTGGACGTAGCGATAGCCCCCGCGCTCGGCGTCGAACTGCACCGGGGCGTTGAGGTACTCGCGCAGCACGCGCAGCAGCCGGTAGGCGCTCGGCGTGGAGCATTCGAGCCGCGTCTGGATCTCGCCGATCGGCACCGGCGTCCTGCGGCCCGAGAGCAACTGGTGGAGCTTGTAGATGCGGTCGAACTTGTCCACGCGCCAAGTCTACGCGCGCGGGCCGCCGCTATTTCTAGCCGGCGAAAAGCTCCAGGCTGTTGCGGCCCGACTTCTTGGCGCGAAACATGGCGACGTCCGCATTGAGCAGCAGCGCGTCGCCGTCCTCGCCGTGCTCGGGGTACACGGCGATACCGATGCTCGGCGTGATCACCACGTTCTCCCCGGCGACGGCCAGCGGCGTGCGCAGGCAGGCGAGGATCCTCTGCGCCGTTCTGCGCGCCGGGCCGGCGTCCGGGATCGCCTCGATGAGAACGACGAACTCGTCGCCGCCGAAGCGGGCTACCGTCTCGGCGGCGCGGGTCGCGCTGCGCAATCTGCCTGCGACCAGCCGCAGCACCTCGTCGCCGGCCAGATGGCCGAGCGTGTCGTTGACGCCCTTGAAGCCGTCGAGATCGATGAACAGGAGCGCCGCGCGCTCGCCCCTGCGCTTCGCGCGCGCGAGCACCTGCGCCAGCCGATCGCGGAACAGCGTGCGATTGGCGAGCCCGGTCAGCTCGTCGAAGTTGGCTCTCCGGGTGAGCTGCGCCTCGAAGGCCTTGCGTTCGACGGCCAGCTGGATCGCGCGCGCCAGCCGATCCGCTCCGTCGTGGCCCTTCACCAGGTAGTCCTGCGCGCCATGCCGGATCGCGTCGACGGCGGTCGCTTGGCTGTCGGTTCCGGTGAGGATCACGACGGGGGTGCGCGGAAGGGCGAGCGCCATCTCGCGCACGCCGGCAAGGCCGCTCGAGTCCGGCAGCGACAGATCGAGCAGGACGACGTCGCATCCGGCCTCGCGCGCGAGCGGCAGGGCCGCCCGCAGCGTGGGCGAGCGGGTGACCTCGAAACGCGGCCGGATGCACCGCGACAGCAGCCGGCGCACCAGCTCGGCGTCCCGCGGGCTGTCTTCGACGAGAAGCACGCGGATCGAATCGTCGTGCGCGGGCTCCGCCGCATGGCCGGTCCCGGCCGGTGGCTGCATGCGCCTCCCCTCTCTCGTGGGACACCGCCCTGCGCCGGTAGAGTAACCCAAGTTGGGATAATGCTGAAGGGCGCTTAGGTAGATGACTGGCCCCTGCCGGTCATCGCCTTTGAAATCAACCTACTCCTCGCAGTATCGCCGGCTGCTTGCGCGCATGCGCTCTGCGCGGCGGGCGCGCGGCATCACCCAGCGGGAGCTCGCCGGGCGCCTCGGCAGGCTCCAGTCCTACGTGTCCAAGGTCGAGACGGGCGAACGGCGGATCGACGTCGTCGAGTATCTGCACTTCATGCGCGCGATCGAGGGCGAGCCGTTCGCTCTGCTTCGGGAGATCGAGGGCGAATACCGCGTTGTCCGCCCGCCGGGCGCGCGCAAACGCCGCTAGAACGGCAGCGGCGCCGCCGCCTTGAGCGGCGCAAGCGCCGCGCGGAACTCCTGCTCGATGCGCGCGAGCGCCTCGCGCGTCTCGCCCTCGAAGCGCAGCACGATCACCGGTGAGGTGTTGGAGGCACGCGCGAGGCCGAAGCCGTCGGCGTACTCCGCGCGCACGCCGTCGATCGTGATCACCCGCTCGGCCCCCGGGAAGCGGCCTTCGCGCTGCAGCCGCTCGATCAGGAAGTGCGGCTCCCCCTCGGCGAGCTTCCACTGCAGCTCCGGGGTGGAGGGGGCGTTGGGCAGCGCCTTCAGGGTGGCGTTCGGGTCCGCCTCGCGCGAGAGGATCTCGAGCAGGCGCGCGCCGCAGTACAGCGCGTCGTCGAACCCGTACCAGCGCTCCTTGAAGAAGATGTGGCCCGACATCTCCCCGGCGAGCGGCGCGCCCGTCTCCTTGAGCTTCGCCTTGATGAACGAGTGCCCGGTCTTCCACACCAGCGGCCGCCCGCCGTGGCGCTCGATCCAGGGCGCGAGCAGGCGCGTGCACTTCACGTCGTAGATGATCTCGGCGCCGGGGTTGCGGCCGAGGACGTCTTTCGCGTAAAGCATCAGCTGGCGGTCGGCGTAGATGACTTCGCCGTCGCGGGTCATGACCCCGAGCCGATCGCCGTCGCCATCGAAGGCGAGGCCCAGCTCTGTCTCGCCGCGCGCAAGCAGCGCGGCGAGATCGGTGAGATTCTCCGGACGCGACGGGTCGGGGTGATGATTCGGGAACGTCCCGTCCACGTCACAGAAAAGCTCTTCGACCTCGCAGCCCAGGCGCCGGTACAGGCGCGGCGCGAGCATCCCCGCGACGCCGTTGCCGCAATCCACCGCGATGCGGAAGCCCCGCGCGAGCTTGACGTCCCCGGCGATGCGCTCGAGGTAGGCCTCGGCGAGGTCGGCCTGCGCTCGGCGCCCGGCGCCGGAGGCGAAATCGTCCGCCTCGATGCGGCGGCGCAGCTCCTGGATCGCCTCGCCGGCGAGCGTGGTGCCCTCGATGAGCATCTTGATGCCGTTGTACTCGGGCGGGTTGTGGCTGCCGGTGAGCATCACCGCGCTGCCGCAGCCGAGGTGGTGCGCCGCGAAGTACGCGAGCGGCGTCGGCACCATGCCGAGCTCGATGACGTCGGCGCCGGCGGCGAGCAGCCCCTCGGCGAGCGCGGCCGAGAGCTCGGGCCCGGAGAGCCGCCCGTCGCGCCCCAGCGCCACCGCGAGCCCGGGACGCCCGAGCACGCGCCCCACGGCGCGCGCGATCGCCGGGGTGAGACTGCGGCCCACGACGCCGCGGATGTCGTAAGCGCGGAAGATCTCGGCGGGGACGTTCACGGGGCAGTGAGGTGATCGAGCACGCGGCGCGCAAGCCAGCCGGCGCGGCCGGGAAACCCGGCGTGGCCGCCGCTCTGCGGAAATTCTAGCACCAGGTTGGGGTTGTCCCGCGGCACCCGCGCGAGCACCGCCGCCGGCAGGAAGGGGTCGTTGCGCGCGTTGACGAGCAGTGTCGGCCGGCGGATGCGGCCGAGCCACGGGGCGCTGGAGGCGCGCGCCCAGTAGTCCTGCGCGTCGCGAAAGCCGTGCAGCGGCGCCGTCACCAGGTCGTCGAACTCGCGCAGCGTGCGCAGGCGGGCCATGCGGCGCTCGTCGAACTGCAGCTGTCCCAGCGTTCGCTTGGCGAACGCCTTCGCCTTGAGCGTGAGGAGGAAGGCGCGCGTGTAGCTGCGCCGGTTGAAGCCGCGCTCGAGCGCGGCACCGGCCGCGGCGAGGTCGAACGGCGCCGACACGGCGGCGGCACGCTGCAGCGGAGCCGCTTCGCCCTGCTCCCCCAGCCACTTGAGCAGCACGTTGCCCCCCAGCGAGACGCCGACGGCATGCCGCGCGCCGAGGCGCCGCAGGATCCAGTCCACCTCGGCGCTGTCGCCCGAGTGGTAGGCGCGGGCCAGGCGGTTGAGCCTTCCCGAGCAGCCGCGGAAATGCGGCACCACGGCGCGCCAGCCGCGGGCGACTGCGTGCGCCGCGATCGCGCGCGCATAGTGGCTCGAGGAGCCGCCCTCGAGTCCGTGGAACAGCGCCAGCGCCGGCCCCGCCTTGCCCGCCCAATCCAGCTCGATGAAGTCGCCGTCGGGAGTGTCCCAGCGCTCGCGGTGCCAGGATACATGCGGTGCCGGCACCAGCGCGGCAACGATCGTTTGCAGGTGGCCGCCCGGCAGCCACCAGGGCGCGCGGTAGGCGCTCAATGCAGGATCTTCGGCGTTTCGGGCTCCGCCGGCGCCGCGGTGCCGGGCGCAGGCGATGCGTGGTGCACGATCATGCGCCAGCCCGCGGCGGTGCGCAGGTAGACGTTGGTGGCGACGATCGGCGGGCGTGGCCGGGACTCGCCCGCCACCGTGAAGCATTCGTGGACGCTGTGCACCGCGACCATCATGCCGGCGATCGCCACCTGCTGCGCCACCTGCACCCGCGCGCCCGGCCCGCCGGAGAGGATCTGGCGCCAGCTCTCGCGCACCTGCTCGGTGCCGGTGAGCCGTGCGCCGCCCGGGTGCACGCAGACGATCTCCTCATCCTCGGCCCAGACCGCCATCATCGCCTCCAGGTCGGCGCGCTCCAGCGCCTCGTAGAAGGCGGCCTCGGCGTCCTGCGCGGTGGGGAAGATGCGCCTGCTCATTGGCTCGCCGAATCAGGGTCAGACCACGTTTTCCCTCCATTCTGCCGAAAAACGTGGTCTGACCCCGCTTGCTGCGCTTTCTCGATTTCGGCGAGGACGCGCTCGACGCTCATCTCGCGCATGCAGCGGAAGTGGCCCAGCGGGCATTCGCGCGCGTAGCACGGGCTGCACTCCAGGCCGAGCCAGACCACGCGCGCGCGCGTCGACTGCGGCGGCGTGCGCCGGGGGCTCGAGGAGCCGAACAAGGCCACCTGCGGCGTGCCGAGCGCGGCGGCGACGTGCATCAGCCCCGAGTCATTGCTGACGACGAAGGCCGCGCCCGCGATGATCTCGATCGCCTCGTCGAGCGTGGTCCGGCCGGCGAGGTTGGTGCCGGGGACGCCGGCGCAGGCCTCGCGGTCGGCGGCCGACCCGAGGAGGACCGTGGGAAGCGCGAGCTGCGCGGCGAGCTCGGCGAACCGCGGCCAGCGCTTCGCCGGCCCGTACTCGGCCCCGGGGCAGAGCGCGGCGTAGCGCGCGGCGAGGCCGAACTTGCGCAGCGCGGCGGCCAGCGCCTCGGGAGCCACGCGCAGACGCGGCTGCGGCAGCGGCAGCGTCGGCTCGGCGCCCGGCGGCTCGGCGAGGCGCGCATAGCGCAGCGCCATCGGCGCATCCACCGGGACCTCGCGGTGAGCGACGTTCAGCAGGCCGTAGCGTGCTTCGCCGCGATAGCCGATGCGCCGCGGGATTGCCGCGAGGAAAGGCACCAGCGCCGACTTCCAGCTGTTGGGCAGCACCAGCGAGCGGTCGTAGGCGCGCCCGCGCAGCCGCCGGCCCAGGCGCCAGCGCTCGGCCAGCTGCAGCGCGCCGTGACGCAGGTCAGCCTCGATCACCTCGTCGAGCTCCGGCATGCGTCTCAGCACCGGCGCGACCCAGGGCGGGGCGAGCGCGTCGATCGTCGCGCCCGGGGACTGCTCGCGCAGCCGCGCGAGCAGCGGCTGCGCCATCAGCGCGTCGCCGATCCAGTTCGG
>CAZOWR010000122.1:0-8547 GCA_964583645.1 uncultured Enterobacteriaceae bacterium
CAGGTCACGCCGCCTTCTTCAACTCACGTGCATACACAAGATTCGGTTATAGCTCTGAACAAGGTGCTCTTCAACGAGCTCACCAGCGTCAACCAGTACTTTCTCCACGCGCGCATGTTCGGCAACTGGGGGCTGAGCAAGCTCGAGGAGCACGAGAAGAAGGAGTCGATCGACGAGATGAAGCACGCCGATCGCCTCATCGAGCGCATCCTGTTCCTCGAAGGGCTCCCCAACCTGCAGGACCTGGGCAAGCTGATGATCGGCGAGGACGCGCCGGAAGCGCTCAAGTGCGACCTCAAGCTCGAGCAGGCAGCGCACCCGGTGCTCAAGGCGGCGATCGCCCACTGCGAGTCGGTCGGCGACTACGTCTCGCGCGAGATCCTCGAGGCCATTCTCGAGTCCGAGGAGGAGCACATCGACTGGCTCGAGACGCAGCTCGCGCTCCTGCAGAAAGTCGGCCTGCAGAACTGGCTGCAGAGCTGGAACGGAGCGTCCTGACCGCTCCGTTGGTGGAACGGGGCTTCCTGGCGCCTAGACCACCCGCGTCTTCACCGGCTTGCCGGCGAAGTGCAGCCGCAGGTTCTCGACCTGCAGGTCCCCCATCGCGGTGCGCGTCTCTACGGTCGCGCTGCCGACGTGCGGAAAGAGCACCGCGTTCTCTAGCGCGAACCACTCCGGATCGATTTTCGGCTCGTTGTCGAAGACGTCGAGCCCGGCCCCGGCAATCTTCCCTTCCTTGAGGTAGCGCAGCAGCACCGGCTCGTCGATCACCGAGCCGCGCGCGATGTTGAAGACGTAGCCCTGCGGTCCCAGCGCATCGAGCACTTTCGCGCCGACCAAGCGGCTCGTGCCGGCGCCGCCGGGCGTGCAGATCATGAGCGCGTCCGAATGCTTCGCGAGCACCACCGCATCCGGGTCGTACGCATAGGGGACGCTCTTCTTCGTCCGGTTGTGGTAGCGGATCTTCATGCCGAAGGCGGCGGCGCGCCGCGCGATCGCCTCGCCGATGCGCCCCAGGCCCAGAATGCCGAGCGTCTTGCCGCCCACGGAGGTCGTCAGCGGATAGGCGCCCCGCGTCGCCCAGTAGCCCGAGCGCAGGTACCCCTCCGACTGCGGGAAGCGCCGCAGCGTGGCGAGCACGAGTGCCATCGCGGTGTCGGCGACGCAGTCGTTCAGCACGTCGGGCGTGTTGGTGACGATCACGCCGCGCTTTTTCGCCGCCGCGAGGTCGATCGCGTCCACGCCGACGCCGAAGTTGGAGATGATCTCGAGCCTGGGCAGCGCGTCCATCAGCGCGGCGTCCGCCCCCGCGGGGCCGAAGGTGGCGAGCGCGCGCACGCGCGGCGCGAGCGGCTTCAGGAACGCGCCGCGCTCGGCTGCCTCGTAGAGCTTGTGGCAGGCGAACGCCGCGTCGAGCTTCTCCTGGGTGACGGGAAAGATCTTCCCGGTGACGATGATGTCCGGTTTCATGGCTTCCTACGGGTTGAATTTCGCGCGCAGCACTTCCGCCCCGCGCGCAAGCAGGCCGACGTCGGCGCCCACCGCGACGAACAGCGCGCCGCATTCCAGGAATCGCTTCGCGTCCGCCTCGATGGGCGTGAGGATCCCCGGCGCGCTGCCGCACTTGCGGATGCGGCCGAGCGCCTCCTCGATCAGCGGCAGCACTTTCGGGTTGGCGGTCTCGCCGGGGTAGCCCAGCGACGCATGCAGGTCGGCGGGGCCGATGAAGACGCCGTCCACCCCCGCCACCGCGCAGATCGCCTCGATCGCGTCCAGCCCCTGCTGCGTCTCGACCTGCACCAGCACGCACAGCTCCTCGTGCGCCCGCGTCGCGTAGTCCTTTATGCGGCCAAAGCGCGTCGCGCGCGTGGTCCCCGCCACCCCGCGCAGTCCGCGCGGCGGGTAGCGGGTGTAGGCGACCGCGCTCTTCGCCTCCTCGGCGGTGGAGACGTAGGGGACGAGCAGCGACTGGGCGCCGATGTCGAGCACGCGCTTGATGGTGACCATGTCGTTCCACGGCACGCGCACGATCGGCGTGGTGGGGTAAGGCGCCGCCGCCTGCAGCTGGGTAAGGAGCGATTCCAGGTCGTTGGGCGAGTGCTCCGAGTCGAGCAGGATCCAGTCGAACCCGGCGCCGGCGATCACCTCCACGCTGTAGTTCGACGACAGGCTCGACCACAGGCCGATCTGCGCGCGGCCCTCCTTCAGCGCCTGCTTGAAGGCGTTTCGCGGGAGCTCCATGCGCGGCATTGTAAACTCGCCCCGATCATGGCCGGGACGCGTATCTGCAGGGCGGAACCGCTCGCGCGCGCGATCGCCGCGATCGTCGCCGCGGGCGGCAGCGAGGATCGCGAGGCGCGGCTCGTCGCGGAGAACCTCGTCACCGCCAACCTCACCGGGCACGACTCGCACGGCGTGGGCATGATCCCGCGTTACGTGGACTCGCTGCTCGAAGGCGGGCTCAAGGTCAACCAGCACCCGAGGATCGCCTTCGACGGCGGCGCCATGGTGTCGCTCGACGGCCAGTGCGGCTACGGGCAGGTGATCGGGCTGGAGGCGATGGAGATCGGCATCGCGCGCGCGCAGCGGCACGGCATGTGCGTGATGGGCCTTGCGCGCGCGCACCACCTGTGCCGCATCGGGCAGTGGGCCGAGCAGGCGGTCGCCGCGGGCTTGGTGTCGCTGCACTTCACCAACGTCATCTCGCGCTCCATCGTCGCTCCCTACGGCGGCGCGGACGCGCGCTTCGGCACGAACCCGGTCACCATCGGCATCCCGATCCCCGGCGAGCCGCCCTTCATCCTCGACATGGCGACCAGCGCCGTGGCTCAAGGGAAGATCCGCGTAGCCCATAACAAGCGCGAGCCGGTCTCGCCCGAGTGGCTGCTCGACGACAAGGGCAACCCGACCTCGGAAGCGCGCTACGGCGTGATCGAGCCGTTCGGCGCGTTGCGCACCTTCGGGCTGCACAAGGGCTACGGCCTGGCGGTAGTGTGCGAGCTGCTGGGCGGCGCGCTCACCGGCGGCGGCACCTGGCATTCGGACGACCGCTCGAAGAAGCGCGTCTGGAACGGGATGCTGACGATCCTCCTCGATCCGAAGCGCCTGGGAACGGGCGATGCCTTCGCCGCCGAGACCACGGCGTTCCTCGAGTCGCTGCGCGGGTCGCCCGTGGCGCCGGGATTCGACAAGGTGCGCATCGCCGGGGAGCCCGAGCGCGAGACGAAGGCGAAGCGCGAGCGCGAAGGCATCCCGGTGGACGACAACACCTGGGAAGAGATCGCAGCGGCGGGGGGGAAGCTCAAGCTCGAGCGGGGCAGGCTGGAGGCTCTCGCGGGCTTGGGCTGAAACGTTTTGTGACAGATTCGACATCGGGCGGTTGCATCTCTGCCGTAGGCTTGGAATGGTCCGCTCGCAACCCCTCCCCCTCTTCCCGCGAGCGACAGACGGCCTCGAAGCGGGGCCGTTTTTTCGAGGTCAGAATCGGGCCGCGAGCCCGACTTACGTCCGGAGAATGGAGACACGACCGATGAGCGTACGAAACCTGGCGGCGAGTGTGCTGGCGGCTGCCCTCGTGGTCGCGGGCGGGCCCGTCCCGGCCGCCGAGCCGACGCCGCCCGAGCAGGCGGCCCGGATTCAGGCGGGCAAGACGACCCGCAAGGACGTCGAGCAGCTGCTCGGCCGTCCGGGGCTGACCTATTTCCTGCGAGCCGAGCAGCGCGAGGCCTGGGGCTACCGCTACGCGGGCCGCTTCGAGCCCCGCATCTTCTGGGTCGAGTGGTCGGCCGATGGCACCGTGCACTCGACGAGCGACATGCCCGACTACGACGCGGCGAAATACCGGGGCGGCTAGTCCCGCCGCAGGAATTCCAGCAGCAGGCCGCTGACCGCGTCGGCCTGCTCCTGCTGCACCCAGTGGCCCGCGTCCTCCACCAGCGTGCAGGAGAGCATGCGCGAGCATGCCTCGTGCTGCAATTTCTCCAGATCGCCGGGCCGCTGGTAGACGCCCCAGCCGCTCGCGCCGGCGATGAAGCAGGACGGCACGTCGATCGCGCGGCCCGCGTAGAGCTGCTGCTCGGGGGTGAAGCGGCCAACGCGCGGGCCGCGCCCCAGTCGCCGTCGTAGCTTGCATCCCAGCCCGTGGTACGGCCGTAGCCGCGCTGGTCGGGCGCGGCCACGTGATACCCCGCCCGGGCGAGCGCCGGCATCACCCTGCGCCAGCTGTAGGCCGGTTCCGGAAAGCCGTGCAGGAGCAGGACGCAGGGGCGCGGCCCGCCCTCGTGGCCCGCCTCCAGGACGTGCATCGTCAGGCCGTTGACGCCCTCGACGAGCCGCGATCGGATTCCGGTGGGCAGCTTCAGTGGATTTCCGGCTCCGCGGTCGGCGCGGTGCCCTCGAGGAAATCGAAGTCGCAGCCGCGGTCGGCCTGGGTGACGTGGCGCGAGAACACCGCGCCGTAGCTGCGCTCGAACTTCGGCGGCGGGCGCTTCCACGCCGCACGGCGGCGCTTCATCTCGGCGGCCGGCACCTTCAGGTTCAGCGCGCGCTTCGCGACGTCGAGCCCGATCAGGTCGCCGTTGCGTACCAGCGCGAGCGGCCCCCCGACGAAGGCTTCCGGCGCGACGTGCAGGATGCAGGTGCCATAGCTCGTGCCGCTCATGCGGCCATCGGACAGCCGCACCATGTCCTTCACGCCCTGCTTCACCAGCTTCTTCGGCATGGGCAGCATGCCCCACTCGGGGAAGCCCGGGCCGCCCAGCGGCCCCGCGTTCTTGAGCACCAGCACCGAATTGCGGTCGACCTCGAGGTCGTCGCGGTCGATGCGCGCCGCCATGTCGTTGTAGTCCTCGAACACCACCGCGCGCCCGGTGTGCTTCAGCAGCGCCGGGGTCGCCGCGCTCACCTTGATCACGGCGCCGTCGGGGGCGAGCGAGCCGCGCAGGACGACGATGCCGCCGGACTTCTGCAGCGGCCTTGCGCGCGGGCGGATGACGTCCTTGTTCCAGATCTTCGCGCCCTCGAGGTTCTCGCCGAGCGTGCGGCCGTTCACGGTCTTCGCCTTCAGGTGCAGCAGGTCCTTGAGCTCGTTGAGCAGCGCCCGCAGGCCGCCGGCGTAGAAGAAGTCCTCCATCAGGTACTGCTTGCCCGAGGGCCGCACGTTGGCGAGCACCGGCGTCTTCGCCGAGAGCTCGTTGTAGCGCTCCAGCGGCAGCCGGATGCCGACGCGCCCCGCCATGGCGACGAGGTGCACGATGGCGTTGGTCGAGCCGCCCATCGCCATGAGCGCGACGATCGCATTGTCGAACGAGCGCCGCGTCAGGAAGTCGCGCGGCTTGAGGTCCTCCCACACCATCTCGACGATGCGCCGGCCGGTGAGCGAGGCCATGCGCGCGTGGCTGGCATCCGGGGCCGGGATCGAGGAGTAGCCCGGCAGGGTGAAGCCGAGCGCCTCGGCGATCGACATCATGGTCGCCGCCGTGCCCATGGTCATGCAGGTACCCGGGGAGCGCGCGATCGAGTCCTCGATCTCGTTCCACTCGGCCTCGCTGATCCTGCCCGCGCGCAGCTCGTCCCAGTACTTCCACACGTCCGAGCCCGAGCCGAGGGTCCGCTCCCTCCAGTGCGCGTTCAGCATCGGCCCGGCGGGCAGGTAGATCGCCGGAATGTTCATGCTGGTCGCGCCCATGATGAGGCCCGGCGTGGTCTTGTCGCAGCCGCCCATCAGCACCGCGCCGTCGCAGGGGTAGGAGCGCAGCAGCTCCTCGGTCTCCATGGCGAGGAAGTTGCGGTACATCATGGTGGTCGGCTTCTGCATGGTCTCGGCGAGCGCCATCGCCGGCATCTCGAGCGGGAAGCCGCCCGCCTGCCACACGCCGCGCTTGACCTCCTCGGCGCGGCTCCGGAAATGCGTGTGGCAGTGGTTGACGTCCGACCAGGTGTTGAGGATCGCGATCACCGGCTTGCCGGCGTAGTCGCCGCGGTCGTAGCCCATCTGCGCGGCGCGCGAGCGGTGCCCGAAGGCGCGCAGGTCGCGCACCCCGAACCAGCGATGCGAGCGCAGCTCGCGCGCACTTTTTCTCGTCATGGCGCCTCCCCGGTGAGGCGGAGATTGTAAACTCGGCGCATGGCACTGGGCGCGCTCGGCGGGAGGCTGGCGAACTGGGGGCGAACGCTGCGCTTCGCGAGCTTCGCGCTCGCCGCGACGCTCTCGCCCTCGAGCTACGGCCCGGCGACGCGCGCCACCGCGGTGCGCCAGATCTACTTCACCGCCTGGCAGATCCTGCTGCCGTTCCTGCTGTTCGCGGCGCTCGCCGGCGCCATCGTGATGGAGATCACGCTCAAGGTCGCGGCGCAATTCGGCCTCGCGGGCTACACGCTCGAGCTGATCCTGCGCGTGCTGGTGCTGGAGCTGATCCCGCTGCTCACCGCGCTCTTCGTCGCGCTGCGCTCGGGGGGTGCGATCGCCACCGAGGTGGCGCTGATGCAGATCGCCGGGGACATCGCCGCGATGCAGGCCGAGGGCCGCGATCCGCTGCGGCGCGAGTTCGTGCCGCGCGTGGCCGCCGCCGCGCTCTCGGTGCTCTCGCTCACGGTGATCGGCTGTGCCCTGACCATCGCGCTCGCCTACCCGGCGATCTACGGCTTCTCGCCCTGGGGGTTCGACGAGTTCACGCGCACCGTCGGCAAGGTGTTCGGCCTGGCCACGCTCGCCGGCTTCAGCCTGAAGTGCGCCCTCTTCGGCGCCGCGGTCGCGGTGATCCCGATCAGCGCGGGGCTGGAGGCCGACCGCAGGAAGAAGACCGCGCCGCTGGCCGTGCTCGGGGGCATGGTGCGCCTGTTCTTCGTGCTCGGCCTCATCGAGGTCGCCTCCCTCGCGGCGAGGTACATCGGGTGAGCGAGCAGGGCTACGAGCGCGAGCCGGGGGTGACGCCGGTGCCCCGCGGCCTCGGCGTCAGGGTGGGGATGCTGCTCGGCTTCACGATCCTGATCGCGATCGCGTTCGTCGCCTACGCGCTCTACGCGCGCGGCGTTTTCGAGCCCGAGCAGCGCCTGTTCCTCGTCGCGGACAACGCCGAGGGCGTGCGTGTGGGCATGGACCTGACGTTCGCCGGCTTTCCGGTCGGGCGTGTGCGGCGCATCAGCCTGCGCCAGGACGGCAAGGTGCGCATCGGCGTGCGCGTGCCGCAAAGCGAGGCGCGCTGGCTGCGCTCCTCGAGCGTCTTCACGCTGGAGGTGCCGCTGGTGGGCGAGGCGAAGCTGCGCGCCTACACCGCGAACCTGGAGGACCCGCCGCTCGAGAACCGCGCCGTGCGGCCGGTGCTGCGCGGGGACGCCAACGCGGAGATCCCCCGCATGGTCGCGACCCTGCGCCAGGTGCTCGAGAACATCGACACCGCGACCGAGCCCGGCTCGAACCTGCAGGAGAGCCTGAAGAACGCGCGCATCGTGAGCGAGCGCATGGCGGGCAGGCAGGGCGTGCTCGGCGCGGTGCTGGGGAGCGAGGAGAACGCCGCCAAGATCCTCGGCACCATCGACCGCGCCAACCGCCTGCTCGACTCGCTGGGCGGCGTCGCGCTCAGGCTCGACCGCACGCTCGCCAAGGCCGACGAGCGCCTCTTCGGCCGGGGCCAGATCATGGAGGAGACGCACCGCGCCGTGGGACAGGCGAACGCGATCCTGGGCGAGGTGCGCGAGCGCCTGCGGGCGGTGGATGCGATCCTCGCCAATGCGCAGGCGGCGAGCGCGAGCGCGAAGACCGCGGGCGCCAACGTCGCCGCGGCGAGCACCGATCTCGCGGCGCTGCGCGCCGAGGTCGAGGCGAGCCTGCGCAAGGTCGCGGCCCTGATCGAGGAGATCAACCGCAAGTGGCCGTTCGAGCGCCAGACGGAGATCCGGCTGCCGTGAAGGGAAATGCGGCTCCCGTGACACGCGCGCTCGCTCTGCTCGCCGTGCTTGTCGCCGGCTGCGCCGGCGGCCCGCCGCCGCCCGCATGGCGGCTGGAGGCGGTCTCCGCGCTGGCCGCCTTCGAGCGCCACTACCTGCGCGGCGAGACGCAGCTCGCCGAGCTCGAGTTCGCGCGCGCGAAGCAGGAGATTCGCGCGAGCGGCCGGCCGGACCTGCTCGCGCGCGCCGAGCTCGCGCGCTGCGCAGCGCGCGCGGCGAGCCTGGAGTTCGACGGCTGCCCGGGGTTCCAGGCGCTGCGCGCCGATGCGGGGGCCGAGGAACTGGCGTACGCGGATTATCTGGCGGGGAAGAGGACGCGAGCCCGGGGCGAAGAGCCCCTCTCCCGGCTGGTGCATGCCGGCGTGGCGCTGCGCACGGGGACGGTGACGCCCGTGCAGATCGGTCAGGCGATCGACATCGCCTCGGCAGAAGGCTGGCGCCGGCCGCTCGCCGCCTGGCTCGAGGTGGCGGCGAGGCGCGCGGAAGCCGCGGGCGACGCGGAGGGCGCAGCGCGGCTGCGCAGGCGCATCGCGCTTACGCTCGCCAACCCCTAGCCTGAATATTTCATGAGGTGAGGTCGGCGGATTCCGGATTCAAACGTTG
>CAZOWR010000123.1:0-8422 GCA_964583645.1 uncultured Enterobacteriaceae bacterium
CAGCTCGATCCACGTCAGGGACCTCGCGCTGCCCAAGGGCGTGGAGCCGGTGCTGCACCGGGGCGAGAACCCGGTGGTCGCGACCGTGATCCAGCCGGTGCTCGTCACCGAGGAGGAAGAGGCGGCCGCCGCGGCCGCGGAAGCCGCGGTGCCGGCGGCGGAGGTGCCGACCACGGAGCAGGCGCAGCCCGAGGCGGCGCCCGAAGCGGCGGCGGCCGAGAAGCCCGAGAAGGCCGAGAAGAAAGAGAAGAAGTAACTGTCCGCGATCCGCCTCATCGCCGGCCTGGGCAACCCGGGCAAGGAGCACGAGCGCAGCCGCCACAACGCGGGCTTCTGGCTCGTGGAGCGCTTTGCCGCGTCCGCGGGCGTGGTGCTGCGCAAGGACGCCAAGTTCCAGGCGCTCGTCGGGCGCCACGCGCCGAGCGGCGCGTGGCTCCTCCTGCCGCAGACCTACATGAACCTTTCGGGCATGGCGGTGCGCATGCTTGCGAGCTTCTTCAAGATCCCGCCGGCCGGGATCCTGGTGGTGCACGACGAGGTGGACTTCGCGCCGGGCACCGCGCGCCTGAAGCAGGGCGGGGGCATCGCCGGGCACAACGGCCTGAAGGACATCTCGCAGCGGCTCGCCACCCACGAGTACTGGCGGCTGCGCCTGGGCGTGGGCCACCCCGGGGACAAGAGCGCGGTGCCCGACTACGTGCTCGGGCGGCCTTCCGCCGAGGACAAGGCGGCGATCGACGCGGCGATCGCGCGCGCGATCGAGGTGCTGCCCGCGATCCTCGCGGGCGACATGCAGGACGCGATGCAGAAGCTGCACACCGAGCCCGAGAAGCCGAAGGCGGCAAAGCCCGAGCCCGAGCCGCAAGCGGCGCCGAAGGCGGAACCGAAACCGCAACCGAAACCCGAACCCAAGCCTGAACCCAAGCCCGAGCTCGTCGCCGAGACCAAGGAGACCGGGCTGAAGGGCCTGCTCGGCTCCCTGCTGCACCCGAAGCGCAGGAAATGAGCCTGCGCTGCGGGATCGTCGGCCTGCCGAACGTGGGCAAGTCGACGCTGTTCAACGCGCTCACCAAATCCGCGATCCCCGCGGCGAACTACCCCTTCTGCACCATCGAGCCGAACGTAGGCATCGTGCAGGTGCCCGATCCGCGGCTCGAGGCGATCGCCGCGATCGCCAGGCCCCAGCGCGTGGTGCCCGCGGCGGTCGAGTTCGTGGACATCGCGGGGCTGGTGGCGGGCGCATCGAAAGGCGAGGGCCTGGGCAACAAGTTCCTCGCCCACATCCGCGAGGTGGACGCGATCGCGCACGTGGTGCGCGCCTTCGAGGATCCGAACGTCGCGCACGTCGCGGGCAGGATCGATCCCGTCTCCGACATCGAGACGGTGCACACCGAGCTCGCGCTCGCCGATCTCCAGTCGGTGGAGAAGCAGTTGTCGAAATTCGAGAAGGTGGCGCAGACGGGCGGGGACAAGGAGGCGCAGCGCCTGGTCGCGGTGCTGAAGAAGGTCCAGGCGGCGCTCGATCAAGGCAAGCCGCCTCGGGCGCTGGAGTGGTCCAGGGAGGAGCGGGCGGTGCTCGACCCTCTCTTTCTGCTGACCATGAAGCCCACGCTCTACGTCGCCAACGTCGCCGAGCACGGGTTTCTCGATAACCCGATGCTGGCGGCGATCGAGAAGCTGGCGCAGGAGGAGGGGGCTCAGTCAGTCGCCATCTGCGCCGCGATCGAGGCGCAGATCGCCGACATGTCTGCCGAAGACAAGCAGGTGTTCCTCGACGACATGGGCATGGCCGAGCCGGGCCTCAACCGGTTCATCCGCGCCGGCTACGCGCTGCTCGGGCTGGAGACGTTCTTTACGACCGGCCCGAAGGAAGCGCACGCCTGGCAGCTGCACGTGGGGCAGACGGCGGCCGAGGCCGCGGGGACGATCCACACCGACTTCGAGCGCGGCTTCATCCGCGCCGAAGTGATCTCCTGCGAGGACTACGTCGCCTGCGGCGGCGAGCAGGGGGCAAAGGCGGCGGGGAAGATGCGGCTCGAGGGGCGCGACTACGTCGTGCGGGACGGCGACGTGATCTATTTCCGCTTCAACGTCTGAGCTAGAACGACCACACCTGCAGCGCGCGGTGCAGCTCTACGAGCTGCTCCTCCTTCATCGGCGTGCTCTTGCCGCCCGCGGCCTCGAGCTGCTCGGCGAGCTCCATCACCTTGGCGTTGGTGGAGGCGAGCCGGCGCGCGAGCACTTCGCCGATCCCGGCCACCATCCTGAGCGCCGCCGGCGAGCCCTCGGCGAGCAGCTGGCGGAAGCGCGCCGCGGGGAGCCGCAGCACGGCCGCCTCGCCGCGCGCGCGCCCGGTCGCCGAGCGCGTGTCGTTGGTGAGCAGCGACATCTCGCCGAGCACGCCGCCCGCGGCCAGCCGCGCAAGCGCGCGCTCCCCGCCCGCGCCCGCCTTGACCACGTCGATCTCGCCCGACAGCACGAGGTAGACGCCGTCGCCCGGGTCGCCCTCGCGAAACAATTCCTTCCCCGCGGCGAGCTTCTGCTCCTCGGCGATCGCCGCGATGGCCTCGATCTCCTCGGCCGAGAGCAGGCGGCAGAGGGAAGAAGCGCGCAGCGCGGCGGCGTGGCTCATGGGAGGCGAGTCTACTCCTCGCTTGGACGCCGCATCGCCCGCAGGGTTATCATGGGCTTCGAAGCGGCACGGCGATCCGTGGAGGATTTCACATGGCCATCCAGATCAATCCGAAGACAGCGATTTTCGCGGGCGTCGGCGTGCTGGTGCTCGCCGGCGCGGTAGGCGCCTGGCTCTTCCTGTTCGAGGAGGACGCGCCGCCCCCGGCCAGGGTCGCCGCCAAGGCGCCGGCGAAGGCCGCTGCCAAGGCGCCCGACGCCGCCAAGGCCCCCGCGGCGAAGACCGCCGAAGCGCCGAAGGCCGCGGCCAAGGATGCGAAGCCCGCTGCCGGGGCGAAGCCCATCCCGACCGATCCCAACAAGCTGGTGGCCGAGATCGTGGAGGTCTCGGGCGCCAAGGCCGCGCTGCGCAACGTCATGCGCGATTTCATGTCCGGTTTCAGCAGCGGGAATCAGGGCGGCTTCTCGCCCGAGGAGGTGAGCGCCTTGAGGAAGGCCTTCGAGCCGCTGTTCGACCCCGCGAAGATGACCGCGGAGCTCGAGCAGAACCTGAAGACGGTCTACGACGGCGAGAAGATGGGCCGCTTCCTCGAGCTGCTGCGCCATCCGGTGGCGCTCAAGATGGCCGCGCTCGAGTCGCGCCCGAGCACCCCGGAGATGCTCAAGGAAGCCGCCGAGATCGCGCGCAAGAATCCCGAGCGGGCGAAGCTGATCGACGCCCTCGACGCGCTTGCGCACGCCTCGGAGACCGCTGCGGAAATCGGCGTGCGCATGTCGAGCGACGCGATGGATGCGCTCTTCGACGGCATGCGCAAGGCCGGAAAGACGGTGCCGAAGCAGGCGCGCGACGCGGCCGCCGCGCAGCTGCAGAACGTTCGCGGCGTGGCGCGCAGTTCGGCGCGCGCCTCGCTGTTCGCGACCTACCGCGACGTGAGCGACGCGGAGCTCGCCGAGTACATCAAGGTGCTGGACACCGAGACCGGCCGCTGGGGCACCGAGACGCTCGTGCGCGCGATGCGCTCGGTGCTGGAGAGCCGGGCGCGCCCCGTGGGGCGCGAGATGGCGCAGGTGATCCTCGCGCGCAAGCCCGCGGCGGCCAAGCCCGAGGCCGTCGCCGCCGAGGCGGCCAGGCCCGCCGCGCCCGTGGCGGTCGCCGCCGCGCCCGCGCAGCCGCAGGGCTACCGCCGGCCCGAGGGCATCCGCGAGCTCTACACGCGCTACAACGACCTCGTGACCGCGGTGGTGATGCGCGACGGCGTCGCGGTCAAGGAGCTGCTCGCCGACGGCAAGGACCCGGACTCGCGCCAGAGCGACGGCTTGAGCGCGCTGATGGTCGCGGCGAGCTACGGCGACACCGCGATCGCCGAGCTGCTCCTGGCGAAGGGCGCGAACCCGAACCTGCGCGCCCCCGGCGGCGTCACCGCGCTCTCGGCGGCGCGGGCCGCCGGCAAGCCCGACATGGTGAGGCTGCTCGAGCGCCATGGCGCGAAGGGCTGAGGGTTATCTCGCCGCCGCGGCGCTCGCCTTCGCGCTTGCCGCGCAGGGCGCGGAGCTGCCGATCTTCGATGCGCACGTGCATTACTCGCACGACGCCTGGGAGGTGCTGCCGCCGCAGGCGGCGATCGAGCTGCTGAGGAAGGCGGGCGTCAAGCGCGCGCTCGTCTCTTCTTCGGGCGACGACGGCCAGCAGCGGCTGGCGGCGGCCGCCCCCGACCTGATCCTGCCGTCCCTGCGCCCGTACCGCTCGCGCGGCGAGATCGCCACCTGGGTGCGCGACGAGACCGTGCCGGGCTACCTCGAGGAGCGGCTGCGCAAGCACCGCTACGTCGCGATCGGCGAGTTCCACCTCTTCGGGGCGGACGCCGACCTGCCGGTGCCGCGCCGCCTGGTCGAGCTCGCGCGCGCGCACAAGCTCTACCTGCACGCGCATTCCGACGTCGAGGCCGTGGAGCGGATCTTCCGCCAGGACCCCGGGGCGCGCGTGCTGTGGGCGCACTCGGGGTTCGAGCGGCCCGAACGGGTGCGCGAGATGCTGCGCAAGCACCGCAACCTCTGGTGCGACCTCGCCTTCCGCAGCGACCACGCTGCGGGCGGGAAGGTGGACCCGGACTGGCGCGCCGCCTTCACCGAGTTTCCCGACCGCTTCATGGTCGGCACCGACACCTTCACCCCCGAGCGCTGGCACTACGTGCAGGAGCACGCCCGCTGGTCGCGCCGATGGCTCGCCGACCTGCCGGGCGACGTGGCCGAGCGCATCGCATGGAAGAACGGCGAGCGCCTGTTCGGCTCGATGCTCGGGCACTAGCGCTGGTTCTCGCCGCCGGCGCGGCGCCGGTGGCGGCCTGCGACCTGGCGGGGTCGCGCGTGCTGGAGTCGCCGCGCTTCGCGCTCGCCTACCGCACCGAGCCCCCGCGGCCCGGCGCGGGCGAGCACTTCGCCGTGGAGCTGCGCATCTGCCGCCCGGCGGCTGGCGCCGAGGGGCTGCGCGTGGACGCGCACATGCCGGAGCACCGTCACGGCATGAACTACCGCCCGGGACTGGTCGCGCTCGGCGGGGGGCACTACCGCTCCGAGGGCTGGCTGTTCCACATGCCGGGAGAGTGGGAGTTCGTCTTCGAGCTCGGCGGCGAGCGCCTCGCCGACGGCGTGCGCATCGAGTGAGTCGGGCGCTCGTCCTCGCCCTCGCGCTCGCTGCGGCGCCGCCGCTCGGCGCACAGCTCCTCGACTGGACCGAAGCCGAGCGGCGCGCGATCCTGCGCCATGGCCCCTGGCCGGCGGCGTGGGCGCCCGATCCGTCCAACCGCGTCTCCGGGGATCCCGAGGCGATCGCGCTCGGGGAGCGCCTGTTCTTCGAGCCGCGGCTCGGGGCGACGGGACGCGTGCAGTGCGCCACCTGCCACGTGCCCTACCGCGGCTGGCAGGACGGGCGCGCGCGCGCCCTCGGCCTCGAGGAGGTCGAGCGCAACACGCCGGGTCTGCTGGATGTGCGCTACCGGCGCTGGTTCGGCTGGGACGGCGCCGGCGACTCGCTCTGGGCGCAGAGCATCCGGCCGATCCTGGACCCGCGCGAGATGGCGGGCAGCGCCGCGCGCGCCGCGGCGCTCCTGCGGGGCGAGGCCGACTACGCCTGCCGCTACGCGCGCGCGTTCGGCACGCCGCCCCCCGCCGAGGACGAGCGGCTCCTCGCCGGTATCGGCAAGGCGCTCGCCGCCTTCCAGGAGACGCTCGTCAGCGGCCGCACGCCGTTCGACGACTTCCGCGACGCGCTGGAGCGCGGCGAGCGCGAGGCCGCGGCGCGCTATCCCGCTGCCGCGCAGCGCGGGCTGCGCCTGTTCATCGGGCGCGGCAGGTGCAACCTGTGCCATCTCGGGCCTGCGTTCACGAACCGCGAGTTCCACGACATCGGCGTGCCCTTTTTCGTCGCCGAGGGCGGGGTGGACGCCGGGCGGCACCGCGGCATCCAGCGGCTGCGCGCCAGCCCCTGGAACCTGCTCGGGCCGCACAGCGACGCGCGCGATGCGGCGGTGGCGCTGAAGACCCGCCACGTGCGCCTGGAGCACCGCAATTTCGGCGAGTTCAGGGTGCCCGCGCTGCGCAACGTAGCGCTGACCGCCCCGTACATGCACAGCGGCAGCCTCGCGACGCTGCGGGACGTG
The DNA here is from genome assembly GCA_964583645.1 of uncultured Enterobacteriaceae bacterium. GTDB lineage: Bacteria > Pseudomonadota > Gammaproteobacteria > Burkholderiales > SG8-39 > RBG-16-66-20. Next base: position 6,288 of record CAZOWR010000123.1, read on the forward strand.
GTGCGGCACTACTCGGAGCTGAACCTCGATCGCCTGCACGCCGACGGCGAGGCGCTGCTCCTGCCGCTCAAGCTCGACGAGGGCGAGGCCGCGGACCTGGTCGCGTACCTCGATTCGCTGACCGAGCGCGCGCCGGCGCTTGCGCCGCGCCACCCGCTCGAGCCGTGCCGCTAGGGCCCTAGATGCCGCCGAGGCAGACGAACTTGATCTCGAGGAACGGCTCGATGCCGTACTTCGAGCCCTCGCGGCCGATGCCCGACTGCTTGACGCCGCCGAAAGGGGCCACTTCCTGCGCGAAGATGCCGGTGTTCACCGACACGATGCCCGCTTCCAGCGCCTCGGCGACGCGGAACACGCGCCCGACGTCGCGCGCGAAGAAATAGGCGGCGAGGCCGAACTCGGTCGCATTCGCCATGCGGATGACCTCCTCCTCGGTGCGGAAGCGGAACAGCGGCGCCACCGGCCCGAAGGTCTCCTCGGCGGCGAGGCGCATCGACTCGTTGGCCTCCGTGAGCACCGTAGGCTCGTAGTAAAGGCCCCCCAGTGCATGGCGCCGGCCCCCCGTGAGCGCGCGCGCGCCCTTGGCGGTGGCATCCGCCACGTGGCCCTCGACCTTGGCGAGGCCCTGCGCGTCGATCAGCGGGCCGATCACCACCCCCGGCTCGGTGCCCGGGCCGACCTTGAAGGCGCCGACCTTCTCGGAAAACTTGCGCGCAAAGGCGTCGTAGATCCCCTCCTGCACGTAGATGCGGTTGGCGCACACGCAGGTCTGCCCCGCGTTGCGGTACTTGGAGGCGATCGCCCCCTCGACCGCGGCCTCGAGATCCGCGTCGTCGAAGACGATGAGCGGGGCGTTGCCGCCCAGCTCGAAGGAGACCTTCTTCACCTGGTCGGCGGCCTGGCGCATGAGGATGCGCCCCACCTCGGTAGAGCCCGTGAAGGTGATCTTGCGCACCAGCGGGTTCGAGGTGAGCTCCGCGCCGACCGCCGCGGGGTCGTTGGTGGTGACGATATTGAGCACCCCCTTCGGCATGCCCGCGCGCCCGGCGAGCTCGGCGAGCGCGAGCGCCGAGAGGGGCGTCTGCTCGGCGGGCTTGAGCACCACGGTGCAGCCGGCGGCGAGCGCCGGCGCCACCTTGCGCGTCACCATGGCGATGGGGAAGTTCCACGGCGTGATCGCCGCGGTCACCCCTACCGGCTGCTTGAGGACGAGCAGCCGCTTGTCGGCCTGGTGCCGCGGGATGACGTCCCCGTACACGCGCTTGCCTTCCTCCGCGTACCACTCGATGAACGAGGCGCCGTAGGCGATCTCGCCGCGCGCCTCCGCGAGCGGCTTGCCCTGTTCCGCGGTGAGGATCTGCGCCAGGTCCTCCTGGTTGGCCATGACGAGGTCGAACCACTTGCGCAGGATCGCGGCGCGCTCCTTGGCGGTCTTCGCGCGCCAGGGTGCCCAGGCCGCGTGCGCCGCCTCGATTGCGCCGCGCACCTCTCCCGGGCCCAGGTCGGGCACTGCCGCGATGCGCTCGCCGCTCGCGGGATCGGTCACGGCGAAGCTCGCGCCTCCGGCGGCGCCGATCCAGGCGCCGTCCACGTAGCACCGCTCGCGGAACAGCGCCGGGTCCTTGAGCGAAACGGCCGGCAGTCCGGCCTGGGCGGGTGCGTTCATCGGGGGAACTCCTTCGCGGGACCGCTTCATTGTAGCGCCGCGCTCCGCGCGATTTGTTTGGAGCCCAAACAAACGCGCTTGACACGGATGCGCCGGGGTGCGTAAAGTGCCTTGAAAAGATTGAGAGAATTTGATTCCTTCGGAGGAGGACGCATCATGCCGGGAATGACACGCTCGAAGGCGCTGCTCGCCGCGCTGCTGGCGGTGCTCGCGTGGCCTGCGGCCGCGCAGGACAAGCCCATCACCATCGGCTACGCGATCGCGCGCACCGGCCCCTGGGCCCCGGGCGCGCAGGTGACGCAGGAGCCCAATTACATCATGTGGGCCGAGCAGGTGAACGCCGCGGGCGGCCTCGCCGTCGGCGGCGGCAAGAAGCGCAAGGTCGAGCTGGTCGGGGTTGACGACCGCAGCACGATGGAGACGGTGGTGCGCACCTACGAGAAGCTGATGACGAGCGACAAGGTCGACC
>CAZOWR010000124.1:0-8358 GCA_964583645.1 uncultured Enterobacteriaceae bacterium
AGTCGCCGGTCTTGCGCTTGAGCTTGCGGTAGGCGCTGCCGCTGCGCGGCGGCGGAACGGGGAGGCGCAGCTCGACAAGGATTTCGTCGGCCATGAGATCGGTAACAAAAAGTTCCTTGTAAAACCGATTCGCGGGGATGGCGCGCTCGCCCTTGGGCCCGCGTGCCACCAGCTCGGCGCCGAGCGCGATCATGATCGCCGGGTGGTCGTTGGCCGGGTCACCGTTGGCGACGTTGCCGCCGATGGTGCCGCGGTTGCGCACCAGCGGGTCGGCGATCAGCGGCACCGCGTCGGCCAGCGCCCCGTACTTCGACTTGACGAGCTCGGAGCGCTCGAGCGTGCACTGGCGCGTGCCGGCCCCGATGCGCACCGCGTCCTTCTCCTCCCTGATGTACTCGAAGCCCGCAATGCGGCTGATGTCGACCAGGTGGCCGAACGAGCCGAGCCGCAGCTTGAGCGTCGGCAGCAGGCTCATGCCCCCCGAGAGCAGCCTGGCGTCGTCCTTGTAGCGCGCAAGCAGGCCGACGGCCTCCTCCAACGTGCCGGCGCGGTGGTAGTCGAACGGTGCGGGAATCATCGGTGTCCTCCTGTGTTCATGCGGCCGCGGCGGCGAGGAACTTGCTGCGGCAGCCCGCGCAGCAGAAGTAGTAGGCCACGCCCTTCACTTCCGCGGTGTGGCGTGCGCCGGCCACGCTGACCGTCATGCCGCAGATCGGGTCCACCGCTTCGGCTGGCTTCTCTTGCCTGATGACGGGCCCGCGCGGCGCCTTGCGCCGCCGCTCCACGATCTGCGCCATCACGCTGAGCGCGATCTCCTCGGGGGTGCGCGCGCCGATGTCCAGGCCGGCAGGTGCCGCCACGGACTCGAGCGCGGCCTCCGGCACGCTGCGCGAGCGCAGCTCGCGGCGCACCTGCTCGAAGCGCTTGCGGCTGGCGATCACGCCGACGTACGCCGGCCGGCGCGCGAGCACCGAGTGCAGCACCTCGAGGTCGTCGTCGCCCATGGTCGCGACCAGGACGTGCGCGCCCTCGGGCAGGGCTTCCGGGACGAACGCCTGCTGCACGCCCTGCGCGTCCGGGAAATCGGCCGCGGCGGCGTCCGGGTGGACTACGTCTACGCGGTAGCCCATCGCATGGGCGATGCGCGCCAGGCAGCGCACCGCCGGCGAGGCGCCGAAGAGAAAAAGGCGCGGCAGGGGCAGCACGGGCTCTACGTAGATCTCCACGGTGCCTCCGCTGTCGCAGGTCATGGCGAGCGGGATCATTCCGGCGCGCGGCGCGGCGGAGGTGTCGGGCGAAAGGCTGAGGAATCTCGACTCGCCCTCGGCGATGGCGTGCCGCGCCTCGCGCACCACCGTCTCGCGCGTGCAGCCGCCGCCCGCCCAGCCGTGATAGCCGCCCGCCTCGGTCACCAGCGCGGTGTCCCCCACGCGCGCCGAGCTGGGCGGCTCGCGCCGCACCACGGTGACCAGCGCGAAGCGCTCGCCCCGCGCGGACAGGCTCGCGGCGAGCGCCAGCAGTTCGGGTCGCATGTCCTCCCCCCAGGAGATCCCGCTGATGGTAGCGCGTACACCGGCGGGCGGCGGGAATTCCCGCGTGCTGCACTGCGCCACGGTGCCGCGAGGGGCCGGCTCGATCCGACTGGCGTTCACTGCCGGATCACTTCTTCAACGAAACGGCGCGCAGCCGGGCTCAGGCGCCGGCTGTTCCACGCGGCATAGACGTCGATGTCGCCGCGCATGCCGCCCAGCCTGGCCACGGTGACCCCGCTTCGAACCAGAGGGGTTTCGCTCACCGCGTAGACGGAAACGCCGATGCCTGCGGCTACGAGGGCGAAGATGACTTCGCTCGACGGGGCTTCCTGGACGATGTTCGGCCGCAAGCCGAGGCGCAACGCATTGTCGACGAGGATGCGCCGGAACGCCGCCCATTCATGGGCCGACCCGATGACCATTGGCTCGGCCAGCAGTTCCCGGAGGTTGATGGCGCGGCGGCCGGCCAGGCGGTGCTCGCTCGGCAGCACGGCGACGCTTCGCAGGCGGGTGGAAACGCAGCACTCGATGTCCGGCGCCGAAAATCGCCCGAGGACGAATCCGACGTCGATGCCCTCGCCCGAGACCAGCGAATCCCTCTGTTGATCCGTTCCGACGCGCACGAGCTCGATCTGGACGTAAGGATTCGCCTGACGGTACCGCTGGAGCGCTGCCGGCAAATGGCCGCCGAACGCGAAGTCGATGTAGCCGATGACGAGCCGGCCCACCTGGCCGTGCTCCGCCATTCGCGCCATCCGCTCCGATTCGTCCAGCTGCTCTAGCACTTTGCGGCCCAGGTTCCGCAGCTCGTCCCCGGGGGCGGTCAGCGTCACGTTCCGGCTGTCGCGCGCGACCAGCCGCAGCCCGAGCGCCGACTCCAGCTGACGTATGGTCCTGCTCAGAGCGGGCTGCGAGACGTGGAGCCGCTCGGCGGCGCGACGGAAATGCAGGGTGTCGGCCAGCGCGAGGAACGCCTGCAGGTGCCGAAGCTCGTATCGCCTCACCGTTCAATAACGTGCACGCATTGATTGCTCGGAAAATTATATCAATCACGCAATGATCGCAGGTATACCCTGAGGGCCGATCCCTCTCAATCTGCAAGGAGGAGCCATGGATGCCTTGTCGAGATTCGCGCACCGAACGGTGATCGCGGCAGCCGCGCTGTGCTGGGTCGCCTCGGCCGCAGCACAAGGCAAGGCCCCGATCGAAGTCAAGATGGGCTGGCAGCCGACCATGAACGGGGCGCGCTACTTCATCGGAGTGGCCGAAAAGATGTTCGAGAAGGAAGGGCTGCGCCTCTCGCTCACCAAGTTCACCGCGGGCCCGCCTTTCTTCGCCGCGTTCCAGTCCGAGAGCATTGATATCGGATTCATGGGCTTCCAGCCGGCGACGACCGGCATCGCCCAGGGCATCCCGATCAAGGTCGTGGCGATCGAGAACGACGCCGCCGGGGCGGAGGGCCTGGTCGCGCGCGCCGACTCCGGCATCAAGTCCCTCGCCGACCTGCGCGGCAAGTCGGTCGCGACCAAGCGCGGCTCGTCCGCGCACACCGCGCTGCTCCGCGGGCTGGAGTTCGCGAAGCTCTCGCCGAACGACGTCCGAATCGTCGACATCGATGTCACCGCGCTCATCCCGGCGTTCACCAAGGGCGACGTGCCTGCCGCGTGGTACTGGGAGCCCTGGATGGGTTTGCTCAAGCGCCAGGGCGGAGTGCTCATCGCGACCGACCGGGACGTCGGGTTTCCGGTGGGAATCCTGTGGGCGGCGCGCGAGAAGTGGCTCAAGGCCAACCCGGAGGCCATGCAGCGCTTGCTCGCCGTGCTCGATGCCGCCGCGGCGCGCATCAAGCAGCAGCCGAAGCAGGCAGCCGCCGCCGTCGCCAAGGAGCTCGCGCTGACCGAGGAGCACGTGCTGGAGGTCTTCACCAAGGGAGCGAGCTGGCCGAGCAACGCCGAGTCCCTCGCCGCGACGTATCCCTACACGATGGATCCGCGCAGCATCGCCGCGGGCAAGGGCATCGCGGGCATCATGACCGAAAACGCGGAGTTCCAGAAAGCGGCGGGGATCATCAAGGCGGTGCCCGACTACAAGCAGGCGATCGACTCGAGCCACCTTGTAAGGTACGCGAAGAGGAAGTAGCGTCGGGGAGCGATGCCGGGCGCCGAACACGCACGAATCCAGGTCGAGCGCCTTTCGCATCGCTACAGCCGCAACGCGGAAACCGTCTCCGCGCTGGAGGACGTCAGCCTCGCGATCGCGCCCGGCGAGCTCGTGAGCATCGTCGGGCCCTCCGGCTGCGGCAAGACGACACTGCTCTCGATTGTCGCGGGGTTCATCCCGCCGACCGCGGGCGAGGTCCGGGTCGCGGGTGCGCCGGTATCCGGCCCCGGGCGCGACCGCGGCGTCGTGTTCCAGAGCTTCGCGCTCTTCAACTGGCTCACGGTGCAGGAGAACGTCGAGTTCGGGCCTCGCATGCGCGGGGTGCGGGTCGCCGAGCGCCGGGAGCGGTCGGACCAGCTGCTCGCGCTGGTAGGATTGACGCGGTTCAGGAATCGCTTCCCCTACGAGCTCTCCGGCGGCATGAAGCAGCGCGCCGCGATCGCCCGCGCGCTCGCCAACGACCCCGAGATCCTGCTCATGGACGAACCGTTCGGCGCGCTCGATGCCCAGAGCCGGGAGATGATGCAGGAGGAGCTGGTCAGGATCTGGCAGAGCTCGGGCAAGACCATCCTCTTCGTCACCCACTCGATCGACGAGGCGATCTACCTGTCCTCGCGCGTCGTCGTGTTCACGTTCCGCCCGGGCCGCGTCAAGCACGTCCTCCAGGTCGACTTCACGGGCGACCGGTTCGATCCGCACATCCGGACGGGGCGCGACTTCATCCGGGCGAAGGCGTCGATCCTCGACATGGTGCGCGAAGAGACCCTCAAGCAGTTCAGCGCCGAGAGCCAGGCCTGATGTCGTGGCGACTCTTTCGCCTGAGCGCACTCTCGGTCCTGTGCGTGCTTGCGCTCTGGGCAATCGTAACGGAGGGCGGCTGGATCGACAGGCGATTTCTGCCCTCACCCACCGACATCGCCGTGCAAGCCGCGGTACTTGTGGGGCAAGGCTACATCGGGACTCCGCTGCACTCGCACTTGCTGGCGAGCCTGGCGCGAACGTTCGTCGGTTTCGCCGTTGGCGCCTCGATCGCGGTGCCGCTGGGCCTTGCGATCGGGTACAGCGAGAGGTTGCATGCCTTGATCACCCCTTTTCTCGCCGCGCTTCGCCCGATACCGGTCATCGCCTACATCCCCCTGGTGATCCTCTGGTTCGGGATCGGCGAGTTCTCGAAGATCCTGCTCATCTCGCTCACCTCGTTCCTCTACGTCACGGTAAACGCTGCAGCCGGAGTGCGCTCGGTGTCCGCCGATCTCATCCGCGCCGCCCAGAGCCTGGGGGTAAGCGAGCGGCAGCTCTTCATGCACGTCATCCTCCCGGAATCCCTGCCGTACATCTTCGCGGGCCTCAGGATCGGCGCGGCGGTGAGCTGGGCGGTGGTGGTCGCCGCGGAGCTCGTCGCAGCGCAGAGCGGTCTCGGCTACATGATCATGGACGCCGCGACGTTCTTCCGCATTCCCGTCGTGTACGTGGGCATCATGCTGATCGGCCTGATCGGCTTCGCGATCGAGCGCGTGATCGCGGCGCTCGAGCGCCGGTTCGTGCACTGGGGCAACCGCTAGAGCCGCATGAGCCACGGCACCGCCGCCCGGGAGGGCTGGAACGCCGAGTGGTCGGAGGAGCTGGAGCGCGACTACAACCTGCGCGAGGCGTTCCCGGACCACCCGCGGTACTTCGCCGACTGGCGCGGGCGCAGTGCGGCTGCCCGCGCCCGGCTCGCTGCGGCGGTTGGCTTGGCCTACGGGCCCGGGCCGCGCCAGAAGCTGGACCTTTTCCGCGCTGCGGGCAGGCGCGTGCCGCTGCTGGTCTTCGTCCACGGCGGCTACTGGCGCACGATGGACCGGTCGGACTTCAGCTTCCTCGCCGAGCCGCTCGTCGCCCGCGGCGTCTCGGTCGCGATCCCGAGCTACTCGCTGTGCCCGCAGGCCACGCTCGACGACATCGTGCAGGATGTCCGCGCCGGCTTCACCTGGATCGGCGCCCACGCCGACAGCTATGGCGTGGATCCGGAGCGCATCCACCTGTCGGGATGGTCGGCGGGGGCCCAGCTCGCGGCCATGCTCGTCGCGGGGCTGAACGGCGCGACGCAGGCCCGCAGCGCGTTCCTCCTGAGCGGCATCTACGACCTGCGCCCGATACGGCACACGAGGGCGAACGACGATCTACGGCTCGATGCGCCGGCGGCGGCGCGCAACAGCCCGCTCCTGCTGCGGCCGGGTGCCGTAACGCGGCTCGCCGTGGCCGCGGGAGCGCTCGAGACAGCGGCGTTCCGGAAGCAGTCGCGCGACCTCGCCGCCGCTTGGGGCGCTCACCTGCCGGAGGTGAGCGCGCACGAGATCGCCGGGGTGCACCATTACGGGATCGTGTCCGAGCTCGGGGACGCGGGCAGCGTGCTCTTCGGTTTGCTGCTTGGCCAGATCCGCTCGTAGCGATGAGGACGGAAACGCGCCTGACGCAACCCGCGGGCCGGCAGGTGGTCCAACGAGGATGGCAAGACACTCGCAGGAGGTGCTCATGTCGCCCGGAAGCTACGGTTTGGTGACGCTGTGCGCGCTCGGCGCGCTCGCCCTCCCCGCCTCGGCCGCAGACCCGAGCCGCGCGCAGGAGATCCACCAGCGCTACCTCGAGGAGCGCGCCCTGTGCGCCGGCAAGTCCGGCGACGAGCGCAAGACCTGCCTGCGCGAGGCGGGTGCAGCGCAGATCGAGGCGCGCCGCGGCACGCTCGCGGAGGAGAACGCCGACTACGCGCAGAACCGCCTCGCGCGCTGCGCCTGGCACAAGCGGGCGGAGGAGCGCGAGTACTGCGAGCGCCGCATGCGCGGCGAGGGCAGCGTGAGCGGCAGCGTGCAGGAAGGCGGCATCCTGCGCGAGCTCACCGTGATCGTGCCGGCGCGGTGATGGCGGTCAGGCTCAACCACACCATCGTCCGCTCGCTCGACCGGCGCGCAGCGGCCGAGTTCTACAGCGAGGTCCTCGGCCTGCCCGCGCCGGTGAGCTTCGGCCCGTTCCTCTGCGTCACGGTGGCCAACGAGGTCAACCTCGACTTCCTCGACGTCGATCCCGGCACCGAGATCACCATGCAGCACTACGCCTTCCTCGTCTCCGAGCCGGAGTTCGACCTGATCTTCGGCCGCGTCAAGGCGCGCGGCCTGAAGCACTGGGCCGATCCGGGGCGCACGCGCGAGGGCGAGATCAACCGCCACGACGGCGGGCGCGGGGTCTACTTCCAGGACCCGAGCGGGCACCTGCTCGAGATCATCACCCGGCCCTACGGCGGCTAGCGCAGCTTCGCCCGCTCCTCGGCGATCAGCTTCTCGCCGTCCACGCCGCGCGCCGCGAGGTCCTGCAGGAAGCGGGCGCGGCCCTCGCCGAAGTCCTGCTTGCGCTGCGCGAACGCCTCCGGCGGCATGGCAACGCATTCCTCGTGGTCTGCCGCCACCTGCAGCGCGATGCGCGCCTCGGTGCACTCCTCGGCCTGCCTCACGTTCGCCTTGACGCCCGCCTGGCAGGCGCGCGAGGCATAGCCCGCGTAGGCGGGGGACTTGTGGACCGCGGCGCAGAATCCCTTGAGGTCGTCCTTCGCCAGCAGCGCCTCCACCCGGGCGATGATGCTCGCGCCCTGGCGCATCTCCTCGCTCGGCTCCTCGCCGAGGGCGGGCGAGGCCGCCAGCGCCGCCGCGAAAAGGAAGGTCGGAATTGCGATTCGCATGTGCTTTTCCCGCAGCGAGGAAGCGTCATTCTGCGCCAGTTCGGGTAGTCTACCGGCCTCTCGACAACCGGAACCCCTGAAATGCTCTCGTCCGCAGCCCTTCGCACCGGCCTCGCCCTGCTTCTCGGCGCAACCTTCGCCGCCTCCGCCCTCGCGCAGGCGAAGAAGGCGCCCTCGACCTACGCGCCCGAGTCGGGCCAGCCGGGCAAGGACGTCGTCTGGGTGCCCACCCCGCAGGCGCTGGTCGACAAGATGCTCGACATGGCGAAGGTCACGCCGCGCGACTTCGTCATGGACCTGGGCTCGGGGGACGGCCGCACCGTGATCACCGCCGCCAAGCGCGGCGCGCGCGCGCTCGGCGTGGAGTACAACCCGGACATGGTGGAGCTCTCCAAGCGCAACGCCGAAAAAGCCGGCGTCGCCGGCAAGGCGAGCTTCGTCAAGGCCGACCTCTTCGAGACCGACCTTTCGCCGGCGAGCGTCATCACCATGTTCCTGCTGCCCGACATCAACATGAAGCTGCGCCCGAAGATCCTCGAGCTCAGGCCCGGCACGCGCATCGTCTCCAACACCTTCGACATGGGCGAGTGGAAGCCGGACGCGACCGCCGACATCACCGGCGAGAGCTGCGAGACCTCCTGGTGCAAGGCGCTGCTGTGGATCGTGCCCGCGAAGGTGGCCGGCAGCTACCGGCTGCCCCAGGGCGAGCTCGAGCTGAAGCAGCAGTTCCAGGACCTCTCCGGGACCCTGCGCACCGCGGGCAAGGCCTTCGTCCTCACGGGCCAGGTGCGGGGCGAGGACGTCAGCTTCACCGCCGGCGGGAGGAAGTACAGCGGCAGGATGGACGGCGGGACGCTGACGCTGCGCTGAGCGCCTCGCGCCGTGCCCTGGGAGGAAGCCGAAGCGGCGCTGCGCGTGGCGCTCGCCGCGCTCGGCGCCTTCGCGGCGCTGCTCTCG
>CAZOWR010000125.1:0-8344 GCA_964583645.1 uncultured Enterobacteriaceae bacterium
CGCCTCCTCGGCGAGCTTGACCAGCAGCGGCCAGAGCAGCTTCACGAAGCGCCGCGTCAGCCCCATGCGCACCTCGGCTCCGTCGCTCGTCGAGAGCAGCATCAGCAGGCGGTCCTCGCCCGCCTGGTAGTCGATCTTGAGCTGCTGCAGCCGCATGGCGATAGTATGCGGATAGTATGGGAGCAAGAGGCGCCGCGCCGCAAATCCTTCCGGCCCGGGAGCCCGCGGATTTCGAGCTCGTCAGGGCGTTGTTTCGCGAGTACGCGCAAGGCGTCGCCGAGCCCTGCTGCTTCGCGGGCTTCGCGCGCGAGCTGGACGAGCTTCCCGGGGAGTACGCGCCCCCCGGCGGCGTGCTCGTGCTCGGGGGCGGGGGAGCCGGTTGCGTGGCGTTGCGCCGGCACGACGCCGAATCCGCCGAGATGAAGCGGCTCTACGTGAGGCCGGCGTTGCGCGGCACAGGGCTCGGCCGCGCGCTCGCGCTGGCGGCGATCGAGGCGGCGCGCGCCGCGGGCTACCGGCGCCTCGTGCTCGACACGCTGCCCAAGATGCGCGAGGCGATCGCGCTCTACCGTGCGCTGGGATTCCGCAGCCGCGGGCCCTACTCGGCGAGCCCGACGCCGGGCGCGATGTTCTTCGAGCTCACCCTGCCCTGATCCGCTCGATGAGCGCGGTGCTGGAGCGCTCATGCTCGAACGGGATCGAGACCACGCGCCCGCCGCGCGCGAGCACTGCCTGGGCGCCGACGATGCGATCGACCGGCCAGTCGCCGCCCTTGGCGAGCACCTCGGGCCGCAACGCGGCGAGCAGCGCCTCCGGCGTGTCCTCCTCGAACCAGGTGACCGCGTCGACCGACTCCAGCGCGGCGACGAGCGCCATGCGGTCCTCGAGCGCGTTGAGCGGCCGCCCGGCGCCCTTGCCGAGGCGCCGCGCCGAGGCGTCGCCGTTCACGGCCACGATGAGCGCCGCGCCGAGCGCGCGCGCTCGCGCCAGGTAGGTGACGTGACCACGATGCAGCAGGTCGAACACGCCATTGGCGAACACCAGGGGCCGCGCGGCGCCGCGCGCCCAGCGCCCGGCAACCTCGGGGGCGCGGATCTTGCGCTCGAAAGCCGGGGGCAGCACCGCGCCGGTCAGGAGCCGGACTTGGGCGCCTCGCGCGGGCGGCAGGCCTCGTCGGTCGGCTTGCAGTACTCGAACACCTTCACCACCTTGCGCACGCCGCCGGTGGTGCGCGCGAGCTCGACCGCCGCTGCGGCTTCCGCCTCGGTCACCAGGCCGAGAAGGTAGACGACCCCCGCCTCGGTCACGACCTTGATCTGGATCGGGTTGATCGTCCCCGAGTCGAGGAAGCGCGCCTTCACCTTGGAGGTGATGAAGGCGTCGTTCGAGCGGGCGCCGAGCGAGGCGTTGCCCGCGATCTGGATGTCGTTGGTGAGGCCGCGCACGTTCGGCACCGCGCGCACCATTTTCTCCACCTCGGCGCGCGTGGCCGCATCGGGGGCCTCGCCCGTGAGCAGGACATTGCGGTTGTACGAGGTGACATTGATGTGCACCTTGTCGCGAAAGCGCTCCCCGATCCGATTGGTGGCGCGCAGCTCGATCCCCTCGTCCTCGACCAGCGTTCCGGTCGTGCGCCGGTCCTCTCTTGCGACCGCGGCGGCGCCAAGGCCGACCGCAGCCATCTCGACGCAGCCGGCGAGCGCCGCCGATGCGGTCACGAGGACCGCGAGCAGTCCATTGCGGTTCATCCTGGTCACTTCTTGTCTCCGAAGAGCTGGAAATCGATGGCGTCGCACAGGCAGTGCAGCGCGAGCAGATGCACCTCCTGGATGCGCATGGTCCGGTCGTGCGGCACGCAGACGTGCGCGTCGCCGGCGGCCAGCAGCCCCGCCATCTTGCCGCCGCCGCGGCCGGTGAGCGCCACCTGCGCGAGCCCGAGGCTGCGCGCCGCGCGCATCGCCGCGAGCACGCTCGGGGAGTTGCCGCTGGTGGAGATGGCGAGCAGCACGTCGCCCTTCCTGCCCAGGGCGCGGACCTGCTTCTCGAACACCTGCTCGTAGCCGTAGTCGTTGGCGATCGAGGTCAGCGCGGAGCTGTCCGTCGTGAGCGCGATCGCCGCGAGCGGCGCGCGCTCCCGCTCGAAGCGGTTGACCAGCTCGGCGGCGAAATGCTGCGCATCGGCCGCCGAGCCGCCGTTGCCGCAGGCGAGCACCTTGCCGCCCGCCGCCAGCGCCGCGGCCATCAGCGTTGCGCCGCGCGCGAGCGGCGCGGCGAGCGGCTGCGCCGCCGCCAGCTTGAGCTGCGCGCTGTCGGCGAAGTGCGCCGCGATGCGCGCTGCGAGCTCCTGCGCCGGCTCGGCGTGACCCATGCGCGCATTTTACTCGATGTACACCTCGAACTCGACGCGGCGCGCCGGGTTCGGGTGCTCATCGAGCCGCGTCACACGCGCGCGCAACCGTGCGCCGCGGTCCAGCCCCCAGGCGATCGCGGCGTTGTCGCGCCGCGGGACGTAGCCGAGCTTGCGTCCGCGCCACTCCACCCGCACCGCGTTGACGTCGTGCGGATTGTCGGCCTCGCGCACCAGCCCCAGCTCGTCGCCGAGGCGCAACTGCGGCCACACCTCGGCCGCTTCGCCGTAGCGGAACCCCGCGAGCGGCGAGCTCTGCACCAGGAGGCGCACCTGCTGGCCGTGGCAGGGTGCTGCCAGGACGAGGGCGAGGGCGAGCGCGCTAAGCGTCGAACGCATTGCGGATCCAGCGGATCCGGTCCGGCGCGAGGCCGTCGAGCAGCAGCACGTCGAAGCGGCAGTCCGCCTCGGGGCGGCCGTACAGGAAAAGGCGCGCCGCCGCCACGAGGCGCGCACGCTTCGCCGCCGTCACGCTCTCCCCGGCGCCGCCGAAGCGGCGGCTGCTGCGCAGCCGCACCTCGGCGAACACGAGCGTGCCGCGCTCCTCGGCGACGAGGTCGATCTCGCCGTGGCGGCAGCGCCAGTTGCGCGCCAGCACCCGCAGGCCCGAGCGCTCGAGCAATTGCGCGCACAGGTCCTCGGCTCGCGCGCCGGCCCGGTTCATGGCAGGCTTAACGGACCAATCTCCCTCCGGTTGACCCGTGCCAGGCATCCTCTACGTCGTCGCCACGCCCATCGGCAACCTCGCCGACGCGAGCCCGCGCTCGCTCGACACCCTGCGCGCGGCCGACGTTGTCGCCTGCGAGGACACGCGCAGGACGCGGACCCTGCTCGCGCGCCACGGCATCGCCGCGCGCACGGTGGCGGTGCACGCGCACAACGAGCGCGCCGCGGGAGCGAAGCTGCTCGCCGAGCTGCGCGCCGGGAGGAACGTCGCCCTGGTGAGCGACGCGGGCACGCCCGCCGTCTCGGATCCCGGGGCGTGGCTGGTCGCGGCCGCGCACCGCGAGGGCTTGCGCGTGGTGCCCGTGCCGGGGCCGAGCGCCGCGGTGGCGGCCTTTTCCGCCGCCGGCTTCGCCGCCGGCGGCTTCCTGTTCGCGGGATTCCTCGCCCCGGAGGCCGGCGCGCTCGAGGCGCTCGAGGGGCCCTGGCCGGTGGTGCTCTACGAGGCGCCGCACCGGGTCGCGCAGACCGTGGCGGCGCTGCTCGGGCGCTTCGGCGCGGAGCGCGAGATCGTGATCGCGCGCGAGCTCACCAAGAAGTTCGAGGAGGTGGCGCGCATGCCGCTGGGGCAGGCACCGGCCTGGCTCGCGGCGCATGCGCATCGCCGGCAGGGCGAGTTCGTGCTGGTGCTCGCGCCGGCCGCGCCCGCCGCCCCCGCCCGCGCGCGCGACGCCGAGCGCCTGCTCGCGCTGCTGCTCGAGGCGCTGCCGGCGAGCGACGCGGCGCGCATCGCCGCGCGCATCAGCGGCGTGCCGCGACGCGACCTGTACCGCGCGGCGCTGAAGCACGCCAAGTAGAATCGCGCCGTGGACCGGATCACGCTGACACGGCCCGACGACTGGCACCTGCACCTGCGCGACGGGCCGGCCATGCGCGCGGTGCTCGCCGACAGCGCGCGGCGCTTCGCGCGCGCCATCGTCATGCCGAACCTCTCGCCTCCGGTGCGCACGACGCAGGATGCGCTCGAGTACCGCGAGCGCATCCTCGCCGCGCGCCCTGCGGGCTCGGACTTCGAGCCGCTGATGACGCTCTACCTCACCGACGACACCGCGCCCGAGGAGGTCTCGCGCGCCCGCCTCTCGGGACGGGTCCACGGGGTCAAGCTCTACCCGGCGGGCGCCACCACCCACTCGGAGCACGGCGTGACGCGCCTGTCGCGCTGCTTCCACGCGCTGGAGCGCATGCAGGAAGTGGGGCTGCCGCTGCTGGTGCACGGCGAAGTGGCCGACCCGGCGGTGGACGTGTTCGACCGCGAGAAGGCGTTCATCGAGGAGGTGCTTGGGCCGCTGCTCGAGCGCTTCCGGGCGCTCAAGGTGGTGTTCGAGCACATCACCACGCGCGACGCGGTGCACTTCGTCGAAGTCACCGGGGAGAACGTGGCGGCGACGATCACCGCGCACCACCTGCTCATGAACCGCAACGCGCTGTTCCTGGGCGGCGTGCGGCCCCACCACTACTGCCTGCCCGTGCTCAAGCGCGAGCAGCACCGCGAGGCGCTGGTCGAGGCCGCGATCTCAGGCAACCCGAAGTTCTTCCTCGGCACCGACAGCGCGCCGCACGCGCGCTCGGCCAAGGAGGCGGCCTGCGGCTGCGCCGGCATGTACACTGCGCACGCCGCGCTCGAGCTCTACGCGGTCGCCTTCGAGGAGGCGGGGGCGCTCGAGCGTCTCGAGGGCTTCGCCGGCCGCTTCGGCGCGCAGTTCTACGGCCTGCCGCAGAACCGCGGCAGCGTGACGCTGGTGCGCGAGGAGTGGGCCGTGCCCGAGACGCTGCCCTTCGGCGAGGGCACGCTCGTGCCGCTGCGGGCCGGCGAGACCCTGCCTTGGAAGCTGGCCTAGGAAATCAGGGGCAGGCCACGTCTTGCGCCGACCCGGGGCTCGGGCACCCGGGGCTCGGGCACCCGGCCTTCGACCCCGTCCGGCCGTGGCTCGAGCGCCTGCCGCGCCAGGGCTGGCCCTCGCACGAGCAGCTCAGCGCGCTCGCTGCCGGCGCGGACCTGCGAACCGAGTCGGGAAAGCCGCTGCAGTTCGTGCCGCCGGCGCCGGCCGACTCCTGTTACGAGCTCCACGTGCACCGGACCGGGGAGGTCCACACGCGGCCGCGAAACTGGCACGACCTCCTTAACGCGCTCGCGTGGCTCGCGTTCCCGCTCACGAAGGCGCGGCTCAATGCGCTGCACGCCGCCACGATGCCCTGCGAGGGCGGGCGGCGCGGTCGGCTGCGCGACATGCTGACCATCTTCGACGAGGGCGGAGCGATCGTCGTCTGCGACGATCCGGATCTCGAGGCGATGATCCGGGGATTTCGCTGGCGCGAGCTGTTCTGGGAGCAGCGTGCACGGGCCGCCGCACGGCTGCGGGTCCTCGTCCTCGGGCACGCGGTGCTCGAGCAGGCGCTCGCACCGCGGCCCGCGATCACCTGCAAGACGCTGTTCGTGTCCGCCGCGCAAGCGGCCGACCGCCAGGCGGCAGCGGCGCTCGCCGCGCACGCCACGCCGCGCTCGCTCGCGCCGCTTCCGATCTTCGGGCTTCCGGGCTGGGACCCCGGCAACGCCAGCGAGACTTTCTACGCCGACGAGCGCTACTTCCGCCGGCCGGGGAAGAACGGCACCTGACGCTGCCTCAGGGGAAAGCGGGGAAGCGCGTCTCCTGGCCGCCGGCGATCGCCTCGGGGTGGCGCTTCAACACGAGGTCACGCACCTCCTCGATGCGGCCGTAGGGGATATCCACCATCACCAGGACCTTGCCTTTCGCGATGTCGTCCTGGAACTGCTTGAGGCGCGAATTGGGCACGGCCGCCGCAGCCATGCTCGCCATCCAGGCCCCCAGCACCGCGCCCACGACGGCAGCGATGAGCACCGTGACCAGCTGCGGATTGCCCGCCGGCGGGAAAGCGACGATGACCGCGCCGAGCACCAGGCCGCCCAATCCGCCCACCGCCAGCCCGATGCCGGCGCCGTGCAGGAGGTCGGTCTTCTGCAGGTAGCTCGCCTCGTGCAGCTCGCCCAGATCGGTGCCGCGCCGGGCGAGGAAATGCATGTGGCGATCGTCGACCCGCGCGAGCAGCAGGTCGTTCGCGGTCTGCCGGGCGCTCTCCACGTCGGGAAGCAGGAAGTACAAACGTCTGCGCATGCAATCCTCCGTTGCCAGTCGCTGCCTCGAACTGCTTCTACGCCTCGCGGCGCGCCGTCGCAACGCTGCACTGCGGTAGAATGGCAGCGGGAGTCGGCCAGGCAGCCGCTGTGTCGCAAGGCGCAGAGGAAAGTCCGGGCTCCACAGAGCGGGATGCGGGGTAACACCCCGGCGTGGCGACACGACGAACAGGGCCACAGAGACGAGTCCCGGGAGTCAAATCCCGGGGGTGAAACGCGGCAACCTCCATCCGGAGCAACACCAAATAGGCAAGCGCCGGCGCGCGAGCGCCACAGGCCTGCTCGGCCGAGCTTGCGGGTAGGTGGCTAGAGCCGGGGGGTGACCCCCGGCCCAGAGGAATGGCTGCCGCGGGGTCGCGCCTTGCGGGCGCGGTCCCCCACAGAACCCGGCTTATCGGCCGGCTCCCCCTGGCTTGGCGGCGCGACAACTGGATAAATTTCTTGCCCTCGCCGCGCCGGCGGCGGGATAATTTGCGCCCGTCCCGCCCGAGCTCCCGCAGGATGCAGACCCGCCTGAACCAGAACGACGTCGCCAACCGCTTCAACGTCGAGGACGCCGGCGTGGTGCGCGACGCGGTCTGCGAGGTGTTCGCCGCGCGCTACCCGGGCTTCGAGTTCGGCGACGCACTGCGGCGCGCCTTCGGGGACGTGCAGGCGCTGTTCGAGGGGCGCTACCCGGGGTACCTGCCCTGCGACACCCTGTACCACGACCTGCGGCACACGCTCGACATGACGCTTGCGATGGCGCGGCTGGTCGATGGACACGAGCGCAGCCAGCCGGCGGCGGAGCGCCTCGGCCCGCGCCGCGCCGCGCTCGGCGTGGTGATCGCGCTGCTGCACGACTCGGGCTACCTGAAGCGCGCCTCGGAGGCCGGCATCGGCAATGGCGCGGTGTTCACCAAGGTGCACGTGAGCCGCAGCGCGGATTTCCTGGCACGCTACCTGCCCGGCCTCGGGTTCGGCGCCGAGGCGGAGCTCGCCTCGCGGCTGGTGCACTTCACCGGCTACGAGATGGACATCGACGACATCCGCGTGCCCGATCCGAAGGACCGCCTGCTCGGCTGCATGGTCGGCACGGCCGACCTCATCGGCCAGATGTCGGACCGCATGTACCTGGAGAAGTGCCGCGAGTTCCTCTACCAGGAGTTCGTGCACGGCGAGATCGCGCGCGAGAAGCTGCCCGACGGCCGGGAGATCGTGCGCTACGCTTCCCCCGAGGACCTCATCTACAAGACGCCCGGCTTCTACGAGTACGTGGCGCGCGTGCGCATCCAGCGCAAGCTGGATGCGGCCGACCGCTTCGCCGAGGCGCACTTCGACGGCGGCAACCTCTACCAGTCGGAGATCGAGCGCAACATGGGGTACCTGCGCGCGGCGATCGAGAGCGCGGACCTGAACCGGCTGCGCCGCGCCTGCTACTCGCTCTCGGCCAGGCAGCGCAGAGCTGCTTGATTTGCGTGCTGTTTTTCACGTTTCGCTGAAATTTTCAGCGCCGCGGGTCGCCGACCTCTTGCCCGCGCGTCCGGTGCGTGGCAAAAGCGGGCATGGGGCTCTCCGACAACGGCGCGCGCCGCAAGGACGAGGCGGCGCCGGCGCTCTACCGGCTGCTCACCGACAGCGCCCTGAACCGGGCAGCGCTCGCGGCCTGCGGCTTTCCGGTGGCGCTCGCCGACGCCGGGGCGAAGGGGCGCCCGCTCACCTACGTGAACCCCGCGTTCGAGGCGTTCTTCGGCTTCCGCGCCGACGAGGTGCTGGGCCGCCCGGTGATCACGCTGCTGTTCCCCGAGGACGAGAGGGCGGCGAGCATGTTCGAGCAGGCCCCGGCGCGGGTCGAGATGCGCGCGCGGCGCCGCGACGGCTCGGCGGCGCTGGTCGAGCTGACCATCGGCATGGTGCAGGGCGCCGACGGGCGCCTGTCGCACTGGGTCCTGGCGTTTGCCGACCGCTCGGAGCTCGAGCGGCTGCGCGAGGAGCTGCGCCTGCTCAGGGCGATCGCGGCCGCCCCCTGAGCTAGCCCGGATATTTCATGAGTAGTGGATAGCCTCGTTCGCGTCGTGAGGCGG
>CAZOWR010000126.1:0-8327 GCA_964583645.1 uncultured Enterobacteriaceae bacterium
GGTTCTTCTTGTCGATGTCGACGTAGGCCTTGATCTGCGCCTGGTTCACCTCGTCGCGCGCCTCCTCGAGCAGCTTCTTGTGCGCCGGCGAGAGCTTGGCGTAGGAGGCCTTGTTGAACACGATCGGGCACTCGGCGGTGCCGGGGGACATGTTGGCCGTGTACCAGTCCGAGACCTCGTGCGTCTTGTAGGCGAAGTGCGCGTAGGTGAAGGGGAACGAGGCCGCGTCCATGGTGCCGCGCTGCATCGAGGTGTAGACCTCGGTGGCCGTGGTGGTGGTCTTGATCGCGCCGATCGCCTCCATGGCGTCGCCGAGGCCCCCGCCCGCGCGCACGCGCCTGCCCTTCCAGTCGGCGAGCGTCAGCGGCGGCTTGCCCTTGCCGAGGAACTCGTACTGCGGCAGCAGCGTCGTCGCGTAGGCCATTGCGTTCCAGCGGTCCATGTCGGCCACCAGCGCCGGGTGCTTGAAGAGCGCCTCGCGCACCTTGAGCGAAACGTCCCACTCCGCGAGCGGCAGGAATGGCAGCGAGAACACCATGTACGCCGGGTTCTTGCCCGGGCTGTAGAAGTTGCAGAAGTGCGCCGCGTCGATGGCGTTGAGCTTGAGGCCGTCGAGGTTCTCGCGCGCCTTGGAGAACTGCTCGCCCATGCCGATGGTGATGCGAAAGCTCCCGCCCGAGCCCTTGGCGACGCGCTCGGCGAGCAGCTCGATGCCCTTGGTGAAGGCGCGCTGCTTGCCCCAGGTGGAGAACTTCCAGTTGACGTTCTGCGCCGCCGCGCTGCCGCTGCAGGCGGCGCCGAAGGCGAATGCCGCGGCGACGGCCGCGACGAGAGTGCGACGGGACTGGCTCATGGACCCCTCCTCCGTTTGGTTGGCCCGGACCTGCGCGCCTTCAATAGCATAGCGCAACGGGCCCGGGGGAGCAGGGAAGCCCGTACGCGCGGATCAGTGGGCCTCGTCCCAGCTCGCCCCGGCTCCCACGTCGACCACCAGCTCGACCGCGAGCTGCGCGACGCCCTGCATGAGCCCGCGTACCGCGTGCATCACGTCCTGCAGCTCAGCTTCGGGGGACTCGAGAACCAGCTCGTCGTGCACCTGGAGCAGCAGCTTCGTGCCGAGCTTATTCTGCTCCAGCCAGTGCTGCACCGCGATCATGGCGAGCTTGATGAGGTCGGCCGCGGTGCCCTGCATCGGCGCGTTGATCGCGGCGCGCTCGGCCGCCTGGCGCCGCGCCGGCGAGCCCGACCTGATCTCCGGCAGGTAGAGCCGCCTGCCGAGCACGGTCTCGACGTAGCCGAGCGAGCGCGCCCTCTCTCGCGTCTCGTCCATGTAGCGCTTCACGCCGGGATAGCGCGAGAAGTACGAGTCGATGTAGGCCTGTGCGGTGGCGCGCTCGATGCCCAGGTTCTGCGCCAGGCCGAACGCGCTCATGCCGTAGATGAGGCCGAAGTTGATCACCTTGGCGGCGCGGCGCTCCTCCGCCGTGACCTTCCCGGGGGGCACGCCGAAGACTTCCGCCGCGGTCGCGCGGTGCACGTCCTGCCCGTGCGCGAAGGCCTGCCGCAGGCCCGCGTCGCCCGAGAGGTGCGCCATGATGCGCAGCTCGACCTGGGAATAGTCCGCCGAGACGAGCTGCGCGCCCGGGGGCGCGATGAACGCCTCGCGGATGCGACGGCCCTCGGGCGTGCGCACCGGGATATTCTGCAGGTTGGGGTCGTTGGAGGCGAGGCGCCCCGTGACGGCGGTGGTCTGCGAGTAGGTGGTGTGCACGCGGCCGGTGTGGGGGTCGACGCTGCGGGGCAGCTTGTCGGTGTACGTCGACTTGAGCTTCGCGAGCGCGCGGTGCTCGAGGATGAGCTTGGGCAGCGGATAGTCGAGCGCGAGCTCGGCGAGCACGTCCTCGTCCGTGGAGGGCTGTCCCGAGGGCGTGCGCTTCTTCACCGGCAGGCGCAGGCGCTTGAACAGGATCTCCTGGATCTGCTTCGGCGAGCCGAGATTGAACGGCGCTCCGGCCGCTTCGTGGGCGCGGCCCTCGAGCGCCAGGATCTCCCTGCCCAGCTCCTGGCTCTGCGCGAGGAGCTTCGCGCCGTCGATCAGCACGCCGTTCCTCTCCATCGTGAAGAGCACTTGCATCGCCGGCAGCTCGATCTCCTCGTAGACGCGCAGCAGGCGCGCCTCGGCGGCGAGCCTGGCATAGAGCACCTCGTGCGCGGTGAGCGCGAAGTCGGCGTCCTCCGCCGCGTACTGCGTGGCGCGCGCGATCTCGACCGCGGAAATCGGGATGCGGGCCGCGCCCCTGCCGGTGATCTCGTCGTAGGTGAGCGTCTGCCAGCCCAGGTGCCGGCGCGCGAGCGAGTCCATGTCGTGCCGCTCGTGCACCTCGAGCACGTAAGATTCCAGCAGCGTGTCGTGCGCGATGCCCGCGAGGCGCACGCCGTGGTTCGCGAGCACATGGGCATCGAACTTCAGGTTCTGCCCCACCTTGCGGTGCCGCTCGCTCTGGAGCCAGGGCTTGAGCCGCGCGAGCGCCGCGGCGGTGCCGACCTGCGCCGGCGCCCCGGGGTAGGCGTGCTCGAGCGGCAGGTACCAGGCGTCCTCGCCCAGCGCGAAGGACATTCCCACCAGCCTCGCGCCCATGGTCTCGAGGCTCGTGGTCTCGGTGTCGAAGCCGACGAGGCCCGCCGCCTCGAGGCGCGCGGCGAGCGCCTCCAGCCCCGCGGCGTCCAGGATCGCCGCGTAGCGGCGGCGCGGCGCCTCGCCGCCCGGTGCCGCGCTCGCGGGCGGCGGCGTCGCGCCGGAGGGCGCCTCGCCCTCCAGCTCGCGCAGCCAGGACTTGAAGCCCAGCCGCGCGAACAGCGCGCGCAGCTTGCCGGCGTCGCCCGCGTGCGACGCGAGCGCGTCAAGCGCGAGCGGCAGCGGCACGTCCCGGCGCACGCCGAGCAGGCTGCGCCCGGTGGGGAGCCAGTCGAGGCGCCTGCGCAGGTTCTCGCCCAGGGCGCCCGGGATCTCGGCGGCGTGCGCCATCACGCCCTCGAGGGAGCCGTAGCGCTCGATCCACTTCGCCGCGGTCTTCGGGCCGACCTGCTCCACGCCCGGCACGTTGTCCACCGCATCGCCCACCAGCGCGAGGTAGTCGACGAACTTCTCCGGCGTGACGCCGAACTTCCTCTGCACCCCGGCCGCATCGAGCGTCTCGTTCGACATCGTGTCGACGAGCGTCACCTGCTCGTCCACCAGCTGCGCGAGGTCCTTGTCTCCGGTGGAGATGACGCAACGCCAGCCGGCGCGCCGCGCCTCGCTGGCCAGCGTGGCGATGACGTCGTCGGCTTCCACGCCCTCGATCGCGAGCACCGGCCAGCCGAGCGCTTCGACCGCTTCCCTGAGCGGCTCGATCTGCGCGGCGAGCGCATCGGGCATCGGCGCCCGGTTCGCCTTGTACTCGGGGTAGGCGTCGTCGCGGAACGTGCGGCCCTTGGCGTCGAACACGCAGGCGCGCGCCTCGGCCTTGTGATCGGCCGCCAGCCGCCGTAGCATGCTCAGCACCCCGTAGACGGCGCCGGTCGGCTCGCCGCGCGCGTTCTTCAGCTCGGGCAGCGCGTGATACGCGCGGTAGAGGTACGACGAGCCGTCAACCAGCAGGAGCGTTTTCTGGGACACGAGAAGCTGGCGAATCCCGCCGGGAGGGTGTTCGGCATTATGTCAGAGTTGGTAGAATCGACCCCATGCGACGCCTGATGCTCGCTGCGTTGCTGGGCGGCGCTGGCGTGGCGTTCGCGCAGCAGCCGCCCAAGCTCGAGCCGCTGCCCGAGCCGCCGCCCCCGCCGCCGGGAGTGCGCGACGCCGCCGCGGACGAGCCGCGCGTGCGCATCGCGCCGCAGGAGGGCGATCTCGTCGAGGAGTTCCGCGAGGGCGGGCGCGTGGTGATGCTGAGGATCACGCCGCCGGGGGGCGCGCCCTACTACCTGATCGACACCGCCGGCACCGGCAGCTGGATGCGCCGCGAGTCGCTGGACAGCGGCGTGCGGGTGCCGCAGTGGACGATCAGGACCTTCGACTGAGTTGTCGGTCTACACCCCCGTCTCGCAGCGCCAGCTCGCGGCCTGGCTAGAGGGCTATGCGGTGGGCCCGCTCGAGGCGCTCGAGCCGGTCGAAAGCGGCATCGAGAACACCAATTATTTCGTCACCACGGCGCAGGGACGCTACGTCCTGACGCTGTTCGAGCGTCTGCCCGAGGCCGAGCTGCGCTTCGACCTCGAGCTGATGGCGCACCTCGCGCGCCACGGTATCCCCTGCCCGGCACCCGTTGCCGACGCCGCCGAGCGCTACCTTTCCGCGCTGAACGGCAAGCCCGCGGCGCTGATGACCCGTCTGCCCGGGACCTCGCTCGAGCGCCCGGGGCAAGCGCAATGCGCGCAGCTCGGGCGGCTGCTCGCGCGCCTGCACCTCGCCGGGCGCACGTTCACCGGCTACCTCGAGAACCCGCGCGGCCCCGCGTGGCGGCGCGCGGTCGCGGCGCAGCTGCGCGCGCGGCTCGAGGCGGCCGGGCGCGCGCTGCTCGAGCGCGAGCTCGCGGCAGCAGCGGGCTTCCGCTTGCCCGACCTGCCGCGCGGTCCGGTGCATGCGGACCTGTTCCGCGACAACGCGCTGTTCGAGGCAGGGCGCCTCTCGGGAGTGATCGACTTCTACTTCGCGGGCGTCGACTGCCTGCTCTTCGACCTCGCGGTGTGCGCCAACGACTGGTGCCTGGTGGACCCCGCGCGCGACCGGCGCCTGGAGCCGGGTCGGCTCGCCGCCCTGCTCGGCGCCTACCACGAGGCGCGGCCGCTCACCGCGGCCGAGGGCGGCGCCTGGACGGCGATGCTGCGCGCCGCGGCGCTGCGCTTCTGGCTCTCGCGCCTGCACGACCTGCACCTGCCGCGCCCGGGAGCCCTGGTGCGGGTGCACGACCCCGAGCACTTCCGCGACATCCTGGAGCTGCGCGCCGCCGGGCCGGCGCCGTGGCTCGCGCCGCAGGGGCGCGCGCCGTGAATGCGGCTGTCGTGACCGCGGCGCAAGGGGCGCGCTGGCTGCGCGAGGGCTGGCGGCTGTTCCGCGTCGCGCCGCTTGCCTGGCTGGTGCTGGTGTTCGTCTACTGGCTGATCATGAGCGTGCTGAGCGTGCTGCCCGTCGTCGGCGTGATGGCGGCGACCGCGCTGGTGCCGGCGTTCGCCGTGGGCTTCATGGCGGCGAGCCGCGCGGCGCAGCGCGGCGACTCGCCGGGCGTCGAGCTGCTCTTCGCGGGCCTGCGCCGCGGCGCCGGCGCGCAGCTCGTGCTCGGGGGCCTCTACTTCGGCGCGCTCGCGCTGATCCTCTGGGCGACCGGGCTCGCCGACGACGGCGCGCTGGCGGGCTGGATGCTGCACGGCAAGCGGCCCGAGGAGGCGATGCTGCGCTCCGACGCGTTCATGCACGCGCTGCTGGTGGCCGCGGCCGGCTACACGCCGGTCATGATGCTCTACTGGTTCGCGCCGGTGCTCGTCGCCTGGCACGGCCTGGCGCCGGCGAAGGCGCTGTTCTTCAGCTTCTTCGGCTGCCTGCTCAACTGGCGGGCGTTTCTCTGCTACGGCCTGGCCGTCGCCCTGGTCGCGCTGGTGATCCCGTTTCTCGTGCTCGGCGCCGTCCTGCTGATGGCGGGGCGTCCCTTGAGCGTGGCTGCCGTGATGCTGCTGCTCGCGCCGCTGTTTCTGGTGCTGCTCGCGACGCTGCTCGCGAGCTTCTACGCCAGCTACCGCGACGTGTTCGGCGGGCCCGCGCAGCCGCCCGCCCTCGGGTGACACGGCCGCCGAAGCCGACTATATTGCGCCCGGACGCCACCCCCCGATCCCCCGCATGAGCGACTTCGCGCTCCCCGAGCTCGCCGCCGGCGCCGCGCCGGAGTTCACCGACGCCGCGACGGCCAAGGTCTGGCTCGAGAACGTCCCGCTCGCCAATGTCGCCGCGGCCCAACAGCAGCTGATGGCGCAGCTCGAGGAATTCAACCGCTGCGGGACGCGCGCGGTGAGCCGGCTCGCGACCCTGGAGGCGCTGCGCGAGGCCGTCAATTTCGTGCAGATCGAGCAGGCGCGGCGCTTCACCAGCCGGGCGCTGCCCATGGCCGAGGCCGAGAGCACGCTGTTCGAGGACACCATGGCGCTCTGGGAGCAGATGCGCCTCGGCTACCTGCGCTGCCTGCAGGGGGCCGCCGAGCCCGGCATGCAGGGACAGGCGGCGATCGCCTGCCAGCGCGTGCTCGCCTACTCGGGGCTCAAGATGTTCCATCACTACCGCGCCTACCGGCAGGTCCCGGCGCGCGAGTGGCGCGCGCTGCACCAGGTCTACGGCGAGGCCGAGCGGCTCAAGGTCGCCGAGGTGGCGGTCAAGGACTACCTGAACCGCGACGTGCAGGACGCCTCGCCCCGCATCGCCTACCTGCGCGCGGTGCTGATGGGCATGGCGAACCCCAACGAGCTCTCGCAGCGCCAGCTCACTTTCGTCGCCTACCTGCTCGAGCGCTGGGCCGACAAGGTCGACGTCGTGGCCGAGCCGCCCGAGGGCGAGGAGGCGCCGCCGCTCGCCGTGGATCTGGCCGGCGCGGCCTGCCCCGAGCGGGGCGTCGCGCCGCCCGCGAGGGCGCGCTATCTCGACGTGCAGGGGCTCGCGAAGAGCCTGCGCAACCGGATCGGCCTGCTGCGCAAGGGCGAGTCCCCGGCCAAGCTCGCGCTCGGGGAGGACTGCGTGCAGCCCTCCTGCGAGCAGCTGCTGGTGTTCCTCTACCGCCAGTGGTGCCAGGCGCGCCCGGCGCGCGCCTCCGAGCGCAAGCGTGTCACCGACGCCGCTCAGGCCTGCAACGACATCGCCGCGATCCACTACTACATCTCGGGCAAGGTGTTCCGCCAGCCGGGCGAGGCCAAGGAGCTCACCGCGGCCGAACGCGAGCAGATCGCCACCTTCGGGCGCGTCAGCACGCGCGACGAGGACGATTACAGCGTGGCGCACGGCTTCCTGCTGGAGCACTGGCAGCTGCTCGACGAGAGCACCCAGGGGCTGAAGATGGTGCGCAAGGCCGGGAGCCCGGGCCGGCGCTACACCAACGGCCAGCTCGTCGGCCTGCGCACGGCCGACTCCAGGAGCTTCATGCTCGGGCAGGTGCGCTGGCTCGCCCAGTCCGACGAGGGCGACCTGTACGCCGGCGTGCGGCTCATGCCGGGGCTCCCGGCGGCGACCGCCGTGCGCCCCACGGGGCTCAATGTCGTCAACGCCAAGTACGCGCAGGCGCTCTCGCTCACCGCGGTGGCGGCGCTCAACGCGCCGCCCACGCTGGTGCTGCCCTCGGGCTGGTACAAGCCCAAGCGCGTGGTGGAGGTCTTCGTCGAGTCGGCGCTGCGCGTGCGCCTGCTCGAGGCGCTCGAGCGCGGCGCGGATTACGAGCGCGTCTCCTACGAGATGGTCGCCTAGGGACATGAGCGCGCCGGCCGACTTCGGCTTCGAGCGCGTGCCGGCCGAGGAGAAGGCGGCACGCGTGGGCGGCGTCTTCGATCGCGTCGCCGATCGCTACGACCTCATGAACGACCTGATGTCGGCCGGGCTGCACCGCCTGTGGAAGGCGTTCGCGGTCGCGGTGGCGCGGGTGCGCCCGGGCGAGCGGGTGCTCGACCTCGCCACCGGGAGCGGGGATCTCGCGCGCGCGCTCGCCGCGCGCGGGGCGGACGTGTGGATGAGCGACGTCAACGCGAGAATGCTGGCGCGCGGCCGCGACCGCATGCGCGACGCGGGCCGCATCGCGCCGGCGGTGCAGTGCGATGCCGAGCGGCTGCCCTTCGCCGCCGCCGCCTTCGATTGCGTGACGCTCGGCTTCGGCCTGCGCAACATGACGCGCAAGGAAGCCGCGCTCGCGGAGGTGGTGCGCGTGCTCAAGCCCGGCGGCCGGCTGCTGGTGCTCGAGTTCTCCCGGGTGTGGCCGCCGCTCGCGCCGGCCTACGACTTCTACTCCTTCCGGGTGCTGCCCTGGCTCGGCCGCCACGTCGCCGGCGACGAGGCCGCGTACCGCTACCTCGCCGAGTCGATCCGCGTGCACCCCGACCAGGAGGCGCTGCGCGCGATGCTCGAGGCGGCCGGGCTGGAGCGCGTGGAGCATTTCAACCTCGCCGCGGGAGTCGTGGCGCTGCATCGGGGCTGGAAACTGCGGTAGCATAGGCGCGAGGAGACCTTCGCCATGAGAAAGCTCGTCCTGGGCCTGGTCGCCGCGCTCGCGTGCGGCGCGCTCGCGCTGCCGGACGCCGAGGCGCGGCGGCTCGGGGGCGCGCGCAGC
>CAZOWR010000127.1:0-8318 GCA_964583645.1 uncultured Enterobacteriaceae bacterium
CCCGGCCTCGCGCTCGAGCGCCGCGCCGAGCGCCGCGAGCGCCGGGTCGCCGGCGCGCCAGGCACGCCGCTCGCGCTCGAGCGCCTCGAGGTCGAAAAAGCAGGTGCGCTCGGGCGGCAGCGTCTCGCGCAGGACGCGCGCTTGCGTAGCCCGGCAGAAGCCAAGGATCGAGTTCAGGCGCAGCACGTCGCGCTGCACGTCATCGGACTGGGCCTGCCCCTGCCCCGAGAACAGCCGCGCCACCCAGCCGGCGCGAGCGAACTGCCCGGCCTCGCGCGAGGGGGTGAGGTCGATGCGCTCCAGCGGCGGCTGGCGCTGCGCGTACTCCTGCCAGGGGCCCGGCACGCCCAGCCGGTGCAGCAGGCTCGCCTTGGGCATCGTGCCGTAGCGCAGCGTCTCGTCGAACGATTCCGCGGCGTCGCGCCGGAACGCGATCTGCGGCTCTTCGCTCGCCGCGGGCCGGTAGCCGGGATCGAGCAGGCGCTCGTTCTCCAGCACGCGCGCCATCGGCACGATCAGGTACCTCGCCGCGCCGGCGTGCTCGAGCCCGGCGCGCAGCTCGCCCCAGGCCGCGGCGGTGAAGAAGCAGTTGCCGTCGAAGGGCAGCACCACTCGGCGCGCGCGCGGCCCTCGGCGAGCGCCGCGTTGCGCGCGCCGTTGTTGTTCATCAGGTACAGGGTGCGGCGCCGGAAGCACCACTCGCGCAGGCGCCGCTGGCGCACCGGCGTGAGCGCGCGAAAGCCCGCGCGGTGGAAGTACAGTTTCGGCGGCAGACCCTCGAAGTCGATGCCGCAGGCCGTATACTCCGCGGCGATGAACGGGATGCGCAGGTAGCCCTGCCCGTGCGCCTCGAGCGCCGCCGCGACGCGCGCCTCTACCGCGGGGTCGGCGATGCGGTTGAGCACCCAGCGCTTCTCGCAGTCCTCGAGCGGCGGCTCGTGCCGCAGCGCGAACTCGAGGTTCGCGAGCGTCTGCCCGGCGGCGTGGCGCGGCGGCAGGTCGTTGCCGAGGATGCGATACAGCACCGCTCGCGTCACGGCGCTCCGCCCGCACCGGCATGACCGTCCGGCTGTTCTACTTTCCGCGCTACTCCAATCCCTACCAGGACCTGCTCTACCGGCGGCTTGCGGGGCCGTTCGAGATCCGCGCCGCCGGGATGCGCGCGGCGCTCGCCTGGCTGCGCCGGCGTCCGGGCGCGCGAGCAGTCTTCCACCTGCACTGGGAGGACGCGATCTACAAGGACGTGCGCCCGGCCGCCGGGATGCGCGCGGCGATCGCCGCGTTCCTCGCGCTGGCGCGCGAGTTCCGCGGCCTCGGCGGCCGCCTCGCCTGGACGATCCACAACCTGGGCACGCACGAGCCAGTCTATCGCGAGCACGACCGGTGGCTGCGCGCCGAGCTCAGCCGGCTGGCCCACGCCGCCTTCGTTCACACGCTCACCGGGCGGGAGCTCCTGCAGCGCGAGCTTCCGGCGCTTGCTGGACGCGTGCATGTGGCGCCGCACGGCAACTACGCCGGCGTGTACCCGTTCCGCGCGCGGCGCGACGCCGCGCGGCGCGCCTTCGGCTACGCGCCCGCGGACACGGTGTTCCTCGCCTTCGGCATGCTGCGCCCCTACAAGCGGCTCGACTGGGTGCTGCAGGCCGCGGCGGCCGGCGCCGCGCAGGCGCCCGGGCTCAAGCTCCTGGTGGCGGGGCCGGTGCTGCCGCAGGACCGCGGCCGGCTGCGCCTGCAGCCGCGCGGTGCGCACGCCGCGCTCGTGCTGCGGCGGGTCCCGGACGTCGAGGTGCAGCGCTACTTCGCCGCGGCCGACTACGCCGTGTTCGCGGCGGGCGGCGCGCTCACCTCCGGCTCGATGATCCTCGCGCTCGGCTTCGGCACCCCGGTGATCGCCTTCGGCGCAGGGGACGCCGCCGAGCTGCTGCTCGATGCGCGCGCCGGGTTCCTGGTGGCCGAGGACAGCCCGGTGGCGCTCGCCGACGCGATGCTGCGCGCCGCCGCGCTGCCCGCCCCCGAGCGCGCGGCGATGTCCGCGGCGGCCGCGCGCATCGCGCAGGGGCTCAGCTGGGACCAGAGCGCGCGCGTGCATCGGCGGGTGTTCGAGACGCTGTTCGCCTAAAGGCGCGGCCTCACAGGCCGCAGCGCCAGAAGGGCGCCGCGCCCGCGCCGGGGTGCGGGCGCATCGGCGCGCGCGTGCTCGGGGCCGTGCCGGGGGCGGCGAACGCCGTAACGACGCGCAGGCGGGCCCGGTCGCTCGCCTGCAGCGAGCGGTCCCGGCGCGCGCGCGCCTGCAACGCGGTCAGCGCCTTCGCCAGGCTGCGCCCGGCCCCGGCGTCGAAGCGCCACAGCGCTGCGCCGAGCGAGCGCGCGAGCCGCGCGAGGCTCGCCCACAGATGCAGGTTGAAAAGCGCATAGTGCAGCGGGCGCGTGCGCGCCGCCTCGAGCGGCTGGCCGCCCTCGGGCGTGAGCTGCACGGCGATGCGCCGGCGCGCCGCGGCGAGGCGCGCGCGCGCGAAGCGCTGCTCGCCCACGTAGAGCGCGACGGCCGTCGCCACGAGCTCGTAGCAGGTGCCGATGTTGTTGCGGTGCGCCTGCGCCTCGCGCCCTTGCGGGCTGGACCGCAGCCACGCGAGGAACTGCGCGAACCAGGCGCGCACCGCCGCCGCCTCGCCCGCGCGCAGCTCACCCGAGCGCGCCACCAGGCGCAGCGCGTCGAGCACGTGGGCGAGGTCGCGAAACGCCACGATCCCCGGCCCGGTGCCCTCCTCCCCGTGCCCCATTCTCACCTGCGCGTAGCGCAGGTGCGGGTTCATGCGGCTGCGCGGCGCGACGAACCAGGTGCGCGCGAGCTTCGCCGCCTGCTGCGCGAAGCGCCGCTCGCGCGTGAAGTACCAGGCGAGCGCGAGCAGCGTCAGGCCGTCGAAGAAGCGCTGCCGGCTGCTCGGGTCGTAGGCCCGGCTCTCGGCGCTGTACAGGCGCGACTCGGGCCGCGCCACGCCGTCGCGGCGCACGTAGGGCAGGCCGTCCGGCCGGCGCGGGTCCGGCCACCAGTAAGGCGCCGGCTCCCAGTAGTCGCGCGGGTCGCCGCTCGGCGCGCACCCCGTCTTGTCGAGCAGCGAAGGCACCGGCGCGGCGCGCGCCTCCTCGGCGGCCTCGAGCAGCTCGCCTACGAGCCGCTTGAGCCGTGCCTCGCCCGCGAGCCAGCCCTCGCGCTGGCGCTCGAGCACCCGCTCGTCGTAGAAGCACAGCCGCTCGCGCGAGGGGGCGCGCCGCCGGCGCTGCGCCGTCATGCGACCGGGGGCGCGCATCGGGCCGATTCTAAGGCGCTCGCCCGCCTCGCCGCGCGCGCTAGAATCCGCGCCCACCCCAGGCAGGGAGCCGATGGCCGTCATGCCCGCTGCGCAGCGCTCGATCGGGACGCTCTACGGCATCGAGGGCCGCGACCCGCAGGCCCCGTCCGACGTCGCGATCGTGATGTGCAGCGTGCTGCGGCCGAGCCTGCTGCGCGCGGTGGAGTCGGTCTTCCGCCAGGACCTGCGCGGCACGCTGCAGCTGCTGATCGGGGTGGACAGGGCGCAGGGGCCGCTCGAGCCGCTGCTCGCGCTGCTGCGCCGGCGTCCCGCGCACGTCGGCGCGCTGCTGCTCGACCCGGGCTACTCGACCTCGCGGCGCCACGGCGGCCTGCACCATGCGCCCGACGGCGGCGCGACGCGCACGCTGCTCAGCTACCTCGCCAACAGCCGGCTGCTCGCCTACCTCGACGACGACAACTGGTGGCTGCCGAATCACCTGAGCAGCCTGGCGGCGGCGGTGCGCGGCTTCGACTGGGCGTACTCGCTGCGCGCCTTTGTCGATGCGCGCAGCGGCAAGGTGCTGTGCGTGGATCACTGGGACTCGGCCGGCCCGGGCCGCGGGCTGCACCGCCGCTCGCTCGGCGGCCTGGTCGACGTCAACTGCCTGATGATCGACAAGACGCGCGCCGAGGACGTGCTGGGGCAGTGGGCGCTTCGCATGCCCGGGTGGCGGGCGGCCGCCGACCGGCGCGTGTTCCTGCACCTGCGCACGCGCCACCCCGTGGCCTGGACGGGGCTCGCTACGGTGCGCTACACGATCCGGCCTACGTTCCACCTCTGGCCGCGCATCCGCCGGCACCTCGCGCGCGGCGCCGCCGCCGGCTAGCGCGAGGCGACCAGCGTGTTGATGAGCGCGAGGTGCTGCGGCAGGCAGACGCTGCGCAGGTCGTAGCGCTCCACCACCGTGCGGCGCGCCTGCTCGCGCAGGCGCCCCAGCCCCTCGCGGGTCTCGAGTGCCTCCACGATGCGCTCGCTGATCGCCCCGGGCGACAGAAAATCGACCAGCAGCCCGTTGACCCCGTCCTGCATCACCTCCAGCACCGGCGCGGTGCGCGAGCCGACCACCAGGCAGCCGGCCGCCATCGCCTCCAGCATCGACCAGGAGAGCACGAACGGCACCGTGAGATAGACGTGCGCCGAGGACACCTGCAGCAGCCGCAGGAAGTCGAGGTAGGGGATCTTGCCCAGGAAGTGCACGCGCTCCAGGTCGAGCTCCGGACCCACCTCCTTGAGCAGCTTCTCGCGCCACGTGGGCCCGCCCTCGGGCTTGCGCCCGTAGCTCACCTCGTCCCCGCCCACGATCAGCACGCGCGCCTCGGGCCGGCGCTTGAGCACCGCCGGCAGGGCGCGCATGAAGACGTGGAAGCCGCGGTAGGGCTCGAGGTTGCGCGCGACATAGGTGAGCACTTCGTCGGCGCGGGTCAGCTCGAGCCCGGCGCTCTCGAGCTTGAACGCCGCCCTGGGATTGGGGCGCACCATGCGCGTGTCGATGCCCTCGTGGATCACCGAGATCATGCCGCGCCAGGCGGGCGGGAACTGGCTGCGCTGCCAGTCGGTGGGGCTCAGCCCCCAGTCGGAGACGGCCAGGCTCTGCAGCTGCGTGGCGTTGCGCATCGGCACGCTGAAGATCTCGTCCACCTTGGGGGTGAACTCGGGGTCGAAGCCCACGTCCGAGCCCGTGACCCGGTAGTAGAACTCGAAGTAGTTGAGCAGCTTCGTCTCGGGGAAGATCTCCTTCAGGAACAGCGATTCCCCCCACCCCGGGTGCGCGCAGACGATGTCGGGGACGAAGCCCTCCTTGCGCAGGTCCATGGCGATGCGCGCCACCGTCTGGCCGCGGCGCACCGCCGCCTCGAAGCCGTGCAGGTAGTGGTGCGTGGTCTTCGAGGCGCCCTTGGGCTTGTCGTAGGCGATGTGGCGCAGGCCCTTGATCTCCTTGAGCCACGCGAGCCGCTCCTCGCGCCGCTCGCCGACCGACACGACCTGGTGGCGCGGGTCGGCGGCGAAGCGCAGCGCCAGGTGCTTGTACTGGCCGGGGAAGTTCTGGTGCACGAAGAGCAGCTTCATCGCCTGGCAGCGCGCGGCGGCGCTCCGGGCGTGCGCACGCGCACGCCGAGGTAGCGGTTGTCGAGGTGGCGCACCTCGAGAAAACCCAGGTTGTCGCGCGCCGGCTTGTAGACGCGGAAGAAGCGCGTGACGCCCAGCGTGGCCGCGCTCTCCAGCGGCCCCACGAACGAGGTGTCGCGGTTCAGGAACTCGGGACGCCGCGCCCAGGCCTGCATCTGCGCCGCGTTGAGGAAGAAGCACCCGGAGTGCGTGTTGCCCAGGCGCCGGAAGACGAGGCTCGCCCCGAGCGCCTCGGCGCGCAGCAGCGGGCGATCGCCGAGGTCCTGCAGCCGCGCGCTGAGCTCGGGGTGCTTGAGGTCGCCGTCGATGTAGAGCTTGTCGAACGGCTGGCCGAGCGCCACCTCGAAGCGGTTCGGCTGCAGCACCGCGTCCTCGCCCGCGAGGCGCGTGAACCACTGCAGCTTCTGGAAGAACAGCACGTCCGTCAGCAGCAGGTCGTCCTCCAGGTAGCAGTAGTAGTCGTAGCCGCCCAGCGCCTCGCGCAGCACGGCGTGGCACTCGAAGCCCACCAGCATCGGCGAGGCCGAGGTGGCATGGTGGCGGTACATCCAGGCCGGCAGCCCGAGCTGGCCGAGCAGGTGCTTCGCTCCCGTGGTGCACACCACCACCTCGATCTCGGCGCGCCAGGCGGCGTTGCCCGGCGCGATCGGGCTGAGCTGCAGCCCCTGCCGCATGCCGAAAGTGGCGTGCAGGCCGGCGATCGCGGTGGCGAGCGCGCCGCGCCGCGGCCGCGGATCGGCCCCGAGCGAGCCGTAGCGCCCGCCGCCCTGCGGGTCGTAGAAATGCGGAATCGTGAACAGGATGCGCATCCGCGCCCTTCGCCGCCTAGGGAATCCGTGCCGTAAAGCGCGCCGTGCCCGCGTGGTGCTCGCCGCCGCGCGCCCGGGCGAGCGTGATCGTAACCCGATACTCGCCCGCGGGCCACGGCGCGGCGCCGCGCTTGCGCCCGACGGCGCGGAACACGCGCGCCTGGCGCCGCTCGATGCGCGCGCGGTGCGCGATCAGCGCGCTGCCGTCGGGGCGCTCCACGCGCAGCTCGAGGACGTCCCCGGGCCGCACCCCGAGCGCCTCGGCCCACACCGCGAACACCGCGGCCTGCGGCGCGAGCTCGCGCGCGCGCAGCGCGCCCTCGCGCGCCGCCTCTGGCGCGGGCAGCATCGGCGCCACGCCGAAGTTGTACAACGACCCCGGCGCGTAGGGGAGCAGCGCGAGCGTCGCCTGGTCCCACAGCGGCCGCGCCCCCGGGCCGCAGCCCGCCTCCGCCGTCTCGCCGCGAAACGGATCCACGGTGCGCGCCCCGCGCCGCAGCGTGAAGTGCAGGTGCGGGTACTCGGTCTCCCCCGACAGGCCCACCAGCCCGAGCGCCGCGCCCGCGGCGAGCGCCTGGCCGGGCCGCACGCGGATGCTGCCGCGGCGCAGGTGGCAGTACTGCGTCTCCCAGCCCTCGCCGTGCCGCATGCGCACGCCGTTGCCGCACTGCCTGCCCGCGACCGCCTCGCGGCCGCGCACGCGCACGCTGAGGTCGGGCTCGCCGTCGCGCACCGCCGCCACCGTGCCGGGCGCCGCCGCGAGCACGCGCACGCCCTCGGCCATGGCGCGCGCGTCGCGCAGCGCGAAATCGGTGCCGTTGTGGCCGTTGTAGGTTAGCTCCCCGCAGGCGTAATCGAGCGTGCCGGGGCCGGCATCGAGGTCGACGTGGTTGAAGATCCAGCAGGACTCGCCCGGGGCGCAGGCGAGCGGCAGGCCGAGCCGCGGCGCCTGCGCGCTCGCCTCGTGCATCGCGGCCAGGCAGGCGGCGAGCACCGCCAGCGGCCTCATGGCGCCGCGGCGTAGCCCAGGCGGCCGAGCAGCGGCTGGGCGCCCGCGAGGAGCGCGCGCAGCTTGCCGGGCGGTAGCTCGGTGGGCGCGCGATAGGTCTCGCCCGCCCGCCCGCTGGCGGGATCGAAGGTGTGCGCGTTCACCTTCTTGCGGAACGCTTCGCGCGAGAGCCGCAGGCCGAGGTGCGCCTCGATCGCCGGGATCAAGCGCGCGGGCGCGGCGGCGAGCTCCTCGTAGCGGATCACCAGGTTGCGGCGCCGGTCCAGGCGCATCAGGAAGGCGAGGTTCTCGCGCCAGCGCCGGCCGATCTCGTGGCACTGCGCCTCGGTGGCGAGGTTCTCCGGCCAGCGCGTGTGCATCGAGCGCGCGACGTCGGCGACGTGGCGGTACAGCGTCACGCTGCGGAAATCGGGCACCAGCTGCACGAAGCTCGCGAACCCGGCGAGGCTGGCGATCTGGTGCTTCAGCCCCCAGCGCGCGTAGCCGTGGCGCGCCGCCTCGCGGCGGTAGAAATCGGCGATCTGGTGAAACAGCGAGGCGAGCAGCGCGCGGTACGCCGCGTAGTCCGGAAACAGCGCCGAGCCGTCCACGCCCCGGTTGCCCCCGAGAAAGGCCTGCAGCGTGGCCGCCGCGGCGCGCGCCTTGGGCCCGATCTCCCCGGGCCGGCCCCCGAGCAGCAGCGGCGCCGACTCCATGAGGATGAAGTTCTCGCCGTAGATGATCGCCCCGCCCGCCTCGTTGATCGCGCGCTGCAGCAGCGTGGAGCCGCAGC
Organism: uncultured Enterobacteriaceae bacterium; assembly: GCA_964583645.1. Classification (GTDB taxonomy): domain Bacteria; phylum Pseudomonadota; class Gammaproteobacteria; order Burkholderiales; family SG8-39; genus RBG-16-66-20. Next base: position 8,071 of record CAZOWR010000127.1, read on the forward strand.
GCGTGGTGGGCGCGAGGATCAGGATCGGGGCGGCGGGCGCCGCCCCGGCGGCGGCGGATTCGGTCTGTGGGTCGGCGCTCTGCATGGCGGGGCGCGCGCGGGGTGCCGCGCGCTGCGTGCTATCCTTGCCGGCCGCCGCACACGGCGCCCTCCCGGCGCCGAAATTATATGCGCTATGCAGATGCAGCCGCGGCGCGCCGCCGCGCCGCGCGGCCGCGCCGATGAGCCGGGCCCCGGGCGCCGCCGCG
>CAZOWR010000128.1:0-8213 GCA_964583645.1 uncultured Enterobacteriaceae bacterium
GACGTGCTCGCCAACGCCGCCGGGGCCGCCGCCGGCGGGCTGGCGGGCGTCCGCCTCGCGCCCTGGCTGCTCGAGCGCGGGCCGCTCAGGGCGCGCCGCGCCGCGCTCTTTAGCCCCGGCGCGACCACCGACCTGGGCCTCGCGCTGGTCGGCCTGTGGCTCTTCGCGCAGCTCAACCCGGCGACGCTGCTCTTCGGCGCGGGCGACCTGCGCGACCTGCTCGCGGGCCCGGCCGGCCCGGCGCACGGCGCGCGGCTCTTCGTCGTGGTCGAGGCCGCGGTCGCGGCGGCGAACCTCGCGGCGCTCGGGCTGCTCGTCTCCGCGATGGCGCAGCCCGGCGCGCCGGTCAGGCGATTGCTGCTCGCGCTGCTCGCCGCCGCGCTCGCGGTGAAGACGCTCGCCTTTGCGATCCTGATGCGGGCCGAGGACGTGCTCGCCTGGCTCACGCCCGGCGCGCAGGCCGGGCTCGCCGCGGGCGCCGCCGCGCTGCTCGCCGGCGTCGCGCTGCCGCGCACCGCGCGCCTCGCGGCCGCCGCCGTGCTGCTGATGGCCGGGACGGCGCTCGTCAACACGGCGCCGGCCAATCCCTATCTCGGCGCCATACTCAAGGTCTGGTCGCAGGGGCATTTCCTGCATTTCAACGGGCTCACGCGGCTGGTTTCGGCGGCGTGGCCCTTCGCCGCGCTCGGCCTCGCGATCCTGCTCGCGGCGCGGCGCGGGCGCGACGCCTCGCGCGGGTAGAATCGGCGGCGATGCGCGCCGCAACGCGCCGCGAGCTCGTCGCGGGCCCCGCAGGAACGATCGAGTGTGCCATCGACGTCCCCGAGGGTGCCGCGCGCGGGCTGGCCCTCGTCGCGCACCCGCACCCGCTGCATGGCGGTACCCTGGACAACAAGGTGGTGCAGACGCTTGCGCGCGCCTTGGTCGAGCTCGGCTACGCGGCGTGGCGTCCGAACTTCCGCGGCGTGGGCGCGAGCGAGGGCGCCTGGGACGGGGGTCGCGGGGAGGTGGAGGACCTCGCGGCGGTGCTCGCGCACGCCGGCGGCGGCGCGCCCGTGCTGGCGGGCTTCTCCTTCGGCGCGGCGATGCAGGCACGGCTGGCCGAGCGGGTGACGCCGCAGCGCATGGTGCTGGTCGGGCTCGCCGTGGCGGGATTCGAGGTGCCGCCGGTGCCGGGCGACACGCTGCTGGTGCACGGCGAGCGCGACGAGACCGTGCCGCTCGCGGCGCTCATCGACTGGGCGCGGCCGCAGGAGCTGCCGGTCGTCGTGGTGCCCGGGGCGGACCATTTCTTCCACCGCAGGCTCGGGGTGCTGCGCGCGATCGTGCGGCACAACTGGCGATGAAGCGCGAGGCGGCGCTTCCCGCGCTCTCGGCGCGGGGGCTGCGCAAGCGCTACGACGGAACCGAGGTCGTGTGCGGCGTGGACCTCGAGGTCGCGCCGGGCGAGTGCTTCGGTCTGCTCGGCCCCAACGGGGCCGGAAAGACCACCACGCTGAAGCTCCTGCTCGGCCTCAGCGACCCGGACGCGGGCGAGATCCGGCTGCTCGGCGAGGAGGTGCCGCGTCATGCGCGCGAGGTGCGTGCGCGCGTGGGGGTCGTCCCGCAGTTCGACAATCTCGATCCGGACTTCAGCGTGCGGGAGAACCTGCTGGTGTACGCGCGCTACTTCGGCCTGCGCAGCCGCGAGATCGCGCCGCGCCTCCCGCGGCTGCTGGAGTTCGCCGGGCTCGCGGGCCGGGCCGAGTCGAAGATCCAGACGCTCTCGGGGGGAATGAAGCGGCGCCTGACGCTCGCGCGCGCGCTCGTCAACGACCCGCAGCTGCTCTTCATGGACGAGCCGACCACCGGGCTCGACCCGCAGGCGCGGCACCTCATCTGGGAGCGGCTGCGGCGGCTGACGCTGGAAGGCCGCACGCTGCTGCTCACCACCCACTTCATGGAGGAGGCCGAGCGCCTGTGCCAGCGCGTCGCCATCATGGACCGCGGCCGCCTCATCGCGCAGGGCTCGCCGCGCGCGCTCATCGCCGAGCACATCGAGCCGCAGGTGGTGGAGGTGCACGGGCCGGGGCTGGAGGCCTGGACCGAGCGCGCGGGGGCGCTCGCGCTGCGCACCGAGCGCGCCGGGGAGACCGTGTTCTGCTACGCGGCGGACGCAGAGCGCGTGCTCGCCAGCCTGCGCGCGCACGAGGAGCTCGCGTACCTGCACCGGCCGGCCAACCTCGAGGACGTGTTCCTCAAACTCACCGGCCGAGACCTGAGGGACTGACGCCCGTGAATGCATCGCGCCTCTACGCGCCGCCGGCGCTGAGCCTGCGCGCGGTCGCGGTCTGGCGCCGGCACTTCCTGGTCTGGCGCAAGCTCGCCGTGCCCTCGATCCTGGGCAACCTCGCCGATCCGCTCATCATGCTCTTCGGCCTGGGCTACGGGCTCGGCGCGGTGCTCGGTGGCATCGACGGCACGAGCTATTTCGCGTTCCTCGCCGCGGGCTTCCTCGCCTCGACCACGATGTACGCGGCCACGTTCGAAGCGCTCTTCTCCGCGTTCTCGCGCATGCACGTGCAGAAGACCTGGGAGGCGATCGTCAACGCGCCGATGACGCTGGAGGACGTGCTCGCGGGCGAATGGTCCTGGGCGGCCTCCAAGGCCCTCGCCGCGGGGCTGTGCATGCTCGCGGTGGTCAGCGCAGTCGGCTACGCCTCCTGGCCGATCGCGGCCGCGGTGGTCCCGGTGGTGGTGCTGCTCGGGCTCGCCTTCGGCGCGCTCGGCCTGGCGGTCAACGCGCTCGCCTCGGGCTACGATTTCTTCAGCTACTACCTGACGCTCGTGCTCACCCCGATGATGATGCTCTCGGGCGTGTTCTTCCCCGTAGAGCGCCTGCCCGGGCTGGTGCGCGCCGTGGCCGAGGTGCTGCCGCTCTATCACGGCGTGGCGCTCGCCCGCCCGCTGCTCGCCGGCGAGCTGCCGCCGGCGATGCTGGCGCACGTCGCGGTGCTCGCCGCCTACGCGGCGGGCGGCTTCTACCTCGCCACCGTGCTCACGCGCCGCAGGCTGCTGACCTAGCCATGCTCTGGGTCAAGTCGCTCCACATCGTCTTCGTCGTGACCTGGTTCGCGGGGCTGCTGTATCTGCCGCGGCTCTTCGTCTACCACGCGCTGGCCGAGGATCGCGTGTCCCTGGAGCGCTTCAAGCTGATGGAGCGCAAGCTCTTCTGGGGCATCGCCACGCCGGGCGGCGTGCTCGCGCTCGGCTTCGGCGCCTGGCTCTGGCTCGGCTGGTTCCGCGACGCGGGCGGCTGGCTGCACGCCAAGCTCGCCCTCGCGCTGCTGCTCGCCGCCTACCACGCCTGGTGCGGCAAGCTGCTGCTCGACTTCCGGCACGAGCGCAACACCAGGAGCCACCTCTGGCTGCGCTGGTTCAACGAATTCCCGGTGCTGGTGCTCGTCGGCGCGGTGCTGCTGGTTGTCTTCAAGCCCTTCTAGCGCGTTCTTCGCGCCGTGCCCGCGCGGGCTCGAGGCGCTGCTCGCGCGCGAGCTCGAGGCGCTGGGCGCGCGCGCCGTGCAGGCCCTCGAGGGCGGGGCGGCCTTCGAGGGCGGCTGGCACACCTGCTATGCGGCGAACCTCCGGTCGCGGCTCGCCTCGCGCGTGCTCTGGCGCCTGGCGCAGTTCGACTACCGCAACGAGCAGGACCTCTACGAGGCGGCGCGCGCCATCGACTGGCCCGCGTTGTTCCCGGTCGGGCACAGCCTGCGGGTGAATCTCGCCGCGCGGCGCAGCCCCCTGAAGAGCCTCGAATTCGCCACGCTGCGCGTCAAGGACGCGGTCTGCGACCGCTTCCGCGATGCGCTCGGGCGGCGGCCGAGCGTGGACCGCGCCCATCCCGACACGCGCGTGCACCTTTTCCTGGAGGCGGCGCGCGGGGCGCTTTACCTCGACACCTCCGGCGAGCCGCTCTTCAAGCGCGGCTGGCGCGCGGGCGCGGGGGAGGCCCCCTTGCGCGAGAACCTCGCCGCCGGGATCGTCATGCTCTCGGGCTGGCAGCCGGGCGAGCCGCTGCTCGATCCGATGTGCGGCGCGGGGACGCTGCTGGTGGAGGCGGCGGCCATGGCGCGCGGGCGCGCGCCGGGCGCGAAGCGCGCCTTCGGCTTCCAGAAGCTCGCCGTGTTCGACGCCGCGCTCTGGGAGCAAGTGAAGGCGCAAGACCCCGGGACCCCGGCGGAGAGCCCGGCGATCTTCGGCAGCGACCGGGACGAGAAAGCGCTTGCCGCCGCGCGCCGCAACCTCGCCGCCGCAGGGGTGGAGCGCTGGGTGCGCCTCGAGCGCGCCGACGTGCTCGAGCGCGCCGCGCCCGCGCCCTCGGGCGTGCTCATCGCGAATCCCCCCTACGGCGAGCGCACCGGCTCGAAGGAGGAGCTGGCGCGCTTCTATCCCCGGCTGGGCGACGCGCTGAAGAGGAACTTCCCCGGCTGGCGCTGCCACCTCTTCACCGCCGACCTGCGGCTGCCGAAGCTGATCCGGCTCGAGCCCTCGCGCCGCGTGCCGCTCTACAACGGCGCGCTCGAGTGCCGCCTCTACGAGTTCCGCATCGTCGCCGGCAGCCACCGGCGCCGGCCGCTCAAGCCCGAGCGCCTGCGGTGACCCTCATGGCTTGCCGTCTTCCCGTGGCTTCTCGACGGGCGGCTTGGGCTGCGCCTCCTCCGGCTTGTAGTTGCCGATGACGCCTTTCAGCGGGCAGGCCCGGAAAGCGGGGCACTTCCTGCATCCGACGGCGAGTGCGATGGGGCAGAGGGTCATGGGGGCTCCCTGGGCGGTCAGCCGAAGTATCCCACCCCGCGCGCCATCAGGGCGGCGGCGAGCAGCATGAGGAGCACGCCGGTGAGCTCGGCGTGGACGAGGAGCCTGAGCCTGCGCAGCCGCTCCGGGGCGACGCGCAGCGTCTCGCCGCGGCGCAGCGCCCTGCGCCAGGAGAGGAACGTCAGCGTCGGGTAGAGCGAGAGCACGGCGACGATCGCGAAGAGCGTCATCTTGGCGATGAACGGCGCGCTGTGGGCGTAGTACGCCGCGCCCTTCTCGAAGTGGAACACGCGAGCAAGGCCGACCGCGAGCACGAGGCCGGCCAGGACGCCGGCGGCGATGTCGGCGCGCACGAGCCGCTGCACGACCTTCGCATCCGGCGGCTCGCGCAGCAGGGCGAGCTCGACGCTGAGCGCGGCAACGAACCCGAAAGCCGCGGCGTGGTGCAGGAAGGCGAAGAGGGCGCTCACGCCGCATGCCTAGCGGCGCCGCTCGAGCGCCTGCGGGTTGACGACGTGGATCGGCGCGCCGGCGGCGAAGGCTGCGATCTGCTCGAAGATGTCGGCGAACTGGATCTCGTACTCCTCGCGCGTGACGTAGCCGATGTGCGGGGTGCAGACCACGTTCTCCATCGCGAGCAGGGGGTGGCGCGCGCCGAGCACCGGCTCCTCTTCGTAGACGTCCACCGCGGCCATGCCGGGGCGCCCCGCTTCGAGCGCCGCGGCGAGCGCGCCCGGCTCGATGAGGCCCGCGCGGCTGGTGTTGACGATGAGCGCGCCGGGCTTCATGCGCGCGAGGTCGCGGCCGGTTACGATGCCGCGCGTCGCCGGCACCAGGCGCAGGTGCAGCGACAGCACGTCGCACTCGGCGAAGAACGCCTCCTTGCCCGCGGCGACGGCCCAGCCCTCGGCGCGCGCGCGCTCCAGCGACGCCTCGCGCGACCAGACGAGCACGTTCATGCCGAACGCCCTGCCGTAGCCCGCCACCTCGCGCCCGATGCGGCCGTAGCCGTAGATGCCGAGCGTCTTGCCGCGCAGCCCCCGGCCTGCGCCGATCTGCCACCTGCCCGCCTTCAGCGCCGCCATCTGCTGCGGCACCTGGCGCATCGCCGCGAGGACCAGCGCCCAGGTGAGCTCGGCGGCGGCGTACGAGGGCGTGCCGGGGTGCTGGCTGGAGGAGACGACGATGCCCAGCTCGGTGCAGGCGTCGACGTCGATGTGCGGATAGACGCTCCTCTGGCTGATGAGGCGCAGCTTCGGCAGCCGGCGAAGCAGCGGCTCGCGGATCGCAGTGCGCTCGCGGATCAGCACCAGCGCCTCGGTGTCGTGCAGCCGCGCGGCGAGGGCATCGGTGTCCTGCACGTGGTCGTTCCAGACGCTCACCTCGTGCCCGGCGAGCTTGCCGAAGCAGGCGAGCGTGCGCAGCGTGTCGTGGTAGTCGTCGAGGATCGAGACCTTCATTTCTTCTGCGTGCCCGCCTGGGCGGTGGCGCTGGTCAGCGCTTCCCAGGCGAGGTCCTTCATCAGGCCCGCGGACTTGGCCTCCATGCTCCTGTTCACCTCGGCCTGCTTCTGCGTGAACTTGGCGAAGGCGGGGGAGGAGGGCCCGGTCTCGGCGAGCGACTGCAGCTCGCGGGGGAGCATGAACTCGGTGTAGGCGAGCGCGAGGTTGCGGTCCCACTGCTCCTGGTACTTGGCGGCGAGCCGCGTGACCTCGTCCCGGACGAGGAGCCGGGCCTTCTGGACCCCGAGCGCCTCCACCAGCTTCTGGTAGGTCGGTGTCTCCTGCGCCAGCCGGTAGCTGAGCGTCGCGAGGTTGCTCCCTAGGCCCATCTTCTTGATCGCGGCGAGGGCCACCGGGTCGGGGTCGGCCGCCTGCGGCGCGGCCGGGGCGAGGGCGAGGGCGAGCAGGGCGGCGAGGAGCCAGGCGCGGCGCGGCATGCAGCGGGACATCGTCTCCGGAGCGTCGAGTTTACCGTCTGGGTCCCGGGGCCGGCGGCGCAGAGACGAACCTCGCGCGCCCCGGCATTCTGGGTCAGGGAGCCTTGGCCGGCAGCTCCGGGAACTGCGGCAATCCATCGGTAATGTCGTACCACGGGGCCTTGTGCGCGACGAACACGTGCCGCTTCGGCTTGACGCCCGGGTCGTCGTCCAGTGCGCCGAGCGGCAGGCCGTAGAAGGACGGCTCGAAATCGAAGCGGCTGAGCAGGGGCGAGCCGCAGACACGGCAGAACCCGCGCTGCGTGCCGGGCGACGACTCGTAATAGGTGACCAGCTCTGCGCCTTGCGTCCAGCGAAAGTCGCTCGCCTTGACGCTCGCGCGGCTGCGGAACGCCGCGCCGTGCGCCTTGCGGCACATCGAGCAATGGCAGTTGAGCGCGCCGCGCAGCGGCCCGGTGATCTCATAGCGCACCCTTGCGCAGAGGCAGCTGCCTCGAAGCATCAAAACTCCCTGAACGTCACCAATGAGCCGCGCGAAAACGCGCCGGCTCGATCGGCTGGCTCCATGAAATGGTTTCCCGTGACGCGCAGCGACGACTTCGCCCTTGCGGCCGACCGCAGCCCGGTGCTGCGTGCGGCGACGGCAGCCAGACACCGGCACGTGCAAAAGCCGACAGCTGCGCTGATCGAAACATGTTAGGTCACCGGTATCCTCTTCCGGCAAATGCCTTTGCCCATCGTTTCTCCGGATCGCTGAAGTGCACTGCATGCGCATCGAAACGGGCCGGGTCGAAAGGGTGATAGTTCTTGGCGTGTCCCTTGAGCCAATCGACGGACTGCGCATACTCCGGGTGCTTCGGCCGGCGGAGTACGTCTACGAGGTGCTCGTAACCGGGAACGCCTCCGCAGTCTTCGGGAGGACAGGCGCGATCTCCCGCGACGCACCGTGGATACTTCTGTTTCGGTTCCCTCGGCAAAGCGTCCTCGAGCGCGACGTCGTGCTCCCAACCATCACCAAAGTCATACTCGTACAGGGCGACGACGCCCGGCCGACTGAAGTAATCGGCGATACAGACTTTCCAACCCGGCACAACCGACGGGTCGCTCTCGCCTTCTGGAATCCCGATCTCGATGGCGCGCCTTCCGTCAGCTCCCCCGAATCGGAATGCGTGAAGATGGCAGTCGAGCCATCCCATCGAGTCTTGGATCGCGACGTGCAAGTCCCAGAAGGTGTAGCTCTTCGGAACCAGGATTCGACGCCAAACAGCGGGCGCGACGTCCCGAAGCGTGATCTTGTACTGGTGAATCACAGGCGCCTGCTTACCCGGCATGCGTGTTCCGACGACCCCTTTAGGCCTCACGCGCCGCACCAAGTTGCTGCATTAGCGTTCTCGCATCCCAGTAGTCTCGTTGCTCGAGAATCTGCCCGGCTTTGAACCGCACGACGGAGACGCCCCTGATACGGGTCTCTTTCCCCTTC
>CAZOWR010000129.1:0-8194 GCA_964583645.1 uncultured Enterobacteriaceae bacterium
CGATGATCGGCGAGCCCGAAAGGATCAGCACCGACACCTGCTTGAAGCGCTCGACGATCGAGTGCGCGATGGTCCGGCAGCGGCGCAGGTGCCCGAGGCCCATCGTGTCGTGGCTGTAGATGAGGATGCGCCGGTCCGCGCGCCTGCTCTTCATGGCCTCCCCTTGGGTATGGCTTTCCGCGCCGCGTGGCCGCCCGGCCGGAAAGCGGGCATTCTATACCGCGATGCCGAGATTCGAGCGCGGCCTGCGGCTGGGCAGCGGCCTGGTGATCGCCGCGTATGTGGCCGGCCATTTTTTCAACCACGCCCTGGGCATCGCCTCGATGGAAGCCATGGAGGCGCTGCGGCGCGTGCTCGCCGCGTGGTGGCGCGGCCCGCCCGGCACGCTGTTGCTCTACGGCGCGCTCGCCGCGCACTTCGCCCTCGCGCTCGCCTCGCTGCACCGCCGGCGCACGCTGCGCATGCCGGCCTGGGAGGCGTGGCAGCTCGCCCTCGGGCTCGCGATACCGCCGCTGCTCGTGTCGCACGTGGTGGGGACCCGGTTCGCCTGGACGCTGCTCGATCGCGAAGTGAGCTACCCGCATGTCGTCGCCGCGCTGTGGGCGGATCCCTGGCTCGCCGCGAAGCAGAGCCTGCTGCTCGTCGTCGTCTGGCTGCACCTGTGCCTCGGGCTGCATTTCTGGCTGCGCCTGCGGCGCTGGTATCCGCGCGCGTTGCCTTTCGCGTTCGCCCTCGCGCTGCTGGTGCCGGCGCTCGCGCTCGCCGGGTTCCTGAGCGCGGGCGTCAACGCGACGCCGCCGCCGGCGCCGCCGGCGAGTGTCGCCGACCGGGCGCTGCTTGAGCGCTCCCGGGAAGCGCTTTACTGGGGCTTCGGGCTGCTCCTCGCTGCGACGCTGACGGCGCGTGCCGCGCGCCGTCTCGCTCGCCGCAGCTACCGCGTGCACCACGATTCCGGGAAGGTGATCTCGGCACATGCCGGCAGCAGCATCCTCGAGGCGGTGCGCGAGGCTGGGCTGCCGCATGCCTCGGTCTGCGGCGGCCGGGCGCGCTGCACCACCTGCCGGGTGCGCATCGGGCGGGGACTGGATGCGCTTGCGCCGCCCGCGCCGCTCGAGGCCGAGGCGCTGCGGCGCATCGGCGCGCCGCCCAACGTGCGCCTCGCCTGCCAGACCCGCCCGCGCGAGGACGTATGGATCGCGCCGCTCGTCGCGGCGCAGGCCGACGCCGTCACGGCGCGGCGGCCGGGCGGCGTCCACGGGCACGAGCAGGCGGTGGCGGCGATGTTCGTCGACCTCAGGGGCTCCACCGCGCTCGCCGAGGCGCGCCTGCCCTACGACGTGCTGTTCGTGCTCAACCAGTTCTTCGCCGAGATGTCGGAGGCGCTCGAGGCCACCGGCGGCCACTATGCCCAGTTCACCGGCGACGGGCTGCTCGCGCTCTACGGGCTGAACGGCGGAATCGACGCCGCCTGCCGCCAGGCGCTCGCCGGAGCCAGGGAGATGCAGCGGCGCATCGACCGGCTCAACGGCTCGCTCGCCCAGGAGCTCGGCGCGCCCCTGCGCATCGGCATCGGGCTGCACGCGGGCACCGCCATCGTCGGCACGATGGGGCCACCGGCGGCGCCGATCATCTCGGCGATCGGCGACACCGTGAACAGCGCGGCGCGGCTGGAGGAGCTCTCCAAGCACTACGACTGCACGCTGGTGGTCTCGGCCGAGGTGCTGCGCCGGGCGGGTGCGCGCATCGAGGGCGCGGAGCCGCACCACGTGCGCGTGCGCGGCAGGACCGACCGCATCGAGGTCTTCGCGGTGCGCGATCTGGCAGCGATCGCCGAAGGGGCGGGAACGCCCAAGTAGAATCCGCCGCATGACGACCCTGGTGATGCTCTCGGGCGGCCTGGACAGCACCGCCGCGCTCTACAAGCTGCTCACCGGGACCGCGGACGAGCTGCACGTGCACCACGTGCGGATGCTGAACCGCGACGGACGCGCGCGCGCCGAGCAGGACGCCGTCGAGGCGATCCTCGGCTGGTGCCGCAGCCATTGCCGGCCGTTCCGCTACTCCGAGTCCGGGCTCGACTTCGCCGCGCTCGCGGCGATCCCGATCGACTACCTCGCGGTCGCCTACGCCGCCTGCCAGGTCGCCATCGACACGCCGGGGTGCGACCGCCTCGCCGTCGGCACGCTCGCCGCCGACCTGGACGAGGTCAAGCGCAAGGTGTCGGAGGCGCAGCGACGCGTCTTCGAGGCGATGTACGCCTGCTACCGCGCGCGCAAGGTGGGCGAGCCGCGCATCGAATGGCTCTATCCGGTCTACGACCTGTCCAAGGCGCAGGTGGCGGCCTCGCTGCCGGAGGCGCTGCGCGCGGCGGCCTGGTCGTGCCGCCGCCCGGTGCCCGCTGCGGGCGGCTACCGCATCTGCGGCGAGTGCAAGCCCTGCCGCAAGCGCGCCGAGGTCGCCGCCGAGCTGAACATCGCGCTCTAGTGCAGCGCCCTGTGCGGCCGGTAGCGCACGTCGCGCACGCCCGGGACGCCGACCGCGACCTCCGCGATCTTGAGCATCTCCTCGGTGTCGCAGCCCGACACCGACACGACGCCGCCCTCCGAGACCACCGCCGCGGCGGTGTCGCGCGTCTCCGGCGAGCGGCGCAGCGCCGCCCAGACGCGCGCCGCGACCGCCAGGTCCTCGAGCCGGGCGCGCGACCGGTCCGTCTCGGCGAAGTCGGGCGAGCGCACCAGGCGCAGGACCTCCTCGACGCAGCCCCCGACGCTCACGCGCTCGGTGTTGAGCACCACGTCGTAGTGCTCGGAGTCGGTCCACTGCAGCGCGAAGTGGCGCCGCATGATTGCGGTGTGGGCCTCGTCGTTGCGCTGGATCTCGTCGGCCACCGCGGCGCCGTCGCTGGTGTGCAGGCGCTCCATCATGCGGCGCACGCGCACCCCGCGCGGCGCGCACACGCGCACCTTGACCACGTGCGGCACCTCGCGCAGCAGGTGGGTCGCGCCCCAGCCGCGGATCACCGCGCCCCCGCCCTGCAGCGCCGTGCCGATGATCTCGTCGGCCGAGTGGATGAAGAGGCTTGTCTTGTCGGCGGTGAGGCGCTCCAGCAGCCCCGCGCTGCCGTCCAGCAGCCGCACGACGTGGCTGCGCCGCACCCGCATGCGGTCGGCGAGATGGTCGATCACCTCGTGGTAGACGACCGGCACGCCGAGCGCCTCGCCGAGGCCCTCGGCGACGTCCTTGCCCAGCGACCCCATCTCGCGCGTGATCGCGATCACCGGCATGCGGTCTGGTCTGTCTTTCCCCGGAAGGCGGGGCCCGCCTGCTAGTCTACGCCGCCTGTGGTGCGCGGGCGACGGGGCTTGACGCGGCTCCGAAGCAGGGGCTAGATTGGGTGCGGCCCGGCGGGCTAACGCGCCGGGGGACCCGCAGCCAACCGTCAACTCGAGTGGAAGGGAGACCATGAGCAACGCATTCATCCGATTCGTCAGCCGCATCCTGGTGGTCTGCATGATCGGCATGCCGTTCAGCGTCCAGGCCGGACTGGTGGGCACCGGCGAGGCCGTGAGCGCCGCGCAGGCGCAGGTCGCGCGCGACGCCGTGCTGCGCGTGATCGACCGTGCCGAGATCGCGCAGCAGCTGCAGACGCTGGGCCTTTCGCCGCAGGCGGCGAAGGACCGGGTCAACGCGCTCACCGACAGCGAGGTTGCGCAGCTCGCCGGGCGCATCGCCAGCGCGCCGGCCGGGGCCGACGGCAGCGGCGTGGTGCTGCTGATCCTCATCGTCGCGCTGGTGTGGTGGCTCTGGAAATAGCGCCGGCCTCCCGCGGCATCCAAAAGGCCCGCGCTCGCGCGGGCTTTTTATTTGCGCTGCTCGCGGCCGCGGCGGCGGCGCCGCTCTCGGGCTGCGTCTCGCTGCCGCAGACCGAAGGGCTGCGCGCGGCGGCCCCCGCGGGGCTGCCCGCGCGGACCGAGCTGCTCGACGTCGCGTTCCACCAGCAGGACGACTTCCTGTGCGGGCCGGCCGCGCTCGCCATGGCGTTCGACGCCGCGGGCGTCGCCGCCACGATCGCCTCGCTCACGCCGCTCGTCTACCTGCCGGGTCGCCAGGGGAGCCTGCAGGCCGAGATGCTCGGCGCGACGCGGCGCCACGGCCTGGTCGCCTACACGCCCCCGCCGCGGCTGGAGAGCGTCTTGCGCGAGGTCGCCTCCGGCACGCCGGTGGTGGTACTGCTGAACCTGGGCATCAGGCTCGTGCCGCTGTGGCACTACGCGGTGCTCGTCGGCTACGACCTCGAGGCCGGGCACGTGGTGCTGCGCTCCGGCGACGCGCCCCGCAAGGTCGTCCCCATCGGCTTCTTCGAGTACCTGTGGCAGGACAGCGGCTACTGGGCCATGCTCGCGCTCGCGCCGGGACGCGTGCCGCCGAGCGCGCGCGAGCCCGAGTTCGCCGCGGCGGTGGCGGCGCTGGAGCGCGCCGGGCGCGTGCGCGAGTCGCGCGCCTCCTACCGCGCGCTGCTCGAGCGCTGGCCGCAAAGCCTCGGCGGCCTGGTAGGCCTGGGCAACGCGGAATACGCGCTCGGTAAGCGCGCCGCTGCCGAGCGTGCGTTCCGGCGCGCCACCCTCGCCCACCCGGACTCGGCGCCGGCGTTCAACAACCTCGCGCACGTGCTCGGCGAGCTCGGCCGGCACGCCGAGGCCGAGGCGGCAGCGCGGAGCGCCGTGGCGCTGGGCGGCCCGACGCTCGCCCAGGCGCAAAAGACGCTCGCGGAAATCCTCGCGCGACGGGCTAGCCGCCCTTGAGCTCCTCCAGCCGCCGGGCCGCGGCGGCCTCGACCGCCTCGCGCAGCTGCGGGTGGGCCTGCATGAACTCCTGGAAGTCTTCCTTGTGTAGCAGCAGCAGCTTGCAGGCCGAGAGCGCGGTGATGGAGGCGGTGCGCGGGCGATCGGCGATCAGCGCGATCTCGCCGAAGAAGTCGCCGCTGCCCATGCGCCAGGGCGGCGTCCCGGTCTCCAGGTCCACCTCGACCTCGCCCGAGACGATGAAGTACATCGAGTCGGCCATCTCGCCCTTGCGGATCAGCCGCTCTCCGCGCTCCGCGCGGCGCGCGCGCAGGACGCCGGCCACCGCGGCGATGCGCGCGGCATCCAGGCTCCTGAAGAGCGGCACCTTGGCCACCAGGTTCCAGGTGTCGATGAACTCGCGCCGCTGCACCGCCTCGATGAACGCGGCGCCGATGATGCCCACGGGAATCGCGAACATGCACAGGCCGAGCACGGTGGTGATGCCGCCGATGACCTTGCCCCAGGCGGTCACCGGCGTGATGTCGCCGTAGCCCACGGTGGTGAGCGTGATGATGCCCCACCACATCGCTGCCGGAATGCTCGAGTAGGCGTTGGGCTGCGCCTCACGCTCCAGGTAGTAGACCAGGCTCGAGAAGAACACCAGCAGGGCGACCATGAGGATCGCCGCGCTGCCGAGCACGCGCCGCTCGCTGTACACCGCCTCGACCAGGAACTGGAAGGCCGCGGTGTGGCGCAGCAGCTTGAAGATCGGCACGATGTCCAGCCAGTCGAGATTCACGCCCACGTAGGGGCCGAGCGCGAACGGGATCCCGGCGATCAGGTCGACCAGCCCGGGCAGCGAGAAGATGTACTGCCGGCGCGCTTCGCCCGCCGGCGGCGCCCCGGGGTCCTCGGGCGCGATCCAGATCCGCACCAGGTACTCGACGGCGAAGCCGAGCGTGGTGAGGACGAGGATCGAATCGACCAGCAGCGCGTGCGGCTTGCCGATGGAGGGCACCGACTTCAGCACCGCGGCGGTGACGCTGACCACGATCAGCACCACCAGCGTCGAGCGCAGCCAGCGCCCGGCCGGCCCGGACTCCTCGCGCGTCAGCAGGTGGTGCGTTCTTGCGCGCCAGGATTCCGCCGCCGCCGCGTTGCCCATATACTCGCTCACTCCCCGTCGCGGCGCTTCGGCCAGGTCCACCAGACGATCAGGATGAGCAGCGCGAGCGCCAAACCCATCTCGAGCAGAACGACCCACATCGCGCGCGCCCTCCGGTCAGGTCTTGCGGCGATTGTACTGGCCGGCTGCGCCGAGCTCGGCGCCCCCCCCTGCCCGCGATGTCCGAGCGCGGAGCCGCCGCCGGCGGCGCGTTACGACGCCGTGGATACGGCGGCGATCCCGGGGTGGCCGGGCGCGGGCTTCGCCCCGGCACTCGAGGCCTTTGCCGCCGGCTGCGCCGCGATCGCCCCGGCCCACGCGCTGCGCGGCGCGTGCGAGGCTTCCGCCGCGCTCGCGCCGGGCGACGAGCAGGCCGCGCGCCGTTTCTTCGAGCAGCACTTCAGCGCCTACGCCGTGCGCTCGGGCGGGGGCGTACACGAGGGGCTCGTCACGGGCTACTACGAGCCGGTGCTCGCCGGCAGCCGCACGCCGAGCCGCCGCCATCGCCACGCGATCTACGGCCCGCCGCCCGACCTCGTCGCCGTGGAGCTCGCGGAGCTTCACCCGGAGCTGCGCCACCTGAGGCTGCGCGGGCGGCTGGAGGGAAACCGGCTCGTGCCGTACTGGGCGCGCGCGGAGATCGAGGCGCTCGGGCCACGCCTGGGCGCACCCGCCCTCGCCTGGGTGGAGGACGCGGTGGAGCTGTTCTTTCTGCAGATCCAAGGCTCGGGCCAGATCGAGCTCGCGGGCGGGGAGCGCATCCGCCTCGGCTACGCCGACCAGAACGGTCATCCCTACCGGTCGCTGGGCAGGCACCTCGTCGAGCGGGGCGAGCTCGCGCTGCACGAAGCTTCGATGCAGGGCATCAAGGCCTGGGCGGCGGCGAATCCCGGGAAACTGCGCGATGCGCTCAATGCCAACGCGAGCTACGTTTTCTTTCGCGAGCTGCCGGCGGCGGGAGGGCCCCCGGGCACGCTCGGCGTGCCGCTCACGCCGGGTCGCAGCCTCGCGGTGGACCCGCGCTACGTGCCCCTCGGCGCGCCCGTGTTCCTCGCCACCACGCGGCCGCTCTCGGACGAGCCGCTCGAGCGCCTGATGGTCGCGCAGGACACGGGCGGGGCGATCCGCGGCGCGGTGCGCGCCGACTACTTCTGGGGCACCGGGCCCGAGGCCGGCGCGCAGGCCGGGCGCATGCGAAGCCGCGGCCGCATGTGGCTGCTCTGGCCGCGCGGCCTGCCACTGCCCCAGCCGTAAAGGGGTCAGGACCCTATTTCTTGCGGGACGCGCCGTCGAGGGCGGCGCGCAGCTGCTCCGCGGGCATGCCGCCGCGCACGCGCTCGCCGTTGGCGAGGATCAGCGTGGGCGTGGAATTGACCCCGAGCTGCTTGCCGAGCTCGAGCACCTTGTCGATCGGCGTATCGCAGGCGGGGCTCGCCGAGGGCGGCTTGCCGCGCAGCGCGAGGTCGAGCCAGGCCTTGCCGCGGTCGGCCGAGCACCACACCGACTTCGAGTGGCTGGCGAGCTCCGGGCGGATCACGGGGTACATGAAGTAGTAGACCGTGACGTCCTCGACCTGGACGAGCTCTTTTTCGAAGCGCTGGCAGGCCGGGCAGTAGGGGTCGGAGAAGATCGCCATCACGCGCCGGCCGCTGCCGCGCTGCACCTTCACCGCGAGCGCGAGCGGCAGGGCATCGAACTCGATCGCGGTGAGCCTGCGCAGGCGTTCCTCGGTGAGGTTGCGCCCGCTGCGCGCGTCGTAGAGGCTGCCGTCGAGCACGTGGTTGCCCTGCGCGTCGCTGTAGAGGATCTGCGGGCCCTCGCGTCCGCTCACGCGCACCTCGTAGAGGCCCGGCACAGGGGTCGGCTGCACGCCCTCGATCTTCATGCCGCCGAAGCGCGCCTCCAGCGCGCGGCGCACCTGGGCCTCGTCGGCCGAGGCGCCAAGCGCGAACAGCGCCGCGCCGAGCGCGAGCAATCGCTTCATTGTGTCAGCCCATCGCATGGCGCATGAGGAGATTCTTTACGACCGGGAGGCGATCGACGAAGTTCAACCCGGCGTTGCGCAGGCGCAGCACCATTTCGCTCTCGTCACCGAACAGGCGCTGCAGCCCGTGCACCGTAGCATCCATCGCCAGTATAGCCTCTGCGCGGGCGCGCTCGTAGCGGCGCAGGAGCCGAGGATCGCCGGGATCGCGGAACGGCTCGCGCGCGGCGAGCACCTCCGCGAGCACGCGCGCGTCCTGCA
>CAZOWR010000130.1:0-8113 GCA_964583645.1 uncultured Enterobacteriaceae bacterium
CACCGGTGCGTGCGAGAATCCTGCTGCGGAGGCAGGCCTCATGACCGACCTTTCCCACGTGAAAATCCCCTCGCTGCGCGCCAGGGTGAGCGCCAAGGAGTGGCAGGCGCGCGTCGATTGCGCCGCGTGCTACCGCCTGGTGGCCCTCTTCGGCATGAACGACCTGGTCTACAACCACGTCTCGGCGCGCGTACCCGGCGAGGAAGGCCGCTTCCTCATCAATCCCTACGGCTACGCCTACGAGGAGGTCACCGCCTCGAGCCTGGTGAAGATCGATTTCGAGGGCAACGTGGTGCTCGACTCGGGCACCGGCTACGGCATCAACCGCGCCGGGTTCGTGATCCACAGCGCGATCCATCGCGCACGCGCCGACGTCGCCTGCGTGATCCACACCCACTCGGCGGCGGGCATGGCGGTCTCGGCGCTCGAGTGCGGGCTGCTGCCGCTCACGCAGAACGCGATGTTCTTCGGCGCGATCGGCTACCACGACTACGAGGGGCCCGCCGTGGATCTGGACGAGCAGCAGCGCCTGGTGCGCGATCTCGGTGCGGGCGCCGCGCTCATCCTGCGCAACCACGGCCTGCTCAGCGCGGGCGCCACGGTGTGCGAGGCGTTCGTCACGCTGCACTGGCTCGAGCGTGCCTGCCAGGCGCAGGTGATGGCGATGGCCTGCAACACGGCGCTCCACCACCCGGAGGCGAAGACCGTCGCGCTCACCAACGAGCGCTACCAGCCGGGGCGGCGCAGGAAGATCACCGAGCTGGAGTGGCCGGCGCTGCTCAGGATGCTCGACCGGCGCGATCCCTCCTTCCGGGAATAGTCCCGTGCTGCAGGGCAAGGTCGTCGTCGTGACCGGCGCGGGCGGCGGCATCGGGCGCGACTTCGCCCTCGCCATGGCGGCGCAGGGCGCGCGGGTGGTGGTGAACGACATCGGCGCCTCGGTCTCGGGCGAGGGGCGCGACAGCGGCCCGGCGCAGAAAGTCGTCGACGAGGTCCGCGCCGCGGGCGGCGAGGCCGTCGCCAGCGCCGAAAGCGTCGCCGGGTGGGAGTCGGCCAACCGCATCGTGCAGACCGCGCTCGATGCCTTCGGCCGCATCGACTGCGTGGTCAATAACGCCGGCATCCTGCGCGACCGCTTCTTCTTCAACCTGTCGCCGGAAGACTGGCACGCGGTGATCGACGTGCACCTGAACGGCACCTTCTACGTCTCGCGCGCCGCCGCGCCCTACTTCAAGAGCCAGCGCTCCGGTCGCTACGTCAACCTGACCTCGACCTCGGGCCTGGTGGGCAACTTCGGCCAGGCGAACTACGCCGCGGCCAAGCTCGGCATCGCCGCGCTCTCGAAGTCCATGGCGCTCGACATGGCGAAGTACCGGGTGACCTCGAACTGCATCTCGCCCTTCGCCTGGAGCCGCATGATCGGCACCATCCCGGCCGACACCCCGGACCAGCAGGCGCGCCTCGAGAAGATCAAGCGCATGCAGACCTCCAAGATCGCGCCGCTCGCCGTGTACCTCGCAGCCGACGCCTCGCAGGAGGTCACGGGGCAGATCTTCGCGGTGCGCGCCAACGAGATCTTCCTCATGAGCCAGAGCCGCCCTTTGCGCTCGGTGCACCGCAGCGAGGGCTGGACGCCGCAGGCGATCGCCGAGCAGGCGATCCCGGCGCTGCGCGCCCAGTTCTACGCCCTGGAGCGCTCGCAGGACGTGTTTTCCTGGGACCCGATCTAGCCGCCCGGGCGCCGCGTGCAGCAGAAACAATTCGGCCGCTATGTGATCGTCGCGGAGCTCGGGCGCGGCGCCATGGGGGCGGTGTGCCGGGCCGTCGACCCGCTCATCGAGCGCGACGTCGCGATCAAGACCCTGCTGCCCAGCCTGCCCCCCGAGATCATGGGCGAGGTGCGCGAGCGCTTCCTGCGCGAGGCACGCTCGGCGGGGCGGCTCAACCACCCCAACATCGTCACCGTCTACGACGTCGGCGAGCAGGACGGGGTCGCCTACATCGCGATGGAGCTGCTCGAGGGGCGCTCGCTGCAGGACGTCCTGCGCGATGCGCCGCGGCTGCCGCCCGAGCGCATCGCGGACCTCGCGGCGCAGGTGGCCGACGCCCTCGATCACGCGCAGCAGTTCGGCATCGTGCACCGCGACGTCAAGCCCGCCAACGTCATGGTGTCGGCGCAGTGGCGCGCCAAGCTCACCGATTTCGGCGTCGCCCACGTGCCCTCCTCGTCGATGACCCAGACCGGGATGGCGCTCGGCTCGCCCAAGTACATGTCCCCCGAGCAGGTGACCGGCCAGCCCGTCGACCCGCGCTCGGACCTGTTCTCGCTCGGCGTGGTGCTCTACGAGATGCTGGTGGGCCGCACCCCGTTCGTGCGTCCCGGCGACACCACGGTGTTCGCGCTCATGAACCGCATCGCCTCCGAGCCGCACCAGCCGGTGCGCGAGATCGACCCGTCGCTGCCCGAAGCGTTCGACGTGATCATCGATTGCGCGCTCGCCAAGTCGCCTGCCGAGCGCTATCCGCGCGCCGGCGACATGGCGAACGACCTGCGCACCATGCCCGGGCTGCAGGGCGGTGCTGCCGCCCGCCCCGCGGCCCCGGCCGTGCCGCGTGCCGGACCCCGCCGGGACGCCGCGGAGCTGATCGCCGACCTGGAGACTTTTTCCAGGGACTTCGAGCGCCAGGAGCAGGCCCGCCTCCAGGACGAGGAGACGCAGCGCCTGCGCAAGGCGGCGGACCTGCAGCGCTGGGCCGAGGAGCAGGAGCGCCACCGCCTCGAGTTCGAGCGCGCGCGCGAAGCGAAGGAAACGGGCACGACGGGCGGCGCGCGACGCAGCGGCGCGATCGAGCGCATGAAGCAGCGCGCCGCGACGCGCGCCGCCGGCGAGGACCGGGCGCAGCGCGCGCAAGCCGCTGCGCGCGTCGACTCGCGCCTGCGCGCGGCTTTCCGCTACCTCTCGGAGTTCGCCGTCGTGATGAACGATTCCAAACCGGTGTCGGAAGCTCCCTACGGGGTCATGTACCTCGGCGAGGCGAAGGGCGTCAGCCTGGAGGACGGCTTCACCGACATGCGTACGCGCGACATCGAGGGCCGGGAGTGCGCCGACGTCGTCACCTTCCGCTACCGTGTGCGCCTTCCCGCGGCCGCCGCGGTCAGCGTCTCGGGCACGGAGCTGCCGCGCGTGCTCGAGCGGCTCAAGGCGATGCGCATCGCCTACGAGTGCAGCGAGAAGAAGGACGAGTTCGGACAGGTGGCGAGCGCCTCGCTGCGCCTCGCGGGCCCCTTCCCGTGCCAGGCGGTGCTGCGCGGCGACTACGAGGAGCCGGGCATCGGCCTGGAGCTGATCAATGTCCGGGCGCACGGACCGGTGCGGGCGCGCCTTGCGCCGGAGCAGCTCGACGACGAGGCGCTCGACGCGCTCGGCAGCTACGTGCTCGGCGCGGACGACGGCTTCGCCCGCGTGCTTGCGCGGCGCTAGAGCGCAGCCGCGATGCCCAACCTCTTTCACGCCGATCCCGGCTTCCGCGGGCTGCTCGAGCTGCACCTCGAGCCCCGGCTCGCTGCGCACCTGATGCCGCATTTCGAGGGGCTCGGCGCGCTGGCGGGGGCGGAGCTCGACGAGCTGGCGCGCCTCGCCGACAAGCACCCGCCGGTGCTCGCCGGCGAGCGCATCGAGAAGCACGCCGCCTACCGCCGGCTCGAGGAAGTCGCCTTCGGCGAGTACGGGCTCGCGGCGATGTCGCACCGCGGCGGCGTGCTCGGCTGGCCGGAGCCGCTGCCGCCGCTCGCCAAGTACGCCCTGACCTATCTCTACGTGCAGGCGGAGTTCGGCGTCTGCTGCCCGCTCTCGATGACCGACGCGCTGACGCGCACGATCCGCAAGTTCGCCGACCCGGGGCTGGTGGCGCGCTACCTGCCTGCGCTCACCTCGCAGGACATGGATGCGCTCTGGCAGGGCGCGATGTTCATGACCGAGCAGGAAGCGGGCTCGGATGTCGGCGCCATCGCCACGCGCGCCGTGGCCGAGGGCGAGGCGTGGCGCCTCACGGGGGACAAGTGGTTCTGCTCCAACGCCGACGCCCATCTCGCGCTCGTGCTCGCGCGCCCCGAGGGGGCGCCCGAAGGCACCAAGGGGCTCGCCCTGTTCCTGCTGCCGCGCACGCTCCCGGATGGAGCGCCCAACCGCTACCGCATCGTGCGGCTGAAGGACAAGCTCGGCACGCGCGGCATGCCGAGCGGCGAGATCCGGCTCGAAGGGGCGCTCGCCTGGCTGGTCGGCGACCCCGGGCGCGGCTTCGCGCAGATGGCCGACATGATCAACATGTCGCGGCTCTCCAACGGCATGCGCGCCGCCGGCATGATGCGCCGCGCGCTCACCGAGGCGCTGGAGGTCGCGCGCCACCGCCGCGCCTTCGGCAGGACGCTCATCGAGCTGCCGCTCATGCGCCGGCAGCTCCTCAAGCTCATGCTGCCCGCGGAAGCCGCGCGCTCGGTGATGCTCTACACCGCGCTCGAGCTGGCGAAGGCCGACGCCGGCGACGAGGCGGCCCGCCGGCGCGTGCGCCTGCTCACGCCGCTCATCAAGTTCCGCGCCTGCCGCGACGCGCGCCGCGCCACGGGCGACGCCATGGAGGCGCGCGGCGGCGTCGGCTACACCGAGGAGTGGTCGGATCCCCGCCTGGTGCGCGACTCGCACCTGGGCTCGATCTGGGAGGGCACCTCCAACATCGTGGCGCTCGACGTGCTGCGCGCCATCCGGAAGGAAGCCTGCCTCGAAGCGCTGCTGCCGGAGCTGGACGCGAAGATCGCCGCCGCGCCTCGCCTGCTCGCCGGGCGGGTCGCCGCCTCGCTCGACAAGGCGGCCGAGTTCGCGCACGAGACCGCGACCACCGAGCTGGAATCGCACGCCCGCCAGGCGGCGAGCGGCCTGTACTACGCGGTCGCCGCGGCGCTGCTCGCCGACGAGGGCACGCGGCTGGCCGCGCGGGGCGATGCGCGCCGACAGCTCCTCGCGCTCCTCCTCTACATCCACCGCCTCGCGCCGCGCGATCCGCTGCGGCGCGACCTCACCGGGATCGGGCCCACGCTCGCGAGCGCGCTGCTCCCGGAGACCCCGGTGGCGCCGGCGCTGGCCGACAAGGTGCTGCAGGCCACCACTCACTGAGAAGGAGAACGCGTGCCGGGACCGCTTTCGCATCTGCGCGTGCTGGACCTCTCGAGAGTGCTCGCCGGCCCGTGGGCGTCGCAGAACCTCGGCGACCTGGGGGCGGAAGTCCTCAAGATCGAGCGCCCGGGCGCGGGCGACGACACGCGCGGCTGGGGACCGCCCTTCCTGAAGGACGCGGCGGGCAGGGACACGCCGGAAGCCGCGTACTACCTCTCGGTCAACCGCAACAAGAAGTCGCTGACGCTCGACATCGCGAAGCCCGAGGGCCAGGGGATCGTGCGCGAGCTCGCCGCGAAGTGCGACATCGTCATCGAGAACTACAAGGTCGGTGCGCTGAGAAAGTATGGCCTCGACTACGAGCGCCTGAGCCAGGTGAACCCCGCGCTCATCTACTGCTCGGTCACCGGCTTCGGCCAGGACGGCCCGCACGCGCCGCGTCCCGGCTACGACTTCGTCTTCCAGGGCATGGGCGGGCTGATGTCGATCACCGGCGAGCGCGACGGCGAGCCGGGCGCGGGGCCCATGCGCGTGGGCATCGCGGTCACCGACGTCATGACCGGGATGTACGCCACGGTCGCGATCCTCGCGGCGGTGGTGCACCGCGAGCGCACCGGAGAGGGCCAGTACATCGACACCGCGCTGCTGGACACCATCGTCGCCTTCAGCGCCAACCAGGTGGTGTCCTGGTTCACCTCGGGGAAGCTGCCGCTGCGCTACGGCAACGCGCACGCGCAAGTGGTCCCCTACGAGGTGTTCCCGACCTCCGACGGGCACATGATCCTCGCGGTGGGCAACGACGGCCAGTTCGCGCGCTTCTGCGCCGCGGCCGGCTGCCCGGAGCTGGCGGAAGAAGCGCGCTTCAAGACCAATTCGGCGAGGATCGTGCACCGCGCCGAGCTGATTCCGCTGGTGCGCGACATCATGCGCACGCGCTCCAAGGGCGAATGGATCGAGGCGCTGGAGGCCGCCACCGTGCCCTGCGGCCCGATCAACAACATGAAGGAAGTCTTCGAGGATCTGCAGGTGCAGCACCGCAAGCTGCGCGTGGACCTGCCGCATCCGCTCGGCAGCGCGCCGCTGGTGGCGAGCCCGCTGCGGCTCTCGAAAACGCCGGTGGAGTACCGGCAGGCGCCGCCGCTGCTCGGGCAGCACAGCGAGGAGATCCTCAAGGGCCTTCTCGGCAGGTCGGACGAGGAGATCGCGTGGCTGAGGGCCGGCGGGATCGTCTGATGCGGGTGCTCCTCACCGACCCGATCGATCCGGCGGGAGTCGACCTGCTGCGCCGGCACGCCGAGGTGGCCCAGTGCGCCGAGGCCTCCCCCGCCACCATCCGCCGCGAGGCGGCGCTCGCCGATGCCGCCATCATCCGCTCCAAGCTGCCCGAGGACGTCTTCGAGGCGGCGCCGCGGCTTCGCGCGGTCACGATCCACGGCACCGGCACCGACCTCGTGCCGCTGGAATCGGCCACCGCGAAAGGGGTGCTGGTCGCGAGCCTCCCCGGCGGCAACGCGCAGTCGGTCGCCGAGTACTGCGCCATGGCGATGCTGATGCTCGCGCGCAACATCGCCCCCATCATGGCGGCGGTCCGGGGCCGGCCGTGGAACGCGGCGCGCGAGCTCGGGGCGGAGGCGCGCGAGCTGGCGGGCCTCACCCTCGGGATCGTGGGCGTGGGCGAGATCGGGACGCGGCTGGCGGGAATCTGCCGCCACGGCTTCGGCATGCGCGTGCTCGGCACGCAGCGGCGGCTGAACCGCCTGCCGCCCGAGGCCGAGCCGGTGGCGCTGGACCGCCTGCTGGTCGACTCGGACTTCATCGTCCTCGCCTGCCCGCTCACGCCGCTCACGAGACACCTCTTCAACCGCGACCGCTTCGGACGCATGAAGCGCTCGGCCTGGCTGGTCAACGTGGGCCGCGGCCCGGTGGTGGACGAAGAGGCGCTCATCGAGGCGCTGCGTACGGGGCGCATCGCGGGCGCGATGCTCGACGTCTACGAGCACTACCGCCTGGAGCCCGGCCACCCGCTGCTCGCGCTGGAGAACGCCCTGCTCACCCCGCATCTCGCCGGGACGACGCGCGAGTCGCGCGCTCGCGTCAGCGTGCTCGCCGCCGAGGACACGCTGAGGATGCTCGCGGGAGAGCGCCCGCGCCACCTCGTCAATCCCGAGGCCTGGGAAGCGTTTACCATGCGCAGATGACGGCGACCCAGGCCCACCAGGAGCTGCGCGACGCGGTGCGCGCGCTGTGCATGACGTTCGACTCCGCCTACTGGCAGAAGGTGGACCTCGAGCGCGCCTACCCCGAGGCCTTCGTCGACGCCCTCACCAGGGCCGGCTGGATGGCGGCGCTGATCCCGGAGGAGTACGGCGGCTCGGGGCTCTCGCTGACGGAAGCCACGGTGATCATGGAGGAGATCACGCGCTCGGGGGGCAACGCCGGCTGCTGCCACGGCCAGATGTACAACATGAACACGCTCCTGCGCCACGGCTCCGCCGAGCAGAAGAAGAAGTTCCTGCCCAGAATCGCGAAGGGCGAGCTGCGCCTGCAGTCGATGGGCGTCACCGAGCCCACCGCGGGCACCGACACGACGCGCATCAAGACCACCGCCGTGAAAAAGGGCGACCGCTACGTGGTCAACGGCCAGAAGGTCTGGACCTCGCGCCTGCAGCACTCCGAGCTCATGATCCTGCTCGCGCGCACCACGCCGCTCGCCGGGGTGAAGCGCAAGTCCGAGGGCATGTCGATCTTCCTCGTCGACAAGCGCGAGAGCCTGGGGCGCGGCATGACGCTGCGCCCGATCCGCAACATGGTGAACCACGAGACCAACGAGGTGTTCTTCGACAACCTGGAGATCCCCGCCGAGAATCTGATCGGCGAAGAGGGCAAGGGTTTCCGCTACATCCTCGACGGGCTGAACGCCGAGCGCATCCTCATCGCCGCCGAGT
>CAZOWR010000131.1:0-8099 GCA_964583645.1 uncultured Enterobacteriaceae bacterium
GTCATTGACCCCGATTTTGCCCTATAAAAACAAAAAGCCCCGCCGGAGCGGGGCTTCTTGGAGGGCCGTGCCGGCTACTTCTTGGTGCCGATGACCTCGATCTCCACGCGGCGGTTCTTCTGGCGGCCGTCCTTGGTCTTGTTGCTCGCCACGGGCTGCTTCTCGCCCTTGCCCTCGGTGTAGATCCGGTTCGGCTCCACGCCCTTGGACACGAGGTAGGCCTTGACCGACTCGGCGCGGCGCACCGACAGCTTCTGGTTGTAGGCGTCGCTGCCGATCGAGTCCGTGTGCCCGATCGCGATCACCACCTCGAGGTTGATGCCGCGGATCTTGGCCACCAGGTCGTCGAGCTTCGACTTGCCCGCGGGCTTGAGCACCGACTTGTCGAAGTCGAACAGCACGTCGGCGGCGAGCGTCACCTTGGCCGCGACCGGCTTCACCGGCGGCTTGGGCTTGGGCTTGGGCGCGGGCTTGGGCGCGGGCGGCGGCGGCGGCGTCACCACCGGCGGCGCGGGCTTCTTCACGAGGTCCGGATCGCACTCGGCGACCGCCATCGCAGGCGTCCAGTAGCCGGCGCGCCAGCATTGCCCGACGCTGTTCTTCCAGTACGCGCCGCCGGGCCCGGTCCAGTAGCCCGAGGTCTGCGCGGCTACGTTGGCGGATGCGGCGGAGAGCGCGACGCCGGCCGCCGCGAGCAATGGCATCCAAAGGTTCTTGCGCATGCGATTCCCCTCTCTGGATTCTTACGAAATAATTTTTTAATTCAAGACCCTGGACGGGACCTGAGGGCATTCTGCCACAACTTGATACGGGTGTCCAAATCCGCGAACGCGGGATTCGCCAGCTCGCCGTCGCGCACCAGCGCCCGCCCGGCGACCCAGACATGGCTGACATCGGCGCGTCCGGCCGCGTAGACGAGGTGCGAAACCGGGTCGTAGCAGGGCTCGAGCGCGGGCCCCGCGAGGCGCACCGCCGCGAGATCGGCCGACTTGCCCGGCTCGATCGAGCCGATGCGCTCGCCCAGGCCCAGGGCCTGCGCTCCGCCCAGCGTCGCGGCGCGCAGCGCCGCGTGCGCCGGCAGCGCGGCAGCGTCCCGCGCCACGGCCTTGGCGAGCAGGGCCGCCAGGCGCATCTCCTCGAACAGGTCGAGCCGGTTGTTGCTGGCGGCGCCGTCGGTGCCGAGCGACAGGTTGACGCCGGCGGCGGCGAGGCGCGCCACGGGGGCGAAGCCGCTCGCGAGCTTGAGGTTGGACGACGGGCAGTGCGCCACCGAGGCGCCGTGCCGCGCGAGCAGCGCGATCTCCTCGGGGGCGAGGTGCACCGCGTGCACCGCGACGAGGCCGGGCCCGAGCAGCCCGAGGCGGCGCAGCCGCTCGAGCGGCCGCGCGCCGTGCTCGGCGAGCGAGCGCGCCACCTCGTCCTCGGTCTCGTGCAGATGGATGTGCACCGGGACGTCGATCTCGCCCGCGATCCCGGCCAGCTTGCGGAAAGTGGCGTCCGACACCGTGTAGGGCGCGTGCGGCGCGAGGCAGAAGGAGACGAGCGGCTCGCCGCGCCAGCGGTCGCGCAGCGCCAGCCCCTTGGCGAGATAGTCGTCCGGGTCGGCGGCGTAGGCCGAGGGGAATTCGACCACGATCATGCCGAGCGCCGCCCGCATGCCCGCCGCGAGCGCTGCCTCGAGCGCCGCCTCCGGAAAGAAGTACATGTCGTTGAAGCAGGTGACCCCGCCGCGCAGCATCTCGGCGCAGGCGAGCAGCGTTCCGTCGCGCACGAAGCGCGGCGAGACGTGGCGCGCTTCCGCGGGCCAGACGTGCTCGGTGAGCCAGCGCATCAGCGGCAGGTCGTCGGCGATGCCGCGCATCAGCGACATCGCGGCGTGCGTGTGGGCGTTGACCAGCCCCGGGACGAGCGCGTGCTCGGCGAGCTGCTCGGTCGCGTAGTCCGCGAAGCGGGCCGCGGCCTCCCCGCGCGGCAGCACGGCCTCGATGCGGCCGTCGCGTACCGCGACCGCGTGGTGCTCGAGCACCGTGCCGGCGGGCTCCACCGGGATCACCCAGCGCGCGGCGATCAGCTGCCCGGCGCTCATGGCGGAAAAACAGAGCCCCGCCGGGGCGGGGCTCTGCGCGATGCTCCAGCCGAGGCGACGCCGCTTCCTATCTTGGCGAGCCCTGCAACTCCACGTCGACGCGACGGTTCGGCTCCAGGCACGCGACGAGCGCCTTGCGATCCTTCGTGTCCGGGCAGCTCTTCACCGGCGTCGTCTGGCCGTAGCCGAACACCTCCATCTTGGAGGCGTCCATGCCCTTGGAGACGAGGTAGGCCTTCACCGCGTTGGCGCGTCGCTCGGAAAGCTTCTGGTTGAACAGGCGCGAGCCCATGCGGTCGGTGTGGCCGTCGATGTTGATGAACTTGATCGCGCCCGCCGCGCCGGCCTTGCTGACGATGTCGGCATCGAGCCTGGACTTGTCGCGGTCGTCAAGCTTTGCTCCGCCGCTCGGGAAGGTCACCGTCGAGCGCAGCACCAGCGGCTTGGGCTTGGCCGGCGGCTTGGGCTTGGCCGGCGCGGGCTTGCGCGGTGCAAGCGGCGGCGGCGTCACCACCGGCGGCCGGGGCGCGGCCCGCGGCACGAGATCGGGATCGCATTCGGCGGTCGCCATCGCCGGCGTCCAATAGCCTGCGCGCCAGCACTGGCCCGCCGAGTTCTTCCACACCGCGCCGCCGGGCCCGGTCCAGTAGCCCTGGGCGCTCGCCAGCGTGGCGGCACCGCACGCGGCCGCGGCGAAGCCCGCGACCAGAATCAGCTTGTTGGTTTTCACCGCAGTCCCTCCCTCGCGCGCGTGACTGAAGTAGCTGCAATTAAAGCATAAAAACCGGCGGTGCGCAGTGCGCGCGTGATAAAATGCGGGCCGCAATTCGTGGTGCTTTTCCGCTGCCAAGCGGCCGCGTCCCGCCTGCCCCAAGAAGAGCCGTGATGGAACCGTTCGCCAAAGAGACCCTGCCCGTCAGCCTCGAGGAGGAGATGCGGCGCTCGTACCTCGATTACGCGATGAGCGTGATCGTCGGTCGCGCGCTGCCGGACGTGCGCGACGGCCTGAAGCCGGTGCACCGCCGGGTGCTGTTCGCGATGCACGAGGCGAACAACGTCTGGAGCCGCCCTTACGTGAAGTGCGCGCGCGTGGTCGGCGAGGTGCTGGGCAAGTACCACCCGCACGGCGACGCCGCAACCTACGAGGCGCTGGTGCGCATGGCGCAGGACTTCTCGATGCGCTACCCGCTGGTCGACGGCCAGGGCAACTTCGGCTCGGTGGACGGGGACAACGCGGCGGCCTACCGCTACACCGAGTGCCGCCTGGCGCGGCTCGCCGCGGAGATGCTCGCCGACATCGAGAAGGAGACGGTCGACTTCGTCGACAACTACGACGGCAAGGAGCGCGAGCCGACGGTGCTGCCGACGCGCGTGCCGAACCTGCTGCTGAACGGCTCCTCGGGGATCGCGGTCGGCATGGCGACCAGCATCCCGCCGCACAACCTCTCGGAGGTCGTCGATGCCTGCCTGCGGCTGCTCGCCGAGCCGCGCTGCGCCATCGAGGACCTGATCAAGCTCATGCCGGCGCCCGACTTTCCGACCGCCGGGATCATCTACGGCGTCTCGGGCGTGCACGAGGGCTACCGCACCGGCCGCGGGCGCGTGGTGATCCGCGCCCGCACCCACGTCGAGGAGGTCGGCACGCGCCAGGCGATCGTGGTCGACGAGCTGCCCTACCAGGTCAACAAGAAGGCGCTGCTCGAGCGCATCGCGGAGCTGGTGACCGAGAAGAAGCTCGAGGGCATCTCCGACATCCGCGACGAGTCCGACAAGCAGGGCGTGCGCGTGGTGATCGAGCTCAAGCGCGGCGAGCTGCCCGAGGTGGCGCTGAACAACCTCTTCAAGCAGACCCAGCTGCAGGACAGCTTCGGCATGAACATGGTCGCGCTGGTCGACAGCCAGCCGCGCGTGCTCAACCTGAAGGAGCTGCTCGAGGCGTTCATCGCGCACCGCCGCGAGGTGGTCACGCGCCGCACCGTGCACCTGCTGCGCCAGGCGCGCGAGCGGGGCCATGTGCTCGAGGGCCTCGCGGTGGCGCTGTCCAACGTCGACGAGGTGATCGAGCTGATCAAGCGCGCGCCATCGCCCGCGGACGCCAAGCGCGAGCTGGTGGCGAGGCCCTGGCGCTCGGACCTGGTGCGCGGGATGCTCGAGCGCGTGGCGGGCTCGCACGAGCAGTACCGCCCGGCGGGGCTCGCCGCCGAGGCGGGGCTCAAGGCCGACGGCTACCGGCTGTCGGAGGACCAGGCGCAGGCGATCCTCGAGCTGCGGCTGCAGCGCCTCACGGGGCTGGAGCAGGACCGGATCCGCGAGGAGTACCGCGAGGTGATGCGCACCATCGCCGACCTGATCGACATCCTGGGCAAGCCCGCGCGCATCACCGCGATCATCGGCGAGGAGCTGGCGGGCCTCAAAGCGGAGTTCGGCGACGCGCGGCGCAGCGAGATCGTCACGGTGGCCGAGGACATCGCGCTCGAGGACCTGATCGCGCCGCAGGACATGGTGGTCACGTTCTCGCACGGCGGCTACGTCAAGAGCCAGCCGCTCGCCGACTACCGCGCGCAGCGCCGCGGCGGGCGCGGCAGGACCGCGGCGACCACCAAGGACGACGATTTCATCGAGCGCCTGTTCGTGGCGCACTCGCACGACTACCTGCTGTGCTTCTCGAGCCGCGGGCGCCTGTACTGGCTCAAGGTCTACGAGGTGCCGCAGGGCGCGCGCGCGAGCCGCGGCAGGCCCACGGTCAACATGTTTCCGCTGGAAGAGGGCGAGAAGATCACCGCGGTGGTGCCGGTGCGCGAGTTCGACGAGAACCACTACGTCTTCATGGCCACGGCGCACGGCACCGTGAAGAAGACGCCGCTCGCGGAGTTCTCGCGCCCGCGGCCCTCCGGGATCATCGCCGTGGGGCTGGAGGAGGGCGACTACCTGATCGGCGCCGCGCTCACCGACGGCAGCACCGACGTGATGCTGTTCTCCTCCGAGGGCAAGGCGGTGCGCTTCCACGAGGAGGATGTGCGCCCGATGGGACGCCAGGCGACGGGGGTGCGCGGCATGCGCCTGCCCGAGGACGGCAGCGAGCGCGTGGTGTGCATGCTGGCGGCGAAGGACGAGCGCCAGACCGTGCTCACCGCGACCGAGCACGGCTTCGGCAAGCGCACGCCGATCTCCGAGTACACGCGCCACGGCCGCGGCGGCCAGGGGCTGATCGCGATCCAGACCTCCGAGAGGAACGGGCGCCTGGTGGGCGCGGTGCTGGTGGACGACGCCGACGAGGTGATGCTCATCTCCACGGGCGGCGTGCTGATCCGCACCGCGGTGGCGCAGATCCGCGAGCAGGGGCGCACGACCCAGGGGGTGACCCTGATCGCGCTCGGCGGGGGCGAGAAGCTCGCCGGGGTCGAGCGCATCGTCGAGCGCGACGACGTCGGCGGCAACGGCGGCAACGGCGCGGGCGAGGAGCCCGAGGCCGGACCCGCGGCCGCGCCGGGGCCTACGGTGCACTGATGGCGCGCGTCTTCAATTTCAGCGCCGGTCCGGCGGTGCTTCCCGAGGAGGTGCTGGCGCGCGCCGGCGACGAGATGCTCGACTGGCGCGGCACCGGCATGTGCGTGATGGAGATGAGCCACCGCGGCAAGGAGTTCGTGGCGGTCGCCGCGGAGGCCGAGCAGGACCTGCGCGAGCTGCTCGCGGTTCCCCCCGGCTACAAGGTGCTCTTCCTGCAGGGCGGGGCGCGGCTGCAGTTTGCGCAGGTGCCGATGAATCTGCTGGGCCGCGGCGGCAAGGCGGACTACGTGCACACCGGGGAGTGGTCCAGGCTCGCGATCCAGGAGGCGAGGGCGTTCTGCGACGTCGCGATCGCGGCGAGCTCGGAAGACCGCAAGTTCAGCTACGTGCCGCCGCAGGAGCGCTGGAAGGTGCGTCCGGATGCGGGCTACGTTCACTACTGCTCCAACGAGACGATCGGCGGCGTCGAGTTTCACTGGATCCCGGACACGGGCAGGGTGCCGCTCGTGGCGGATGCCTCCTCGCACCTCCTGTCGCGGCCGCTGGAGGTGGCGAAATTCGGCCTGATCTACGCCGGGGCGCAGAAGAATGTCGGCCCGGCGGGGCTGACGATCGTGATCGTGCGCGAGGACCTGCTCGGGCGCGCCGCGAAGGGGACGCCCTCGGTCATGAACTACACGCTGCAGGCCGACGCCGAGTCGATGCTCAACACCCCCGCGACCTACGCCATCTACGTCTCCGGGCTGGTCTTCAAGTGGCTCAAGCAGCTCGGCGGGCTCGCCGAGATCGAGCGGCGCAACCTCGCCAAGGCGAAGCTGCTGTACGACTTCCTCGACTCCAGCAGCTTCTTCCGCAACCCGGTCGAGCCGGCGAGCCGCTCGCGCATGAACGTGACCTTCACGCTCGCCGACCCGAAGCTCGACGCGGCGTTCCTCGAGGGCGCCGAGCGCGCCGGGATGGTGCAGCTGAAGGGCCACCGCTCCGTCGGCGGCATGCGCGCCTCGATCTACAACGCCATGCCGCTCGCCGGCGTGCAGCGGCTGGTCGAGTACCTGAGGGAGTTCGAGCGCCGCCGTGCCTAGGTCCGCGCGCAGGCTCGAAGTGCTGCTGCTCAACCCCATCGCGCAGGTGGGCCTGAAGCGCCTGCCCGCCGAGCGCTACGCGGTGGTGAAGGAGGCAAGGTCGCCCGACGCCATCCTGGTGCGCTCGGCGGACATGCACGGCATGAAGTTCGACGCCAACCTGAAAGCGGTAGGTCGCGCCGGCGCGGGCGTCAACAACATCCCGGTGCCCGAGCTCTCGCGGCGCGGTGTGCCGGTGTTCAACGCCCCGGGGGCGAACGCCAACGCGGTGAAGGAGCTGGTGCTCGCCGCGCTGCTGCTCGCGGCGCGCAACCTGGGGCCCGCGCTCGACTACGTGCGCGCGCTCGATCCCGCCGCGGCGGGCCTCGAGAAGCGCGTCGAGGACGGCAAGAAGCAGTTCGCCGGCATCGAGCTCCCCGGGCACACGCTGGGCGTGATCGGACTGGGAAAGATCGGCAGCCTGGTGGCCGACGCCGCGATCCGGCTCGGCATGCAGGTGCTCGGACACGATCCCGAGATCACGGTGGACGCGGCCTGGAGCCTGCCCTCGCAGGTGCGCAAGGCGCACGCCGTGGAGGAGCTCCTGCGGGCGAGCCATTTCGTGACGCTGCACGTGCCGCTGGTCGAGAAGACCCGGCACCTGCTCAGCGCCAGGAACCTCGAGCAGATGAAGCCGGGGTCGGTGCTGCTCAACTTCTCGCGCGAGGGAGTGGTCGACGACGGCGCGGTGCTGAAGGTGCTCGCCGCGCACCGGCTCAAGTGCTACGTCACCGATTTCCCGACCGCGCCGCTGATCGGCCGGCCCGGCGTGATCGCGCTGCCGCACCTGGGCGCCTCCACCCGCGAGGCCGAGGACAACTGCGCCGTGATGGTGGTTGACGAGCTGCGCGAGTACCTCGAGCACGGCGCCATGGCGAACGCGGTCAACTTCCCCGACGCCGTCATGGCGCGCGAGTCGCCGTACCGCCTCGCCATCGCCAACGCGAACGTGCCGAACATGCTGGCGAGGATCTCGCACGCCATGGGCAGCCGCGGCATCAACATCCACAACATGCTGAACAAGTCGAAGGGCGACATGGCGTACACCCTGGTCGACGTCGACAGCGCGGTGCCCGCGGCCGCACTCGAGGAGCTGCGCGCGATCGGGGGCGTGCTCGCGGTGCGCTACCTCCCGGCGCAGGCATGAGCGCGAAGCGCATCGCCGCGCTGCGCTCGCAGATCGACGCGCTCGACGCCCGGCTGCTGCGGCTGCTGAACCGGCGCGCCGCGGCGGCGCGGCGCATCGGCGAGCTGAAGCGCGGCGCGAGCGCCTACCGGCCGGAGCGCGAAAGCGAGATCCTGCGCCGCGTCGCGGCGGCGCGCGGCGGCGCGCTGCCGCCCGCCCGCGCCGCGGCGGTGTTCCGCGAGATCATCTCGGCCTGCCG
>CAZOWR010000132.1:0-7945 GCA_964583645.1 uncultured Enterobacteriaceae bacterium
GCGACGGCCGGCAGAAGAACCGCCGCGTGGAGGTCGAGGTCATCGGGACGCGCAGGCCGTAATCGTTCCCCGACCCTGAAAAGCCCCGCCCCGGCGGGGCTTTTTTGTTTATGGCGCCCACTGCCCGCAACGCCGACCCCGCCGAGCTCGCCAGGTTCGGCGCGCTCGCGCACCGCTGGTGGGACCCGCAGGGGGAGCTCCGCGCGCTGCACCAGCTCAACCCGCTGCGCCTGGCCTGGATCGAGCGGCTCGCGCCCCTCGCCGGGCGCGAAGTGCTCGACGTCGGCTGCGGCGGCGGGATCCTCGCCGAAGCCATGGCGCGGTGCGGGACGCGCGTCACGGGGATCGACCTCTCGGAGGAGACGCTCAAGGTGGCGGAGCTGCACCTCCTCGAGAGCGGGCTGCAGGTGCGCTACGCCCTTGCCTCCGCGGAGGAGTTCGCACAGGCGCACGCGGGGCGGTTCGACGCCGTCACCTGCATGGAGCTGCTCGAGCACCTGCCCGACCCGGCGAGCACGGTCGCCGCCTGCGCGCGCCTGGCGCGGCCCGGCGGCAGGGTGTTCTTCTCCACCATCAACCGCAACCCCAAAGCCTATCTTTTCGCGGTGATCGGCGCGGAGTACGTGCTGGGGCTGCTGCCGCGCGGTACGCACGATTACGCGCGCTTCATCAGGCCCTCGGAGCTCTGCGCGTGGTGCCGCGCCGCGGGGCTGCGCGAGCTGGAGCTCGCCGGCATGCGCTACAACCCGGTCACGCGCGAGTACCGGCTCGGACGGAACTGTGACGTCAACTACCTGCTGTGCTGCGCGAACGATGGCTAGCGGCGCGGTGCTCTTCGACCTGGACGGGACGCTCGCCGACACCGCGCCCGACCTCGCCGCCGCGATCAACCGCCTGCGCCGCGACCAGGGCATGGACGACATCGCGCTGGAGCGGGTGCGCCCCTTCGCCTCGGCGGGTGCGCGCGGCCTGCTGCACGCGGGATTCGGCATCGGACCCGGGGACGCCGAGTACGCGTCGCTGCGCGAGGCCTTCCTCGAGCACTACCGGGAGCGGACCTGCGTGCAGACGCGGCTCTTCGCGGGCGTCGCCGAGCTCCTCGCCCACCTCGCGGCGCGCTCGATCCCCTGGGGGATCGTCACCAACAAGGCGACGCGCTTCACCGACCGCATCGTCGCCGCGCTGCGCCTGAGCCCCGCCTGCGTCGTCTGCGGCGACACGACGGCGCATACCAAGCCGCACCCGGCGCCGATGCTGCATGCCGCCGGGCTCCTGGGCATCGCGCCCGGCGACTGCTGGTATCTCGGCGACGACCTGCGCGACATCCAGGCCGCGCGCGCCGCCGGGATGCGGCCGGTGGCGGTGCAGTGGGGCTATCACCACCCGGAGTCCGGGAGCCCAGGCTCCTGGCAGGCCGACGCGGTCATCGCGCGGCCGGGGGACTTGATAGCGGTGCTCTGAAGCACCATATGGGATAATCGAAGCGACGCACCGAATACGGGGGTGACCCGGTTTCGACGCGGGCGTTGAAGCAGCGCAGGGCATGCCGAGGACCAGAGCCCTCGTAAATCCATCTGGAAACACCATAAACGCCAACGACGAGCGTTTCGCTCTCGCCGCCTAACACCGGCGAGACGCTGCACTAGCCTGCTGATGGGCTAGGCCCGGGCAACCGGGTGCAGCGCCATTCACATCAGCCTCTCTCCGGGGCTTGGCCGCTTGGCCCCGGGGATCCGTCGAAGCGGCTGGCCGAGCGTCAGCCTGCCGGTGGGCGGGCGCGAGGCGAGATCCAAACCACCAGGCTAAGCATGTAGTCCTGACTGTGGAAGGCTTGCGGACGCGAGTTCGACTCTCGCCACCTCCACCAGAATTCAGGGAAGCCTAGCACCACCCTAGAAACTTGTACGAGGGCACGCAGTCTCTGCCTTGCGATGCACCGGGACTCGCTGCGTCAGGCTTTGCGGTCCCGGGCTTCGCCGGCTCGGCCATCGCCGCCTCGAGCTCGTCGTTGCGATCGATGAGCACGGTCTCGCCCATCACGACCACCACCTTGTTCGGGTACTCGTAGCCGGTGCCCTTGCTGTGGTCGATGAGCGCGCCGACGCCGCCGCCGAAGATGATGTTGCCGAACATGCCGCCGTGCGCCCGGGAGATCAGCTTCGCGAGCCCGGACGGCGCGCCGTCCTTGCGGCACTCGACCTGGATATCCTCCGAGCCCCGGTTCACGATGACGCTGCCGGGCGTGCTGACTTTCCACAGCCCTCGCGGGCTCTGCAGCGTGCATTCCACCTTCTCCAGCGGCTCGCCGGAGCGCATCTTGGTGGACACCAGCACGCTCTGCATTTCGCTTCCGGTGATGGACGCGCAACCGCTCGCGAGAAGACCAACCGCAATCGCGGCAATCGATGCTTTCATCATGACCCCCCTCGGACGATGCTGGACCAGTTGCTTCGCCCTCGTCAATCGCGCCCGACGCCCGGCACCCTGCTATCTCAATTCGAGATTGGACGGCGGACAGCCTGTAGCCTGGACGCAGCCTCGCATTCACGACCATCCCCATGAAGACCTTCCTCGCCCTGTGCTTCGGCCTCCGCGGCGAGCTGCGCGTCTCGATGAAGGCCTGCCGGCTCTCGGGGGTCGGGTGCAGGCGCTGGTCGATCTGCTCGCTGTGGATGCGCCCCGGCGCGAGGCAGTTCACGATGATGCCGTCCTTCGCCACCTCCACCGACAGCCCCTTCGCCCAGACGTGCACGCCCGCCTTGGCGGCGTTCGCGGCGTTGACCGCGCGCGGCTCCGAAGGTGAGGACGCCGAGCGAGAGCTCGGAGACGCGCAGGCCGCTCGGGCCGAAGAGCTTGTAATTCATCGGTCGCATGGCTGGTAGCATAGCGCGCCGCTGCTCCCCATGCCCCTCCCCCACGGCCTGCGCGCGTTTCGCCACCGCGACTATCGCCTCTACTACGCCGGCCAGGGCACTTCGCAGATCGGCACCTGGCTGCAGCTGATCGCGACGAGCTGGCTCGTCTACCAGCTCTCGGGCTCGGCCTTCATGCTCGGCCTCGCGAGCTTCGCGCTGCACATCCCGTTCCTCGTCCTTTCCCCGATCGCCGGCGTCTGGGTGGACCGCCACCGCAAGCGGCGCGTCCTGATGGTCGTGCAGTCGATCGCGCTGCTGCAGGCGCTCGCCATGCTCGCGCTGGTCGCCTCCGGCCAGGTGCAGGCCTGGCACCTGGTCGCGGGGAACCTGGTCTACGGCCTGGTGAACGCCTTCGACGCCCCGGCGCGCCAGTCGATGCTGGTGGAGCTGGTGGGCGGAAAGGAGGATTTGCCGAACGCGATCGCGCTCGCCTCCGCGCTCATGAACGGCGCGCGCTTCGTGGGGCCGATGATCGGCGGCGCGGTGATCGCGGCCTTCGGCGAGTCCTGGGGCTTCGGGCTGAACGCGCTGTCCTACTGCGCATCGCTCGGCGCGCTCGCGATGATGCGCGGCAGCCCGCTGCCCGGGGAGCAAGGCAGGAGCGGGCTGCTGCACCAGCTCGCCGAGGGCTTCCGCTACGTCTTCGGGTTCCTGCCGGCGCGCAGCGCGCTGCTGCTGCTCTCGGCGACGAGCTTCTCGGTCACGCCCTACCAGTCGCTCGCGCCCTACTTCGCGCGCGACGTGTTCCTCGGCGACTCGGCCACGCTCGGGCTGATCGTCGGCACCGGCGGCCTGGGCGCGGCCACGGGCGTGCTCTACCTCGCCACGCGCTCCTCGGTGCGTGGCCTGCTCACGCTCATCCCGGTCGCCGCCGCGATCTCGGGCGCGGCGCTGATCGGCTTCGCCCTGTCGAAGTCGCTCTGGCTCGCGCTGCCCTGCGGCTTCCTCACCGCGATGGGGATGCTGCTCTGCGCGGCCTCCGTCAACACGGTGATGCAGACGATCGTGGAGGACCGCATGCGCGCGCGCGTGGTCTCGATCTACATCATGGCCTTCCTCGGCGTGATGCCGCTCGGCGCGCTCGGCTCGGGCGCGCTCGCCGAGGCGATCGGCCCGCCGGCGACGATCGCCCTGGGCGGCGCGCTCGCGC
The DNA here is from genome assembly GCA_964583645.1 of uncultured Enterobacteriaceae bacterium. GTDB lineage: Bacteria > Pseudomonadota > Gammaproteobacteria > Burkholderiales > SG8-39 > RBG-16-66-20. Next base: position 4,066 of record CAZOWR010000132.1, read on the forward strand.
TCGCCGCCGCCGCGCTCTACCGCAGGCGGCTGCCGGCGATCCGGCGCGAGATCCGTCCGGTGTACGAGAAGCTCGGGATCGCGCGCTAGCGACTGGCGGCGATCAGCTCGGCGACCATCGCCGGCGTGTCGGCGACTTTCACGCCGGCCGCCTCGAGGGCGCGGCGCTTGCCCGCGTAGCTCCCGGCGGTTCCGGTGACGATCGCGCCCGCGTGCCCCATCTTCTTGCCGGGAGGGGAGGCGCGCCCGGCGATGAAGGCGACCACCGGCTTGGTGATTTTTCTTGCCTCCTCGGCCGCCGCCTCCTCCATCGCGCCGCCGATCTCGCCCACGATCACGATTCCCGTGGTGCGCTCGTCCGCATCCAGCGCGCGCAGCGCGTCGCCCGTGGTCGTGCCGAGCATCGGATCGCCGCCGATGCCGATGAAGGCCGACTGCCCGAGCCCGGCGTCGACGAGGTTCAGGCAGATGAGCGTGCCCAGGCTGCCGCTGCGGGAGATGACGCCGATGCCGCCCGGCTTGAAGACGCGCGTGTTGAAGGCGGGCATGATGCCTACGAACGCCTCCCCGGGCGTCACCAGCCCCGCGGTGTTGGGGCCCACGATGCGGCACTTGCCGGCCGCGGCGGCATGCATGCGCATCACGTCCTGCGCCGGGATGTGCTCGGTGAGCACCACCAGCAGCGTCACGCCCGCGGCGATCGCATCCTCGGCCGCGGCGAGCGCCTGCGGCGGCGGGATGAACATCACCGCGACGTCGGCGCCGCCGAGCTCCTGCGCCGCGTCGCGCACGCGCGCGAAGACGGGCACCCCGACGTGCGTCTCGCCCGCGCGCTTCGGATTCACCCCGCCGATGACCTGCGTGCCGTAGGCGAGCATCCGCTCGGTCCAGAACGTGCCCTGCTTGCCGGTGATGCCCTGCACCACGACCCGGTCGGTGCGCCGCACGATCATCTCGCGGCCTCCACGGCGGCGCGCACGGCATCCTCCATCTTGTCATGGGGCTCGAGGCCGAGCCGCCCGCGGATCAGCTTGATCGCCTCCTCCTCGCCCGTGCCGTGCACCGAAAAGAAGACAGGCAGCGTGGGCTTGAGCTCCTCCCACGCCCGCACGACACCCTCCGCCATCACGTCTGTGCGCGCGAACGCGCCGCAGAAGTTGACGATCAGGCTCTTCACGCCCGGATTGGCGAGCACCAGCGCGAGCGCCGCGGTCGCCTTGGTGTAGGCCTCGCCGCCGATCTCGAGGAAGTTCGCAGGCTTGCCGCCATGGTGCTCGATGACGTCCATCGTCGTCATCGTCAGGCCCGCGCCGTTGGCGAGCACGCCGATGTTCCCCGGGAGCTCGATGAACTTGAGCCCGTGCTCGCGACCGCGCCGCTCGAGCTCGGTCTGCTTCTCGGGCGCGCCGCGCCGGGCGAGCTCCGGCTGGCGGTAGAGCGCCGCGTCGTCCACCGTCAGCTTGCAGTCGAGCGCGAGGAGCCCGCCGCCCTTCAGGCGCACCAAGGGATTGATCTCGACGAGCTCGGCGTCCGAGCGCACGTAGATGTCGTAGAGCCGAGCGAGCATGTCAGCGAGCGCGTGGTCGCCCACCCCGTTACGGATGCGCTCCGGATCGGGCCCGTGCGCGATGTCCACCGGGATGCGCACGAGCGCCTGCGGCGTCTTCGCCGCGACCTCCTCGATGTCCATGCCGCCCGCGGCGGAGAAGAGGATGAGCGGCCCGCGCGTCGCGACGTCGTTGAGCACCGCGCAGTAGAGCTCCTCGGCGATGTCGGCGCGCTGTTCCACCAGCACCCGCTCCACGCGATGGCCGCCGATCTCCATGCCGAGGATGGCTTGCGCCGCCAGGCGGGCCTCGGCCGCGTTCGCCACCAGCCGCACGCCGCCCGCCTTGCCGCGCTTGCCCGCCGGGACCTGCGCCTTGATCGCGCTCGGCCCGAGCCGCTCCACGGCGGCGGCCGCCGCCGCGGGGTCCGCGCACAGTTCGCCCGCCGGCACCGCGATGCCGGCGGCGGCGAGCACGCGCTTGCCCTCGACTTCCTCCAGATCCATCTACCGGCCGTAGCGGGCGTGGTAGGTGCCGAAGATCTCCTGCTCGGTGGGCACCTTCTCGGGGATCACGCGGGCGATGCGGGTGATGTTGAGGAAGTGGCGCCAGTGCATGTTGTCCGAGAAGCTGTTGCCGCCCCAGGTGCCGCAGCCCATCGAGAGCGAGAACGGCAGCCCGTTGTCGAAGCTCCCCCCCGTGGCGATGCAGTGCGCCTGGTTCACGATCACGCGCGCCACCGCCATCTCCAGGCCCAGGCGCATCACCTGCGACTCGTCCTGCGTGTGGATCGAGACCGAGTGCCCCCTGCCCTGGTAGTCGTAGATCGCCGAGGTGATGCGGAAGGCCTCGTCGAAGTCGCGCGCCTTGTACACGGCGAGCACCGGCGAGAGCTTCTCCCCGGAGAACGGGTGCGCGCGGCCGGTGCCGCTCTCCTCGACCATGAGAATCCTCGCCTCGCGCTCGATTCCAGCGAGCCTGGCGACGCGCGCCGCCGATTGCGCGGTCGCCGCCGGCCCGAGCTTGCCGCCCGGGAACATGAGCTTCTCCAGCTTCGCCTTCTCCCCGCCATCGAGCATCACCGCGCCGTGCTTCGCCAGCTCAGCGAGCAGGGAGTCGTACACCGGCGCGAGGATCACCACCGCGTTCTCCGAGGAGCAGCTGGTGGCGTTGTCGAAGGTCTTGGAGAGCGCGATCTTGCGCGCCGCCTCCGCCAGGTCCGCGCTCGCATCCACGATCGACACGACGTTCCCGGTGCCGACGCCGATCGCGGGCGTGCCGCTCGAGTACGCGGCGCGGATGTTCGATTGCGAGCCGGTGGCGGCGATGAGGTCGGCCTGGCGCATCAGCTCCTGCGTGGCCTCCTTCGTCACCGGCTCGTCGAGCAGCTGCACTAGGTCCGCGGGCGCGCCGACCTTGGCGAGCTCGGCGTGCGTGTAGTCGAGCAGCATCCGGGCCGTGCCGTAGCCCTTGGGCGAGGGCGCGAGGATCACCGCGTTGCGGCACTTCACCGAGTTGATGATCTTGTTGGCGGGCGTGGCGCCCGGATTGGTGGACGGCGTGATCGCCGCCACCACGCCGACCGGACGCGCGATCTCGGTGAGGCCGCGCTCCGGGTACTCCGCGATCACCCCCACCGTCTTCACGTGCGCGAGGTCGCGCAGGAGGCCGAGCGTCTTGCGGTGGTTCTTCGCGATCTTGTCGGCCACGTTGCCCAGGCCCGAGTCGCGCACCGCAACCTGGGCGAGCGCGCGGTTGTTCTCCGGCTTCATGATCGCCCAGCCGCACGCCAGCGCTGCCGCGTCGACGCGCTCCTGCGGCCAGCGCTCGAACTCGGCTTGCGCGAGCCGCGCGCGCCCGATCAGCGCCGCGACGGCGTCGCGCGCGCCGCTGCGCAATTCCGCTTCTCGAAATTTTGTGTTCATGTCTGGCTCTCCGCCGGGGATTGTACCCGGTGTAACATTCCTCTCATGATCCTGGACCGCCTCACGGTGCGGCGACTCGCGGTTCCGCTCACCGTGCCCTATCGCCTCGCGTTCGGGCCCGTGGAGCGCTTCGACACGCTGGTGGTGGAGTGCGAGTCGCGCGACGGGCGCGTCGGCCTCGGCGAGGCCACGGTGCTCACCGGCTATACCGACGAGACCATCGAGGACAGCTGGCAGGCCGCCTGCGGCATCGCCGGGCAGCTCGCCGGGATGGACGCCGCGACTGCACAGGCGCTCGTCGCCGGGCACGTGGCGGAGCGCCCCTTCACTGCGACCGCCTTCGGCACCGCGCTCGAGATCCTGCAGCGGTCGGCGCTGCTCGCGCCCGAGGGCAAGATCCGGGTGCCGA
>CAZOWR010000133.1:0-7875 GCA_964583645.1 uncultured Enterobacteriaceae bacterium
AGGCGCGCTGCGCGCGCGCGCTCGAGCGCCTCGGCCCCGCGCGGCTGCGCGCCGCCGCGGCGCACGTCGCGCGCCTCGAGCGCGCCGCGAAGGGCGTGGGCCCGGGCGAGCCCTGGGATGAGCTCGTGCGGCTGGGGTTAGAATTGGCCTGAATGGACGCGCAGCTCGACGTCAAGGGCTACCTGCGCGAGCTCGGGCGCTCGGCGCGCGCCGCCGCGCGGCTGCTGGCGCGCGCCGAGCGGGCGCAGAAGGACCGTGCGCTCGCCGCGATGGCCGCCGAGATCCGCGCCCGCTCCGCCGAGCTGCTGGAGGCGAATCGCGCGGATGTCGGCGAGGCGCGCGCCGCGGGCGCGGCGCCCGCGTTCCTGGACCGCCTGACGCTCAACCCCCAGGCGGTGGAGCAGATGGCCGCAGGGCTGGAGAGCATCGCCGCGCTGGAAGACCCGGTCGGGCGCGTCACGCGCCTGGCGAAGCGCCCGAGCGGCATCGAGGTCGGCCGCATGCGCGTGCCGCTCGGCGTGATCGGCATCATCTACGAGTCGCGCCCCAACGTCACCGCGGACGCCGCGGGCCTGTGCGTCAAGGCGGGCAACGCCTGCATCCTGCGCGGCGGGTCGGAAGCGCTGCACTCCAATCAGGCGATCGCGGCCTGCGCGCGCGCCGGGCTCGCGACGGCGGGGCTGCCCGAGGCCGCGGTGCAGGTGGTCGGCACTTCCGACCGCGCCGCGGTGGGCGAGCTGGTGACCATGACCGAGTTCGTCGACATCATCGTGCCGCGCGGCGGCAAGGAGCTCATCGAGCGCCTGGCGCGCGAAGCGCGCATCCCGATGATCAAGCACCTCGAGGGCGTGTGCCACGTCTACGTCGACGACCGCGCCGATCCCGCGATGGCGCTCGCCATCGCCGACAACGCCAAGACCCAGCGCTACGGCACCTGCAACACGATGGAGACGCTGCTGGTGGCCGAGGGCATCGCGCCGCGGGTGCTGCCCCGCATCGGCGCGGTCTACCGCGAGAAGGGCGTCGAGATGCGCGGCGACGAAGCGACGCGCGCCCTCGTGCCGGAGGCGAAGCCCGCCACCGAGCAGGACTACCGCACCGAGTGGCTCGCGCCCGTCGTGTCGATCCGCGTCGTCAAGGACATGGACGAGGCGATGGCGCACATCGCCGAGTACGGCTCGCAGCACACCGATGCCATCGTCACCGGGGACCCGGCGCGCGCCGAGCGGTTCCTGCGCGAGGTCGACTCGAGCTCGGTGCTGGTGAACGCCTCCACCCGCTTCGCCGACGGCTTCGAGTACGGCCTGGGGGCGGAAATCGGCATCTCGACCGACAAGCTGCACGCGCGGGGCCCGGTGGGGCTCGAGGGGCTCACCAGCGAGAAGTTCGTCGTCCTGGGGCATGGAGAGATCCGCCGCTGAGGGAAACCACATGAAGAAGAGCCGCTTTACGCTGGAATACTGGCTTGACGACGGCTGGTACGTCGGCAGGCTGAGGGAGGTCCCCGCGGTCATGAGCCAAGGGGAATCGCTCGCGCAGCTGGAAGAGAACATCCAGGACGCATACTCGATGTTGCACAAAGCTGCGGCTCCCTCGCCGCGTCGAAGAGTCAAGACCAAGGGCATCGTGGTAGCCGTTGCTTGAGGCGTGGCCACTTCATCCGGGAGCTGGTTCGCTCCGGGTGTTACCTCTTGCGCCACGGTAGTCGCCACGACATTTACGCGAACCCCCGCAATGGTCGTCAGGCGCCAGTGCCGCGGCACCCCGAGATCAAAGAATCGCTTTGCCGGCTGATCCGAAAGCAGCTTGGGATCTGATACTGTTTCGCTGTGCGTCCTGGGCGGGACCTTCGATCCGGTCCACAACGCTCACCTCGCGATCGCGCGCCGCGCGCTCGAGGCCGTGCAGGCAGAGCGGCTGCTCTGGATCCCCACCGGCAGCCCGCCGTACCGCAAGCCCCCGGTCGCCTCGGCCGCGCACCGCCTCGCCATGCTGCGCCTCGCCATCGCGGGAGAGCCCGGATGGCACATCGACGAGCGCGAGCTCGCCCCGGGCGCGAGCGGCTACACGGTGGACACGCTCGAGAGCCTGCGCGCCCAGCACCCCGGCTCACCGCTCGTGATGCTGCTCGGCGCCGACCAGTTCGCGAAGCTCGGCAGCTGGCACCGCCCGGAGCGGCTCTTCGAGCTCTGCCGCTTCGCGGTCTTCGCGCGCCCCGGCTGGCCGGTCACGGACCCGCGCGCCGCAGTCATCCCCATGGCACCGCTCGAGATCTCGGCGAGCGACATCCGCGCGCGGCTCGCGCGCGGCGACGATGTCTCGGCGCTGGTGCCCGCCCCGGTGCTCGCCTACATCCGCGCGCACGGCCTGTACCGCTGATGGACATCCGCCGCAAGCAGCGCGCGGTGGTGGAGGCGCTGGAGGACGTGAAGGGGCGCGACATCGTGCTGTTCAACGTCGCGCGCCACGCCTCGATCTTCGAGCGCGTGGTGATCGCCACCGGCGAGTCCACCCGCCAGGTGAACGCGCTCGCGCAGCGCGTGCAGGAGAAGGCAAGAGAGATCGGCGCGCGCGTCTACGGGGTGGAGGGGCGGCGCAACGGCGAATGGGTGCTGGTGGACCTGGGCGACGTGGTGGTGCACCTGATGCACCCGGCGGTGCGCAGCTACTACAACCTCGAGGAGCTCTGGGGCGGCAAGACCGTGAAGCTCAAGCGTCGTGGCGAGGCTGCAGGTCGTCGCGCTCGGCGCTAGGCTCCCGGCCTGGGCCGAGACCGCGCGCGACAGCTACCTGGCGCGCATGCCGCGCGGCTACGAGGTGCGCTTCGAGAGGCTCAAGCCCGCCGCCGCGGCGCGCCTCGGGCGGCGGCTGCCGCCCGGCGCGCGCCTGGTGGCGCTCGATGAGCGCGGCCGCGACCTCACCACGCGCCAGCTCGCCGCGCTGCTCGCCGTGCCGACGGTGTTCGTGATCGGGGGCGCCGATGGGCTCGATCCGGCGCTCAAGCGCCGCGCGGCGCTCCTGGTGCGGCTGTCCTCGCTCACGCTGCCGCACGCGCTGGCCCAGGTGCTGCTCGCCGAGCAGCTCTACCGCGCGGCGACGCTGCTCACCGGGCACCCGTATCACCGCGGCTAGCTTTGCTACACTTCGCGGCCTCCCCATGGCGAGGCCGCACGACCGCTCGATCTACCTCGCCTCGCGCAGCCCGCGCCGGCGCGAGCTCCTCGGGCACATCGGCGTGCGCTTTCACCTGCTGCTGTTTCGCGCCGAGCCCGAAGCCGACCCGGACCTGGACGAGACGGTGCTGCGCGGCGAGACTGCAGCCGACTACGTCGAGCGCGTGGCGCGCGCCAAGGCCGAGGCCGGCTGGCAGCGCCTCGAGCGGCGCAACCTGCCGCGCGCGCCGGTGCTCGCCGCCGATACCACCGTGGCGCTCGAGGGACGCATCCTCGGCAAGCCGTCGGACCGGCGCGAGGCCGCCGACATGCTCGCCGCGCTCTCGGGCAGGCGCCACGAGGTGCTGACCGCGGTGGCGGTCAAGCACGGCGAGCGCATGGAGAGCGCGCTCTCGGTGTCCGAGGTGCGCTTCCGCGCGCTCGAGCCCGCGGAGATCCGCGAGTACGTCGCCTCTGGCGAGGCCGACGACAAGGCGGGCGCCTACGCCATCCAGGGGCGCGCGGCGCGCTTCATCGCCGAGGTCCGCGGCAGCCCTTCCGGCATCGTCGGGCTGCCGCTCTTCGAGACGGCGCAGCTGCTCGAGCGGATCGGGGCGCAGGGTGAGCGAAGAAATCCTGGTTAACGTCACGCCGCAGGAGACGCGCGTCGCGGTGCTCGGCGCGGGGCAGGTGCAGGAGCTGCTCGTCGAGCGCGCCGCGAGCCGGGGGCTGGTGGGCAACATCTACATGGGGCGCGTGGCGCGGGTGCTCCCCGGCATGCAGTCGGCGTTCGTCGACGTGGGCCTGGAGCGCGCCGCGTTCCTGCACGTCGCCGACCTCTGGGAGCCGCGGCGCGCGGGCGGCGCCGACGGCACGGCCGGCGCGCGCCCCATCGAGCGGCTGCTCGCCGAGGGGCAGCCGCTGCTCGTGCAGGTGGTGAAGGACCCGATCGGCACCAAGGGCGCGCGCCTCTCGACCCAGATCTCGATCGCCGGACGGCTGCTCGTGTACCTGCCCGCCCTTTCTACCGAGAACAACCCGCACATCGGCATCTCGCAGAGAATCGAGGACGAGGCCGGGCGCGCGCAGCTGCGCGAGCGGCTGAAGGAGCTGCTGCCGCCCGAGGAGAAAGGCGGCTTCATCCTGCGCACGCTCGCCGAGGGCGCCAGCGAGGCCGAGCTGCGCGCCGACGTCGAGTACCTGCGGGCGCTGTGGCGCGACATCCGGCAGCGCTCGCTCGGCGTCGAGCCGCCGCTCGCGCTCTACCAGGACCTGTCGCTCGCCGAGCGCGTGCTGCGCGACATGGTGACCGCGGAGGTCGCCGCGGTGCGCGTCGACTCGCGCGAGAACTTCCAGCGGCTCGCGGCCTTCGCCGAAGCCTACATGCCGCAGCTGCGACCGCGCCTGGAGCACTACACGGGTGAGCGGCCGCTGTTCGAGCTCTGCAACGTGGAGCCGGAGATCGAGAAGGCGCTGGCGCGCCGCGTCGACCTCAAGTCGGGGGGCACGCTGGTCATCGACCAGACCGAGGCGCTGACCACCATCGACGTCAACACCGGCGGCTACGTCGGCAGCCGCAGCTTCGACGACACCGTCTACAAGACCAACCTCGAGGCGGCGCACGCCATCGCGCGGCAGCTGCGGCTGCGCAACCTCGGCGGCATCATCCTCATCGACTTCATCGACATGCAGTCCGAGGAGCACCGCGCCGCGGTGCTCGAGGAGCTGAAGCGCGCGCTGGCGCGCGACCGCACGCGCGTGTCGGTGAACGGCTTCACGGCGCTCGGGCTGGTCGAGATGACGCGCAAGCGCACGCGCGAGTCCCTCGCCCACGTGCTGTGCGAGCCCTGCCCGGTGTGCGAGGGGCGCGGGGCGGTGAAGACCGCGCGCACCGTGTGCTACGAGATCCTGCGGGAGCTGCTGCGCGAGGCGCGCGCCTTCCCGGCGCGCGAGTTCCGCGTGCTGGCCTCGCCCGCGGTGAGCGACCTGCTGCTCGAGGAAGAGTCGCCCGCGCTCGCCATGCTCTCGGACTTCATCGGCAAGCCGGTCTCGGTGCAGGTCGAGACCGGCTACACGCAGGAGCAGTACGACATCGTGCTGATGTGACCATGGAAGATCTCTGCTTTCTCCCCGCGCGGCGCCTCGCGCGCATGATCCGGGCGCGCAAGGTTTCGGCCACCGAGGTGCTGCGCGCCTTCATCGCGCGGATCGAGCGCCTCAATCCCAGGCTGAACGCGATCGTGACGTTCCTGCCGGAGCAGGCGCTGAAGCAAGCGAAGGCGCAGGACAGGAAGCGGACCGGGTCGGGCCCGCTCGCGGGGCTGCCGATCGCCTACAAGGACAATGTCGCGACGCGCGGCATCCGCACCACCTTCGGCTCGCCGATCTACCGCGACCATGTGCCGGTGCAGGACGCGCTGCTCGTGGAGCGGCTCTCGGCCGCGGGCGCGATCACGCTGGGCAAGACCAACCTGCCCGAGTTCGCCGCCGGCAGCCAGACCTTCAACGCGGTGTTCGGCGCCACGCTCAACCCCTGGGACACCGGCAGGACCTGCGGCGGGTCCTCCGGCGGCGCCGCCGTGGCGGTGGCCTGCGGCATGCTGCCTTTCGCCGACGGCGGCGACCTCGGCGCGAGCCTGCGCAACCCCGGCAACTACTGCAACGTGGTGGGCTTTCGCCCCACGCCCGGACGCGTGCCGACCTGGCCCGCGCCCGACGCCTGGAACACGCTCGCGGTGCTGGGGCCGGTGGCGCGCACGGTGGCGGATGCGGCGTTCCTGCTCTCGGCGATGGCGGGGCCGGACGCGCGCTCGCCCGTGTCGATCGCGGAATCCGGAAAGCGATTCGCGAGGCCTCTGGGAAGAAGCTTCAGGAGCGTCCGCCTCGCCTGGAGCCGGGACCTGGGCGGACTGCCGGTGGACCGGCGCGTGACCCGCGTGCTCGAGGCGCAGAAGAGGATCTTCTCGGACCTCGGCTGCGTGCTGGAGGAGGCGAGCCCGGACTTCTCCGGCGCCAGCGAGGCGTTCGAGACGCTGCGCGCGGTCGCCTTCGTGCAGAGCTACGGCGAGCTGCTGAGGACGCGGCGCGACGACCTCAAGCCCGACGTGGTCTGGAACATCGAGCAGGGGTTGAAGCTCCGGCCGGAGGCGATCGCCCGTGCCCACGCGCTGCGCTCGGAGCTCTACCACCGCATGCGGACGTTCCTCGGGCGCTACGAGTTCCTGCTCTGCCCGGTGAACCAGCTGCCGCCTTTCCCCGTCTCCGAGGCGTACCCGGCGGAGATCGCGGGCGTGAAGATGGGCAACTACCTCGACTGGATGAAGAGCTGCTACTGGATCACGATGACCAGCCACCCCGCGATCTCGGTGCCCGCGGGCTTCACCGGGGACGCGGCGCCGCTCCCCGTGGGCCTGCAGATCGTGGGGCGCTACCGCGACGACTTCGGCGTGCTGCAGCTCGCGCACGCCTTCGAGCAGGAGACGCAAGCGTGGCGGCGCCGGCCCCCCATCGCGACCGCCTAGGGCTGGAGCTCACCGCCGCGAGCGGCGAAGCGGCGCGCGCCTGGGACGACGCGTTCTGGGCCTACGTCGACTTCGCGCGCGATCCCGGCGCGCATCTCAAGCGCACGCTCGAGCTCGATCCCGCGATGCCGATGGCGCAGGTGCTGAAGGGCTACTTCATGCACCTCATGGGCGCCGCGCGCTTCCTGCCCGAAGCCGGGGCGGCGCACGCCGCCGCGCTGGCGGCGGGCGGGACGGCGCGCGAGCGAGCGCACGCCGGGGCGCTCGGCGCCTGGTGCGAGGGCGAGCTCGAGCGCACGATCGCGATCCTGGAGGACATCCTCGCCGCGCAGCCGCACGACCTGCTCGCGCTCAAGATCTCGAACTACCTGCACTTCTACCTGGGCAATGCGGCCGGCGTGCGCGACGGCCCGGGGCGCGCGCTGGCCGCGTGGGAAGGATCCATGCCGGGTTACCCGCACCTGCTTGCGCTGCACGCCTTCGGGCTGGAGGAGTCGGGCGACTACGCCGAGGCCGAGCGCACCGGCCGGCGTGCGACCGACCTCAACCCCGCCGATCCCTGGGCGGTGCACTCCGTCGCCCACGTGATGGAGATGCAGGGCCGCACCGCCGAGGGCGTCGCCTGGATCGGGTCGCTCGCGCCGCACTGGGAAGGGACCAATTTCTTCCGCCACCACCTCTGGTGGCACCAGGCGCTGTTTCACTGGAAGCGCGGCGAGCATGCACGGGCGCTCGCCCTCTACGACGCGCGCGTCTGGGCGGACGGCGCGGCGGAGAACCTGTCCCTGTGCAACGACGTGTCGCTGCTCGCGCGCCTGGAGCTCGCCGGCGCGGAGCTCGGCGAGCGCTGGAAAGCGGCGGCCGCGCTCATGCGCGACAGCATCGGCGACGCGGTGCTCGCCTTCGTCGACGCGCACTACGCGCTCGCGCTCGGGGAGCTGCCGTCCTTCGCGGGCGACGGGACTCAGTCGCGCGTTCGCACCGAGGTCGGGCGCGCGCTCTGCGAGGGGCTCGCCGCCTGGCGGCGCGGCGAATACGCGCGCGCGGCCGATCTCATCGGCCCGGTGAAGGGAGCGATCTGGCGCGTCGGCGGCAGCCACGCGCAGCGCAAGCTGTTCGCCCTGATTCTCGCCGACGCCGAGCGCCGGCGCGCCTAGCCGGACTTCGCGGATTCGAGGGGTCGGCGAGGGTTAAGTAGTTGA
>CAZOWR010000134.1:0-7869 GCA_964583645.1 uncultured Enterobacteriaceae bacterium
TGGAGGGATGCACGTTCTTGTTGGTCCAGTCCATCTCGGAGACGTGCACCAGGCCCTCGATGCCCGACTCGACCTCGACGAAGGCGCCGTAGTCGGTGAGGTTGGTGACCTTGCCGAAGAGGCGCGTGCCCTGCGGGTAGCGGCGCGAGATCCCGACCCAGGGATCCTCGCCCAGCTGCTTCAGGCCAAGGGACACGCGGTTCTTCTCGGCGTCGAACTTGAGGACCTTGGCGGTGACCTCGTCGCCGACGTTGACCACCTCGGTGGGATGCTTGACGCGCCGCCAGGCGAGGTCGGTGATGTGCAAGAGCCCGTCGATGCCGCCGAGGTCGACGAAGGCGCCGTAGTCGGTGATGTTCTTGACGATGCCCTTGACCACCGCGCCCTCGGCCAGCGTCGCGAGCAGCTGCTCGCGCTCGGCGCCCGCGGTCTCCTCCAGCACCGCGCGGCGCGACACGACCACGTTGTTCCTCTTGCGGTCGAGCTTGATGACCTTGAACTCCATGTTCTTGCCCTCGTAGGGGGTGGTGTCCTTCACCGGTCGCAGGTCGACCAGCGACCCCGGGAGGAAGGCGCGGATGCCCTTGGTCATCACGGTGAGGCCGCCCTTCACCTTGCCGGTGATGACGCCCTCGATCTTGTCGCCGGCCTCGAGCGCTCTTTCGAGCTCGAGCCAGGCGGCCATGCGCTTCGCCTTCTCGCGCGACAGGCGCGTCTCGCCGTAGCCGTCCTCCAGCGCCTCGATCGACACCGAGACGAAGTCGCCGGGCTTGACCTCGATCTCGCCGGCGTCGTTGCGGAACTCCTCCAGCGCGATCACGCTCTCGGACTTGAGCCCGGCGTTGACCACGACGAAGTTCTGGTCCACGCGCACGACCTCGGCGGTGATGACCTCGCCGACGCGCATTTCCTTGCGCGTCAGGCTTTCTTCGAACAGGGCGGCGAACGACTCGGGGGCGGCAGGGGAAACGGGCTTTGCTACGGCGGGGGAAACGCTGGCCATTAGGTTGAGTTTTGAAAAAACCTTCATATCCGCGGGCTTGCGACTCGAGCACCGCGGTCGGGTTGCAAAATGGGAGCGCCGGCTAGGCGCGCCCTCCTGTTCTTTCCCGGAACAAATTCAACACCTTGCGCACGACCTGGTCGATGCTCAGGCCGGAGGAGTCGAGCACCACGGCGTCTTGTGCCGCCCTCAGAGGCGCCACAACTCTTGCGGCGTCTCTCGCGTCCCGCCCCTCCAGATCACGGGAAAGGGCGGCGAGATTAGCATGGATTCCTTTGTCTATCAACTGCTTATACCTGCGCTCGGCCCGCACCGGGACGCTCGCCGTCAAGAAAATCTTGAGCACCGCGTCCGGGAACACCACGGTACCCATGTCCCGGCCGTCGGCCACCAGGCCCGGCGGCCGGCGAAAGGCGCGCTGGCGCTCGAGGAGCGCGGCGCGCAGGGCCGGCAGCTGAGCGATCTCGGAAGCGCGCACACCATTGGCCTCGCTTCGCACGGCGTCCGTAACATCCTGACCTGAAAGAATAATTTTTTCACTCGAGAACTTCGGGACGAGTCCTGCAGCGACGCGGCAGAGGGCCGCCTCCCCCGACTCGCCCGAGAGCGCCACCAGGCGATAGAGCGCGCCGCTTTCGAGGTAATGGAAGCCGAGCGCGGCGGCGACGCGGCTCGCCGCGGTGCCCTTGCCGGAGGCCGAGGGGCCGTCGATCGCGATCACCGGCGCCGGGATTTCACTCAGTGGCAGCCGCCCTCCGTCTTGCGTCGCGCATCCGCGAAGCGCTCTTCGTTGACTTCAATGCGGGAGCACACGACCGCTGTCCCGCGCCCTTGCAGCCGCGCGTCATCATAGCGTCGCGGCCGCCGCCTGGCCTGGTCGTCGCCGGAGTCGCCCCGCTGTACCAGATCGCGAAGCAGATCCTGGATCACGCCCGGAGATTGCGGCTGCCTTCGATCAGCTCGTTTCCCGCGGCGTGGGCCGAAGCGGGCGGGCTGGTCAGCTACGGGCAGAATTTCCTCGAAAGCTGTCGCTATGCCGCGACCTACGTGGACCGGATCCTGAAAGGGGTGAAGCCGGCCGACCTCCCGATCGAGCAGCCGGCGAAGTTCGAGTTCGCGATCAATCTGGGGACGGCGCGGGAGATCGGCTTGAAGATCCCGCAGTCCGTCCTGCTGCGCGCCGACCGGGTGATCGAGTAGGCGGGTCCTACCGCTTCGCCTGTTTCTCGAGCCACTCCACGTCGGCCAGATCCTGGCTCCGCCCCACAGCGCGCTTGTTGCGAATCAGGTGCTGCACCGACAGCACCGATGCCGGCTCTCCGGCAAAACGCGCCGGGAAGCGCGACGCCCAGGCTTCATCGAATCCGACGGCATCGATGCCGGTCAGGATGTCGATGCGAAGGGGCGCCACGCCGATCTGGAATATCGTTCCCGGGCGAGTGAGATCCTGTGCGCTCAGATCGCGCAGCGGCGCACCGAACGCGAGCAGCGCCTTCATGACGCACTCGGCGTTCCCCGCTTCGGGCCTCACCCAGACATCGAGGTCGCCCGTGGCACGAACGCAGCCGTGGGCTGCCAGGGCATGAGCCCCGACGACGAGGTACTCAACGCCGTGCGCGTTGAATGTGGACAACAGATCTTTGAAGTCGGGGCTCATCCGCGCCGCCTCCCTGCCAGGCGAAGCACTGGCGAGTCAGCTCCCAGACGGCGCCGATTCTCTCCTCCGGCGTGCGGGAGAGCCAGTAGGCGCGGTCGTCGTCCGGCGCGTGCAACATGGTGCGCTTCACGACTTTTTCCATCGATCGAATTATATCCTGCTACGCTCGCTTGCATTCTCCGGAGGAGTACGCCTTGACCCAGGACATCAGCATCCAGTTCACGCGCTTTTCCGCCTTCTACTCGCCGCTCATCGCCACCCTCGCCTGCGGCTTCCTCGAGGAGGAAGGCCTGAAGCCCAGGCACTCGGTTTCGCCGCCGGGAAAGTCCGCGATCGCCGGCCTTGTCGACGGCTCGGTGCACGTCGCGCAGTCGGCGCCGTGGCAGGCGGTGTCGGCGCTCGAGCAGGGCAGGACGCCGCCCGCGCTGCACTTCGCGCAGATCAACGAGAAGGACGGTTTCTTCCTCGTCGGCCGCAAGCCCGAGCCCGACTTCAAGTGGCAGCGGCTGGAAGGGCGCGAGGTGGTGTTCGACCACGGCGAGCAGCCGAGCGTCATGTTCCGCTACGGCTGCCACCGCCACGGCGTCGACATCGCCTCGCTCAAGGCGGTGAACGCGGGCGCCACCGAGAAGATGATCGAGGCATTCCGTGCCGGCAAGGGCGACTATGTCCACCTGCAGGGCCCGGCGCCGCAGCAGCTCGAGCACGACGCGGAAGGCCACATCGTCGCCTCGCTCGGCGATGCGG
Organism: uncultured Enterobacteriaceae bacterium; assembly: GCA_964583645.1. Classification (GTDB taxonomy): domain Bacteria; phylum Pseudomonadota; class Gammaproteobacteria; order Burkholderiales; family SG8-39; genus RBG-16-66-20. The sequence goes on from CAZOWR010000134.1 coordinate 3,408, forward strand.
TGGGCGTGTGCGCGTTCTCCAGCCTCGCCGCGACCCGCGAGTGGCTCGCGACCGACATGGCGAAGAAATTCATGCGCGCCTACCGCAAGGGGCGCGCCTGGCTCATCGCCACGCCGGCGGCGCAAGTCGCGCAGCGCGAGGCGCCCTTCTTCCCGGGCATCGACCGCGAGGTGCTCGCGGCGACGATCGCCGCCTACCAGAAGCTCGGCAACTGGTCGCCGCACGTCGAGATCACGCGGCCCGCGTTCGAGGCGACGCTCGCGATCTTCCGGCACGCCGGCAAGGTGACGCGCGCGCACCGCTACGAGGACGCCATCGCGCCGCCGCCGGCCTAGCGCTGCGTGATGGCCGCGAAGGCCTCGAAGTAGTCCGGGAAGGTCTTGGCGACGCAATCCGGATCGTTGATCCGCACCGACACGCCGCCGAGCGCCGCGAGCGAAAAGCACATCGCCATGCGGTGGTCGTCGTAGGTGTCGATCGCGACGCCGTCCTTCAGCTGCGCCGGCGGCGACACCCTGAGGAAGTCCGGGCCCGCCTCGACGGCGGCGCCGAGCTTGCGCAGCTCAGCGGCCATCGCCGCGATGCGATCGGTCTCCTTGACGCGCCAGCTCGCGATGTTGCGCACCGTGCAGGGCCCGTCGGCGAACAGCGCCATCACCGCCGCGGTCATGGCGGCGTCCGGGATGTGGTTGAGGTCGAGGTCGAAGGCGCGCAGCTTTCCCGGCGAGGAGGCCTCGATCCAGTCCGCGCCCATCGCGACCCTGGCGCCCATCGCCTCGAGCACCTGGCCGAAGCGCACGTCGCCCTGCACGCTGCGCCGGCCGACCCCCTCGACGCGCACCGGGCCGCCGCCGATCGCGCCCGCGGCGAGGAAGTAGGAGGCCGAGGAGGCGTCGCCCTCGACCGCGATCTCGCCGGGCGAGACGTAGGGCGCGCCCGGCACCAGGAACGAGCGCCAGTCCCTGCGCCGCGTGCCGACGCCGAACCTGCGCATCAGCCTGAGCGTGATGCCCACGTAGGGCCTGGAGATCAGCTCGCCCTCGACCTCGATCGCGCCGCCGCCCGCGAGCGGCAGCGCCATCAGCAGCGCGCTCAGGTACTGCGAGGAGACCTCCCCGCGCACCCTGAGGCTGGGCCGCGAGGCGATCGCGCCGCGCCGGATCGCGAGCGGCGGGAAGCCTGGCTTGCCGAGATAGTCGATGACCGCGCCGATCGAGCGCAGTGCCTCGACCAGGTCGCCGATCGGGCGCTCGTGCATGCGCGGCGAGCCCATCAGCTGGTACTCGCCGCCCGAGAGGGCGAGCACTGCGGTGAGCGGGCGGAACGCGGTGCCGGCGTTGCCCAGGAACAGATCCTTCCTGCGGCTGGGCACGCGCCCCTGCCCGGTGACGACGACCTCCGCCGTGCCGCTCACGGGCACGCGCAGCCTCTTCAGCGCCTCGATCATGAGGCGCGTGTCTTCCGCCTCCAGCAGCCCGCGCAGCACCGTGCGCCCCTTGGCGAGCGCGGCGAGCAGCAGCACGCGGTTGGAGATGCTCTTGGAGCCCGGCAGACGCACCGTGCCGGCGGCGCGGCGCGCGGGCGCGAGCTCGAGCGTCTTCACCCGTAGCCGCCCTCGAGCCAGCGGCCGCGCGCAGCGCGCGCCTCCGCGAAGAGGCGCTCCAGGCCCGCGGCGTCGCCCCGCTCGAGGAGCCGCTCCACCTCGCCGAGCTTCGCCGCGTAGCGCGCCAGCTCCTCGCGCAGCCGGTCGCGGTTCGCGGCGCAGATGTCGCGCCACATCTCGGGGTGGCTGGAGGCGATGCGGGTGAAGTCGCGGAAGCCCCCGGCGGCGAAGCCGAACAGGCGCGCCGCGTCGGGCCGGCCAGCGATTTCGTGCACCAGCGCGTAGGCGAGCAGGTGCGGCAGGTGGCTCACCGCGGCGAGCACCGCGTCGTGCTCCTGCGCGGACATGCGCTCCACGCGCGCGCCGCAGGCGCGCCAGGCCGCGGCGACGCGCTCGAGGTCGGCGGCCGAGTTTTCCTCCAGCGGCGTCAGGACCACGCGCCGGCCGCGAAACAGCTCCGCGCTCGCCGCGGCGGCGCCGCTTGCCTCGGCGCCCGCGATGGGGTGCGCCGGCACGAAGCGGGCGATGCGCCCGCCGAGGCTCGCGCGCGCCGCGGCGATGACGTCGCGCTTGGTGCTGCCGGCATCCGTCACCAGCGCCCCGGGCGCGAGCGCGTCGCGGATCGCGGCGAGCACCGCGGGCACCTGCGCCACCGGCGTGGCGAGCAGCACGAGGTCCGCGCCGCGCACCGCGGCGGCCGCATCCGGCTCGATCGAGTCGATCGCGCCGCGCTCGCGCGCGATGCGCAGATTCTCGGCGCCGCGCCCCGCGCCGGCGACCCGGCCGGCGAGGCCCGCGGCCTTGAGCGCCAGGGCGAACGAGCCGCCGATCAGGCCCACCCCGATCACGGCGACCCGTTCGAAGCGCGTCATTCCCCGAGGCTCGCCGCCAGCGCCGAGAGGAAGCGCTCGTTCTCCACCGCGGTGCCGACGGTCACCCGCAGGTGCTCGGGCAGGCCGTAGCCGCCGCCCACCGGCCGCACGATGACGCCGCGCTTGAGCAGCCGCCTGTAGATCTCGCCCGCCCGGCCGACGCGCAGGGTGATGAAGTTGCCGAAGGACGGGATCCATTCCAGCCCGAGCCGCTTCGCGCCCTCCTCGAGCTGGCGCATGCCCTGGAGGTTCTCGGCGTAGCTGCGCGCCACGAACTCCATGTCGTCGAGCGCGGCGACCGCGGCGGCGAGCGCGAGGCTGTTGACGTTGAAGGGCTGGCGCACCCGGTTGAGCACGTCCGCGACCGACGCGTGCGCCAGCGCGTAGCCGACGCGCAGCCCGGCGAGCCCGTAGGCCTTGGAGAAGGTGCGCGTCACCACCAGGTTGGGATGGCGCCTGAGCCATTTCACGGTCTCGGACTTGAGCTCGGGCGGCAGGTACTCGTTGTAGGCCTCGTCGATCACCGCGATCACCCGCTCGGGCACGCGGCGCATGAACGCCTCCAGCTCCTCCGGGTGCGCCAGCGTCCCGGTCGGGTTGTTCGGGTTCGCGACCCACACCACGAAGGTCTGGTCGTCGATCGCCGCGGCCATGCGCTCGAGGTCGTGGCCGAAATTCCTCGCCGCAACGGCAATGCCGCGCGCCCCGCGCGCCTGCGTCGCGAGCGGGTACACGGCGAAGCAGTGCTGCGAGTAGACCGCGGCGCGCCCCGGCCCGAGGAAGGCCTGCGCCACCAGCTCGAGCACGTCGTTGGAGCCGTTGCCCAGCACGATCGCGGCCATCTCGACGCCGTAGCGGCGCGCCAGCGCCTGCTTGAGCTCCCAGCCGTTGCCGTCGGGGTAGCGCGCGATCTCGGGCAGCGCCGCCTCGATCGCGGCGCGCGTGCGCGGGCCGATGCCGCGCGGGTTCTCGTTCGAGGCGAGCTTGACGATGCCGTCCTCCTTCAGCCCGTGCTCGCGCGCCAGCTCCGCGATCGGCTTGCCCGGCTGGTACGGCGCGATCGAGCGCACGTAGGACGGGGACAGCTCGCAGGGATCGATCAGCATGGACGGCCTCGTTTCAGGAGGCGGCCGGGTACGAGCCCAGCACCTTGAGGAAGGGGGCGCGCGTCCTGAGCGCCTTGAGGGCGGCCGCCACCGGCCGGTCCTCGCGGTGCCCCTCGACGTCGATGAAGAACATGTACTCCCACAGCGCCGAGCGGGCGCGCGCCGGGCGCGACTCGATGCGCGACATGCTGACGCCGTGCTTCGCGAGCGGCGTAAGCAGCGCGTGCACGGCCCCGGGGCGGTTCTCCGCCGACATCACGAGCGAGGTGCGGTCGCGCCCCGTGGGGGCGGGCTCGATGGTGCCGAGCACGAGAAAGCGCGTCGTGTTGTTCGGCTCGTCCTCGATGTCGCGCGCGAGCAGCTTCAGCCGGTAGCGCGCCGCCGACGCCTCGCCCGCGATCGCGGCGGCGCCCTTTTCCTTCGCCGCGCGCCGTGCGGCCTCCGCGTTGGAGCCCACCGGCACGCGCTCGGCCGCCGGCAGGTGCCGGCCGAGCCAGCCGCTGCACTGCGCGAGCGACTGCGCATGCGAATAGACGCGCCGCACCGCGCCCGGCTTCGCGGCGCGGCCGAGCAGGTGCTGGCGGATGCGCAGCTCGACCTCGCCGCAGATCCCGAGGGGCGTCGCGAGCAGCAGGTCGAGCGTGCGCCCCACCACGCCCTCGGTCGAGTTCTCCACCGGCACCACGGCGAACTGCGCCGCGGCCGACTCCGCGCAGCGGAACACCTCGTCGATCGAGGCCGCGGGCAGCGCCTCGACCGCCCCGCCGAAGTGCCGGCGCACCGCCTGCTCGCTGAACGTGCCCGGCGGCCCGAGGTAGGCGACGCGCAGGTCCTGCTCGAGCGCCCGGCAGGCCGAGATGATCTCGCGGAACACCGCCGCG
>CAZOWR010000135.1:0-7844 GCA_964583645.1 uncultured Enterobacteriaceae bacterium
AGCCAAGGCGGTAGTCCGCCTCGTTGAAGAGCACGTAGTAGGCGCAGCGCTTGGCAAACGCACGCTGCGATTCGACCACCTTGGCGAAGAACGGGTCCTCCTTCGAGAGCTTCGGCGTGATCACGTCCCAGGCCTTGAGCTGCTCCTGGAAGATCGACCGCGGCGTGCGGATCACCTTGACCTTGTGCTTGGTGATCAGCTCCTGCAGGTCGCGCGAGTAGTTGTCCATCCCGGTCCAGTAGTTGGCCGAGTTCGCGGCCTCCACGCCGTACTGCAGGATCGCCTGGAGGTCCTTGGGAATCGAGCTCCATTTCTTCTTGTTGAACACGATCTCGAAGAACTCCATCGCCTGGTGGAAGCTGCCCATCATGTAGTTCTTGATCACGTCCTGGGCGCCGAAGCGCATGTCCGAGGTCGGGTTGTTGAACTCGAAGGCGTCGATCACGCCGCGCTGCAGCGCCGGCATGATCTCGCCGCCCGGCAGTTGCGTCACCTTGGCGCCCAGCTCCTGGAACAGGTCGGCCGCGAGGCCCACGGTGCGGTACTTGAGGCCTTTGAGGCCCGCCGCGCTCGCGATCGGCTTCTTGAACCAGCCCAGCGGCTGGGTCGGCATCGGCATGGCGAAGAAGCCGACGACGTCCAGGCCGAGCTTGGCGAGCAGCTCGTTGTACAGGGCGAGCCCGCCGCCGCGGTAGATCCAGGCGAGCGTCTGGTGCGCATCCATGCCGTTGATCGGGCCCGAGCCGAACAGCGAGGCCGCCTTCGACTTGCCGTACCAGTACACCGGCACGGAGTGGTTGGCGTCCAGCACGCCCTTGCTCGTCGCGTCCATCACCTCGAACGGCTTCACCACCGCGCCCGCGACCAGGTAGTCGATGCGCAGCCGGCCGCCGGCCATCTCGTTGACGCGCTTGACGTACTCCTCGGCCATCTCGTTGAAGATGTCCTTCGCCCCCCAGGCGCCCTGCATCTTGAGCACGATCGGCCCCTGCGTGCGGCCGATCATCGGGAACCCGAGTGTCGCCGCGCCCGTGGCCGCCGCGGCGGCGCCGCCGAGAAACTTGCGGCGCGAGACAGCGGGTTTTTCCTTCGGCGTATCCATGTGTTGCCTCCTCCTCCAAAAATGGGTTGAAACCAGCGCGGGGCTCGAGCCCCGTTCGGGACCAGCCGGGGGATTCTACCCCCCGCTTTCCGTGCCCCGCAAGACAACTTCGCATCGTGAAACCGGGTCCCTCACGCGTCAACAGGCAGCCGCGCAGGCGCATTCCGGCGGACGTAGAATCGGAGCCCCGCAGTGCAGCAGGAGCGGCCCGATGCGACTCTCCCTCCGCTTCGTCGTCCCCCTCGCGCTGGCCCTCGGCGCCATCGCCTACGGGGTCGCGCCGCTGGTCGACGAGCTGACCCTGAAGTGGTTCGTGCGCGACCTCGACATCCGCAGCCGGCTGATCGCGAGCGCCGCACAGGAGCCCCTCGCGGAGCTCCTCACCGACAAGCTGCGCGACAAGGTCAGGTTGCAGCGCGTGCAGGCGCTGTTCACCCGGGTGATGCAGGACGAGCGGCTGTTCGCGATCGGCTTCTGCGACGGCTCGGGCAAGCTCGTGTACCGCACCGCGGCGCTGCCCGAGGTGGTTGCCTGCCGCGCGCCGGGGGAGCCCCGGGAGGAGGCCGGGCAGGTGCTGCGCCAGCCGGGCGGCGCGCTGCACGTGGCGAGCTCCCAGATCACCGCGGAGGGGCGCAGCATCGGCGAGCTGCTCATCGTGCACGACATGAGCTTCATCGAGCGGCGCAGCGCCGACACCAAGAAGTACATCGTGTACCTGTTCGCCGCCATCGGCGCGGTGATCGCGCTCATCACCGTGGTCATCGCCGAGCTCTCCTGGCGCGGCTGGATGGCGGGCATCAAGGCGCTGATCCGCGGGCAGCTGCTGGCGCGCGCCCCCGAGCCGGGGGCGCGCGAGCTGCGGCCGATCGCGCGCGACCTGGAGGCGCTGGTGCGGGACCTGGAAGCCGAGCGCCGCATGCGCGACGAGTCGCAGATGAGCTGGGTGCCCGAGACGCTGCGCATGATCCTGCGCGAGGACCTCAAGGGCGACGAGATCCTGATCGTCTCCAACCGCGAGCCGTACCTGCATGTGCGGCGCAGCGGCCGGCTCGAGGTGCAGCAGCCGGCGAGCGGCCTGGTCACCGCGCTCGAGCCCGTGATGCGCGCCTGCTCCGGGACGTGGATCGCGCACGGCTCGGGCAGCGCCGACCGCGACGCGGTGGACGCGCACGACCGCGTCATGGTGCCGCCGGACCGGCCCGCCTACCGCATCCGGCGCGTCTGGCTCAGCAAGGAGGAGGAGGCGGGCTACTACTACGGCTTCGCCAACGAGGGCCTCTGGCCGCTGTGCCACATCGCGCACACCCGGCCGGTGTTCCGCGCCACGGACTGGGAGCACTACCGCACGGTGAACCGGCGCTTCGCGCAAGCCGTGGAAGAGGAGGCGCGCACCGCGAGCCCGATCGTGCTGGCGCAGGACTACCACTTCGCCCTGCTGCCGCGGCTGGTGCGCGAGCGCCTGCCGCAGGCGACCATCATCACCTTCTGGCACATTCCCTGGCCGAACCCCGAGGCGTTCGGCGTCTGCCCGTGGCGCGGCGAGATCCTCGAGGGCCTGCTCGGCTCCTCGATCCTCGGCTTCCACACCCAGTTTCACTGCCACAACTTCTTCGACACGGTGGACCGCTACCTCGAGGCGCGCGTCGACCGCGAGACCTCCACCATCTCCTGCGGCGGCGAGCCGACCGAGGTGCACCGCTACCCGATCTCGATCGAGTGGCCGCCGGCGGCGCTCGCACACCAGCGCCCGGTGGCCGAGTGCCGCGCGCGGGTGCGCAGCGCGCTCGCGCTCGCGCCGGAGGTGCGCATCGGGGTCGGCGTGGACCGGCTCGACTACACCAAGGGCATCCTCGAGCGCTTCGCGGCGATCGAGCGGCTGCTCGAGCTCGAGCCGCGCTGGATCGGGCGCTTCGCCTTCGTGCAGGTCGCGGCGCCGTCGCGCTCGAGCATCGAGGAGTACCAGAGCCTGGACGCGCGCGTGCGCGCCGCGGCCCAGCGCATCAACGCGCGCTTCGGCCAGTCGGGCTGCGATCCGATCGTGCTCAGGATCGAGCACCACACCGCCGACGAGGTGTACGCGTACTACCGCGCCGCCGACCTCTGCTTCGTCTCCAGCCTGCACGACGGCATGAACCTGGTGGCCAAGGAGTTCGTCGCGGCGCGCGACGACGAGCGCGGCGTGCTGATCCTCTCGCAGTTCACCGGCGCGGCGCGCGAGCTGCCCGAGGCGCTGATCGTCAATCCGTACGACACCGAGGAGTGCGCCGCCGCGCTGCGCCTGGCGCTCGCCATGCCGCCCGACGAGCAGCGCGACCGCATGCGCAGCATGCGCGGCCTGATCCAGGAGTTCAACGTCTACCGCTGGGCCGGCCGCATGCTGCTCGATGCGGCGCGCATGCGCCAGCGCCGTCGCATCGCGGCCGGGCCGCGCGGCGCGGCGCGCGTCATCGACCTGCGGCGCGCCTAGACGCCGCGCACCGGCAGCGCCGGCGCGCTGCCGTCCTTCGCCTGGCCCGCGTAGACCGTGAGGTGCGGGAACGGGATCTCGATGCCGCGCGCGTCGAACGCCTTCTTCAGCCGCCCCAGGAACTCGCGCCGCACGCTCCACTGCTCGATGCCGACCACCTTGATCCGGGCGACCAGCATGACCGCGGAGTCGGCCCACTGGTCGACGCCGATCAGCTCGACGTCGTCGAGCAATCTCGGGCTCCAGGCCGGATCGGCGCGCATCTCGCGGCCGACCTCGCGCATCACCGCGAGCGCTTCGTCGCAGTCCTCGCGGTAGGCGATGCCGACGCGGATCAGCGCCTGCGCGTAGTCGCGCGTGCGGTTGGTGACGATCTTGATCTCGCCGTTCGGCACGAAGTGCACGTGGCCCTCGAAGTCGCGCAGCCGCACGTAGCGCAGCGTCACCTCCTCGACCAGGCCGCCGACCCCGGCCACCTGCACCACGTCGCCCTGGCGGATCTGGTCCTCGAGCAGGATGAAAAGCCCGGCAAAATAGTCCCTCACCAGGCTCTGCGCGCCGAAGCCGATGGCGATGCCCGCCACGCCGGCGGTGGCGAGGATGGGGGCGATCGAGATGCCGAGCTCGTTGAGCACCAGCATCGCGGCGACGATCGAGATCACCACCGTGCCGAAGTAGCGGAACACGCGGCACAGCGTGCCGACGCGCTTGGCCTCCTCGGCGTTCGGCAGGCGCGCTTCCATGTACTGCCGGAAGCGCTGCACGGCGCGGTTCACCACCGCGAGCGCCACCCAGGTGGCGGCGAGGATCAACGCGACGTTGAGGCCCGCGCGCATCGGCGCGGTCAGCCACTCCTGCGCCGGCACGAGCTTCAGCCCGCCGCCGCGGCGCCGTTCTCGCCGGCGTCGAGCACCAGGCGCACGAGGTCCGGCAGGCGCCGCACGTGCAGCTTCTCCATCATGCGCGCCTTGTACACCTCGACGGTGCGCGGGCTGATGTCGAGCTCGGCGGCGATCTCGCGGTTGTGGCGACCCGCGACCACCATCTTCAGCACCTGCCGCTCGCGGCCGGTCAGCCGCCCGAGGCGCTCGCCGATCTCGGCGGCGCGCTCCTGGCGGCCGCGCAGCTCGGCCTCGCGCTCCAGCGCCGCGCGGATCGCCGAGACCAACTGCTCGTCGTCGATCGGCTTCTCGATGAAGTCGACGGCGCCGGCCTTCAGCGTGGTGCGCGCCGCGGCGATGTCGCCGTGCGCGGTGGCGATGATCACCGGCAGCGCCGGCGCGCGCCGCCCCAGCTCCTCCTGCAGCCGCGCGCCGCCCATGCCGGGCATGCGCAGGTCGACGATGGCACAGCCCGCGCTGGCCGGGTCGAGCGCGCCGAGAAACTCCTCGGCGCTGGCGAAGGAGCGGGTGCGGTACCCCTTCAGCTCGAGCAGCAGCGCGAGCGAGTGCCGCACCGCGGCGTCGTCGTCGACGATGTAGACGGTCTGCGTGTCGTTGCTCATCGCGCACCTCCGTGTCGATCGGCTACCGGAATCGTGAAGCAGAACGTCGCGCCGCCCGGCCTCGCCTCGCTCCAGAGCCGCCCGCCGTGGCTCTCGACGATGCTGCGGCTGAGCGCCAGGCCCAGCCCCATGCCGTGCGGCTTGGTGCTGTGGAACGGCAGGAAGACCTGCTCGGCCTCGCCGGGCTCCAGCCCCGGGCCGCTGTCGCGCACCGTGACGCGCACCGCGTCCGCGCCGTCGCGCTCGGCCTCGACCGCAAGGCGCCGGTCGGCTGGGCCGTTCGCGGCCATCGCATCGATGGCGTTGCCCGCGAGGTTCTGCAGCACGGTCTCGATCTGCACACGGTCCACGTGCACGCGCGGCATCTGCGGAGCGCACATTATACTCAGGCTGACCTCGTGCCGCTGCAGGCTCGCGCGCAATCCCTCGAGGGCATGCTCGATCAGCGGACGCACCTCGGCGCGCTCGAGCTGCGCCGTGCCGGTGCGGAAGTACTCGCGCAGGCCCTTCACCACCTCGCTCGCGCGGCGCGTCTCGGCGACGGCGCGCCCCATGGTCTCGGCAAGGCGGGCGCGGTTCGCCTGCGAGTCCTCGAGCATCAGCTCGCAGGCGCGCAGGTAGCTCGCGATCGCCGAGAGCGGCTGGTTCAACTCGTGCGCGAGCGCCGAGGCGAGCTCGGAGGCCGCAGCGTGCCGCAGGGCGCGCTCGAGGTCGAGCTGCTTGTCCCTCAGCTCCACCTCGCGCGCCAGCAGCTCGGACTGGATGCGCGCGCGCTCCGAGACCGCCATGCCGAGGAACAGCGTACCCACGGCGAGCACCAGCATGAACAGCTGCATCTCGAGGACGGTGCTCGCGGCGAAGCCCGCGCTGCGCGCCCCGATGATGAGGCCGATCTGCACCGCGACCAGCGCCGGCGCGGCCCCGGCGACGCCGGCGCGCACGCTGATCCAGATGAGCGGCAGGAACAGCAGGTACACGTAGCGCGCGGCGTCGCGCTCGGCCACGCCGAGCAGCACGGCGAGTACCGCCGCGAGCGCCGCCGCCGGCAGCAGCGCCTCGAAGGAGGGCCGCCAGCGCCGCAGCTCCTCGCGCCGCAGCCGCACCGCGAGCAGCAGCACCGGCGTGGTGACGAGGATGCCGATCAGGTCGCCCACCCACGAGCGCACGAACGGCCCGGCGAAGCGCTCGAGTGGAATCAGGCCGTACGCCACGTGCACGGCGACGTAGCAGGCCGAAACCAGCGCCGTGCCGGCCGCCACCGTGCCCACCAGCACCGCGAGGTCGCGCAGGCTCGCCAGGCGCGGGTCGAACCTCAGCAGGCGCAGCGCCGCCGCGAGCCCGCTGTAGCCCAGCGCGAGCACGGCCGCCAGGGCGGCGACGAAGAGCGGCTCGCCCGAGCCGCCGCGCAGCGTGAACTCGGCGAGCGCCACCGCCGCCAGCAGCGCCGGCGCGTATTGCAGGCCGAAGGCGAGCAGCAGCGCGAGGCTAAGGCCGGCGGCCGGGCTCCAGGGCGTGATGCCGTAGGCCCCGACCGGGTAGACGAAGCTCACCCAGTCGAGCAGCACGTAGGCCGCGACGTAGCCCGCGGCGATTCCGGGATGGATGGCGCGCAGCAGCTGCATGACCCGAGGCGGCGATCTCCTCAGACATAGTAGACCATCAGGTAGGCCGCGAGCAGGATCGCCACCCACAGCGCCATGCCGCCCGTGCTCCAGGTGCGCGCGAGCAGCCCCTCGGCGCCGTGCAGGCCGTGCAGCAGCCCCGCCACGGCGGCGCCGAGCGCTTGCACGCGCGCCCGGCCGAACGCAGCGAGATCGCGCTGCAGCGCGGCCAGCCCCGCCACCACGCGCGCCCCCCCTCCCCGGTAGAGCCAGTCGGCGTCGAGGTTCACCGAGCGCAGCTCGGGCGGGTAGATGCCGCTGCGCTTCAACCATGAGAACGCCAGCGCCGAGAACACCAGCAACTGCAGCTGCGCCAGCACATGCGACGCAGTGTAGGGCTCGTAGTCCACCGGCCGCGGCAGCAGGGCGTAGAGGGCGTCCGGCCAGCTGCCGATGGCGATGCACAGCGCCGCGGCGAGCGCCATCGCAGCGAGCATGTGCGGCGGCGCCTCCCTGCAGCGGATCCCGGAGTCGTGTGCGAAGAACGCGAAGAACGGGATCTTGATCCCGGCGTGGTGGAACACACCCGCCGAGGCGAACAGCAGCACCAGCCAGACCCAGGTGTGCCCCTGCTGCGCCGCCGAGAGCATGATCATCGACTTGGTGACGAAGCCGCTGAAGAGCGGAAACGCCGAGATCGAGGCTGCGCCGACGATGCAGAAGCCGGCGGTCCACGGCATCGACTTGTACAGTCCCCCGAGGTCGGTGCCCCTGACGGTTCCCGCGCGCAGCAGCACCGCGCCCATGGACATGAAGAGCAGCGCCTTGAACAGGATGTCGGCGAAGGCGTGCGCCACCGCGCCGTTCAGGCCGAGGTCCGTGCCCAGGCCGATTCCGACCACCATGAAGCCGAGCTGGTTGTTGACGCTGTAGGCGAGCACGCGCCGCAGGTCGTTCTCGATCACGGCATAGAAGATCGGGAACGCGGTCATCGCGGCGCCCACCCAGATCAGCATTTCGGTCCCCGGGAAGCCGCGCGCGAGCGCATAGATGCCGAGCTTGGTGGTGAAGGCCGAGAGCACCACCGTGCCCGTCGCGCTCGCCTCCGGATAGGCGTCCTGCAGCCAGTTGTGCAGCAGCGGAAACGCGCACTTGATGCCGAACGCGGCG
>CAZOWR010000136.1:0-7762 GCA_964583645.1 uncultured Enterobacteriaceae bacterium
GGTCGAATTTTCCGGTCCGGGTGGGGGTGAACCAGATATAGGTGACCAGGCCCGGGACCAGATCCATCTTGGCCCGGAACTGCGGTACCGCGAAGTTGTGCAGGACGTCTATGGAGCGGAGCAGCGTCTTGACCGGCCTGCCGACGGGGAGATGCAGCTCCGGGCTTGATATCAAGACGTCGTCCTGCCCGTTGGGATCGTCGGGATTCATGCCAAACGGGTTTTTATCGCTGACGTGCCGGGCATCGACGGTGCCCAGCACGCCGTCCTTCCCGGGGAAGCGAAAGCCCCAGTGCCACTGCCGGCCCACGGCCTCAAACACCGCCGCGTCTTCCGGAACGGTGACGAATTTCGCCCATACGAACAAGCCGGGGGCCAACATGGCGGCGACGCCCACCGTGGTCAATCCGGTGAGCCACCATTCCAGCTTCTTGTTCTCCGGCTCGTACGCCGCCCGTCCGCCCTTGCGCTGACGGTAGCGAATCACGGCATAGGCCATGAACAAATTGATGGCGACGAAGACAAACCCCGTGACCCAGAAGGTGATGCTGATGGTGTCGTCCATCGCCTGCCAGTTCGAGGCGATCGGAGTGAAATACCACGGGCTCAGGAAGTGGAACAGGACCGAGCCAACGACCAGTAAAACCAATACGATCGCTACCACCATGGCCGCGGCCCCGGTTGACTAGACAGAATTTCGCAGGCCGGACGATGCTGGATGTGCCTCAAACGGATTTCCCGCGAGCGTGAAAAACACCGCGCAACCTTACCATAGCGCCGCCCCCCGCTCAAGAAGGAAGGCGATGAAATGATCTAGAAAAACCTCACTACGCTGCGCTCGTCCGCGGCGCGCCGCGGCGCCGGTTTCCAGGCGTGCCCGTACACCACTTCGTAGCTGATCGGCAGCTTGCCGCCGCGGCGCCGTGCCGCGAGTTGCTCGCCGAGCGCGGCGCGAAAGCGCGTCCCCGCGAGGCCGCGCGCGCGGCCCCCGCCGGCGCAGGTCTGGCCGCTCGCCCGCAGGTCGGCGAGCAGCGCCTCGCCGTCGGCGTAGAGCAGCGTCACGCGCTCCATGTCCATCACCGGCGCGGCGAAGCCCGCCGCCACCAGCATGTCTCCGAGGTCGTGCATGTCGGCGAAGCGGTGCACGCGCGCCCCGCCCGCCGCCGCGCGCAGCTCGGCGAGCGTATCCGGGCCGAGGGTGCTGAAGCTAAGCAATCCCTCGACCGTGAGCACGCGGTGGAACTCGCGCAGCGCGGCGAGCGGGTCTGCCGCCCAATGCAGCGCCATGTTCGACCAGACGAGCTCGATCGCCGCCGCCGCGACCGGCAGCAGGCCGAAGTCGCCGCACACGGGCTGGGGAGGGTTGCGCTCCCAGAAGCCGAATCGCCGCCGGCCGGCGCGCAGCATGGCGAGCGAATAGTCGAGCGCAATCACCTGCGCGCCGCGGTAGCGCTTGCCGAGCGCGCGCTGCGGCGGCCCGCTGCCGGCATCGAGGATGCGCCGCGGCGCGATCTTCATGTAGTCGAGGCGCTCGAGCATGCGTGCGCCGATCTCGGCCTCGAGCCGCGCCGCCGCCCGATAAGTCGGCGCGGCGCGCTCGAAACGGCGCCGGGCGAGGCGCGCGTCGATGCCGGAGTCAGGCACGCCTGCGCAGCACGCCCTCGACCGCCTGCGCCGCTGCGAGGACGTGGCGGTCGGTCATCGCCACGCCGCACACCGAGAGCCCGACCGGCGGCTCGCCCGGCGCCTGGCAGGGCAGCGTCGCGGCGCAGCCGTCCAGGAAGTTGACCAGGCCCGTGTTGCGCAGGATGCGCCCGTTCCAGCGGAAGTAGGCCTCGTCGCTTGCGTCCGCCTCCGCGATGGCCGGCGCGACGCAGGGGCTGGTCGGCATGAGGCAGGCGTCGAACGGCGCCATCGCCTCGCCCACCTCGCGCAGGTAGGCGGCGCGCAGGCCGGCCAGCTCCACGTACTCCGCCGCGCCGAGCGCTTTTCCTACGTCGATGCGCCGCGCCACGCGAGGGTCGAACTCCGCCAGCCGGTCGAGCCGCCCGCGATGCACGTGGAACGCCTCGGCGCCCGCGTAGCCGCCGGCGCGGAAGTACTCGTGCTGGCGGTCGAAGGCGGGCAGCGGCCGCTCCTCGATGAGGGCGCCCGCGCCCGAGAGACGCGCGAGCGCGGCGTCGAAGGCGCGCGCGACCTCCGGATCGAGGTCCTCGAGCGCGCTGGAGCGCGGCACGAGCAGCCGCAGCCCGCGCGCCGCCAACGGGACGAGCGCGGCGTCCACCTCGGCGGCGAGCACCGCGTCGTAGGCTGCGCAGCAGGCGACGCTGGGCGCGAGCGGCCCCACCGAGTCGAGCGTGTAGGAAAGCGGAAACGCCCCCTCGCGCGGCACGCGGCGCGCCGTGGGCTTGAAGCCGGCGACGCCGCAGAGCGCAGCCGGCTGGCGGACCGAGCCGCGGGTGTCCGATCCGAGGCCCATCACTCCCATGCCGTCGGCCACCGCCACCGCGGCGCCCGAGGACGAGCCGCCGGGCACGCGGCCCGTGGCGCGGTCCCAGGGATTCTTCGGCGTGCCGTAGTGCGGGTTGAGCCCCACCGCGCCGAAGGCGAACTCGACCATGTTGGTGCGCCCGAGGATGATCGCCCCCGCCGCGCGCAGACGCGCCACCGCGGGCGCATCGGCCCGCGCGGGCGGCGCGCCCGCGAGCACCTTGGATCCCGCGCGCGTCACCTGCCCGCCGACGTCGAACAGGTCCTTGAGCGAGACGGGCAGCCCGTCCACGGCAGAGCGCACCACGCCGGCCTTGCGCAGCCGGTCGGCGTGATCGGCCCCGGCGCGCGCGGCTTCGGCGTGGACCTCGAGGAAGGCGCGCGCGCCCTCGCCCGCCGGATCGGCGATGCGCGCGAGGGCCTGCTCCACGAGCGCGCGGCTCGAGGTGCGCCCCGCAGAGAGATCGGCGGCGAGCGCCGCGACCGTCCGCATGCGGCCAGTCTAGCGCAGAATATTTGCATGCTTGCCGGCGCGGCGCGACGGATCGCGGGGCTGCTCTTCGGCGGCAGCTGCTTCCTGTGCCGCGGCGCGGCCGAGGCGATCCTGTGCGCCGAGTGCGATGCGGAGCTGCCGCGCCTGCCCGCAGAGCTCTGCCCGCGCTGCGCGCTCGAGTCGCCCGGCGGCGCGCTCTGCGGCCGCTGCCTCGCGGCTCCGCCCCACTACGACGCCACGCTCGCGGCGCTCGCCTACCGCTTCCCCGCCGACGTGCTCCTGCAGTCGCTCAAGTTCCGCGGCGAGCTCGCGCTCGCGCCGCTCCTCGGCGGTCTGCTCGCGGCGCGCATTGCCGGCGCTCCGCGCGTCGACCGCATCGTCCCCGTGCCGCTCTCCGCCCGGGGCATCGCCGCGCGCGGCTTCAACCAGGCGATGGAGATCGCGCGCGAGCTGGCACGCGCAAGCGGCGCCCAGCTCGCGCCGATGCTCTGCGCGCGCGTGCGCGACACCGCGGCGCAGCTCGGGCTGCCGCGCGCCGAGCGCTCGGCCAACGTGCGCGGTGCCTTCGCCTGCCGCGGCTTCGTCGCCGGGCTCTCGATCGCCGTGGTCGATGACGTCATGACCACGGGAGCAACCCTCGACGAGATTGCGCGCACGTTGAAGGCGGCGGGCGCCGAGCGCGTCGTCAACTGGGTGGTCGCGCGCACCCCGCCTCCGGAGCCGGGCGCCGCATGATCGAGATCGTGCTGGTGCACCCGGAGATTCCGCCCAACGCGGGCAACGTCATCCGGCTCGCCGCCAACACCGGCGCGCGCTTGCACCTCGTCGCGCCGCTCGGCTTCTCGATGCAGGACCGGCAGCTGAAGCGCGCCGGGCTCGACTATCACGAGCTCGCGAACGTGATCGTGCATGAGGATTGGGCGGCCTGCCTCGCGGCGATCGAGGGCAGGCGGCGCTTCGCCTGCACCACTCGCGCCACGATCAGCGCCTTCGCCGTGAAGTTCAAAGCCAGCGACGTGCTCGTCTTTGGCGCCGAGACGCGCGGGCTTCCGGAGCACATCCTCGCAGCCTTCCCGGCAGGCCGACGCCTGAGGCTGCCGATGCGCCCGGGAAACCGCAGCCTCAACCTCTCGAACGCGGTGGCGGTGGTGCTCTACGAGGCGTGGCGGCAGCTCGGATTTCCCGGAGGCGTCTGACCGAGCGACGCGGAGTATCATTGCACGCGCTTGCGCGAATTCGAGGCGGAGAGCTCGAGCGCATCGAGTAGGGCAGCCGCCCTACCCTTCTGCCTTCGGATCGCGGGCCAGCAGCCGCTCCACCGCCTGCGGCGGCGAAAGCCTGCCTTCGAGCACGTCGAGCACCGCGGCGCTGATCGGCATCTCCACCCGGTGCCGCGCGGCGAGCTTCGCCACCTCGGCCGCGGAGCGCACGCCCTCGGCGACGTGGCCCAGGCCCGCGAGCACCTCGGCGAGCGCGCGCCCGCGCGCGAGCTCCAGGCCCACGCGCCGGTTGCGCGAGAGGTCCCCGGTCGCGGTGAGCACGAGGTCGCCCGCGCCCGAAAGGCCCATCAGCGTCTCGGGCGAGGCACCGAGCGCGCCGCCGAGGCGCGCGATCTCCGCGAGCCCCCGCGTGATGAGCGCGGCGCGCGCGTTCTGCCCCAGGCCCAGGCCGTCCGAGATGCCGACCGCGAGCGCGATCACGTTCTTCACCGCGCCGCCGATCTCCACGCCGACGAGGTCGGTGCTGTAGTACACGCGCAGGCGCCCGCCGTGCAGCAGCGCGGCGGCGCTGCGCGCGAACTCCGCCTCGCGCGAGGCGAGCGTGAGCGCGCAGGGCAGGCCGCGCGCCACCTCCAGCGCGAACGAAGGCCCGGAGAGCGCGCCGCAGCGCGCGCTCGGCGCGAGCGCGGACTCGGCCACCTCGTGCGGCAGCAGTCCCGTGCCCTGCTCGAAGCCCTTGCACAACCACACGAACGGCGCCCCGTCCACCCGGCCGAGCGTCTCGCGCAGGCCCGAGACCGGCGTTGCGACGAGCGCGAGCGCCGCGCCCTCGAGCGCGGACGCGGCCTCGGCCACGACGCCGAGCGCCTCGGGCAGAGCGATCTCGGGAAGGTAGCGCGCGTTGCGCCGCTCGCGCGCGATGGCGGCAGCCTGTGCCGGATCGCGTGCCCACAGGGTGACCCGATGGCGCGCGGCGAGCACCGCGGCGAGCGCCGTGCCCCAGGCGCCGGCGCCCAGCACCGCGATGCGGCTGCCTAGCTGCCCCAGACGAGAGCGGCCCTGAGGTAGCCCGAGGCGCCGTCGGCGTGGCGCACGCGCAGCCAGCCGTTGGGCGAGATCTCGAGGAGCTCGAGCGCCACGTTCTGCGCCGCGCTGAAGGCGACCGGCGCCGCTTCCTCCGGACGCGCGCGCGCCTCGGCGAGCGTCGCCGTGACGAGCACCATGCGCCGGTAGCCGAGCGCCTTCTTCTCGATCCAGGAGAGCGCGCCCGCCGCATCGCGCACCTTGACCCAGGCCTCGAGGTTGACGATCACCTCGAGCGGATAGTGCCGCGAGACGATCCACAGCGGCCGCGCGGCGCGAGACGGCGCGTCGTAGAGCACCGCCGCGGGCTCCGCGACGGAGCGGAACTCGGCCGCCGCCGCGCCCGCGCAGGCGAGCGCGGCGGCCGCGAGGAGCGCAAGGCGGGCGGCCATGCTCATGCCGTCCCGGCGCGCGCTGCGCCCGCCGCCTGCTGCTGGCGCTGCAGGTAGAGCTGCTCGAACGACACCGGTGCGAGCAGCACCGGCGGAAAGCCGGCGCGCGTCACCAGGTCCGAGATCGCCTCGCGCACGTACGGGTAGAGGATGGTCGGGCAGCCGATGCCGAGCAGCGGCTCGAGGTCGCCCTCGGGGAGGTGGGCAGCCTGGAAGATGCCGGCCTGCGCGGCCTCCGCGAGGAACAGCGTCTTCTCGCCCACCCGCGCGGTGACCGTCACGGTGACCGTGACTTCGTAGAGCCCGTCGCCGAACTGCTGGGCCTCGTTCCTCACCTGCACCTCGAGCTCGGGATTCTCGGCCTGCATGAACACCTGCGGCGCGTTGGGCACCTCGAGCGACAGGTCCTTCACGTAGAGCTTGGCGATCTGGAACGTGGGCTGGGGCGCGCCCGCGCCGGCCTGTGCGTCGTCCGTCACTCGTCTCTCCCTCAGGCGGCGGCCGCGAGCATCCGGTCGAGCTCGCCCGCGCGCTCCAGCGCATGCAGCTCATCGGACCCGCCGACGTGCCGCCCGCCGATCCAGATCTGCGGCACGGTGTTCCGGCCGCTCCTTTGCCGCATCTCGGCGCGGCGCGCCGGCTCCAGGTCCACGCGCACGCGCTCGAGGTCGCGCACGCCCTTTGCCGCGAGCAGCCGCTCGGCCGCCTGGCAGTAGGGACAGGCGGCCGTAAGGTACACGAGAACGCGCGGCGCGCTCATTTCTCGACCGGGAGCCCCGCCGCCTGCCAGGCGGCGTAGCCGCCGCTGAGGTTGTAGACCGACTCGTAGCCGTGCCGGCGCAGCAGTGCGACCGCGGCCGCGGAGCGGTTGCCGCGCTCGCAGTGCACGATGAGCGGCTTCGCCTTGTTCTTCACCAGCGCCGCGGCGCGGCCCTCCAGGTCCTTGAGCGGCACGCTCTTGGCGCCCAGGATGTGGCCCTGCGCGTAGTCGGCGGGCTCGCGCAGATCGATCACCAGCGCGTCGTTGCGGTTGATGAGCTGCGTCGCCTCGAGCGTGCTGACCCAGGGGCCGCCGGTGCCCCGGCGCAGCACCGGCCAGAGGAGCATCAGCCCCGAGACCAGCGCAATGGCGATGAGCAGCAGGTTGTTCTTGACGAAATCCACCGGGAGGGGCCGCGAAAGGGAAGCGCGCGCTGCGCCGGAAGCGGTCATTATAATTCAGCGCATGCACACGCTGGTCCTGCTGCGCCACGGCGAGTCGGACTGGAACCGGGAGAACCGCTTCACCGGCTGGACCGACGTCGATCTCTCGGCGCAAGGGGTCGAGGAGGCGCGCGCCGCGGGCCGGCTCCTGAAAGCGCAGGGACTGCGCTTCGACGTCGCGTTCACCTCGGTGCTCAAGCGCGCCATCCGCACCCTCGACATCGTGCTCGCCGAGATGGACCTGTCCTGGATCCCGGTGGAGAAGAGCTGGCGCCTGAACGAGCGCCACTACGGCGCGCTGCAGGGCCTCGACAAGGCCGAGACGGCGGCCACGTTCGGCGAGGCGCAGGTGCTCGCCTGGCGGCGCGCCTACGACACGCCGCCGCCGCCGCTGGAGCCCGCCGACCCGCGCCACCCCGGCAACGACCCGCGCTATGGCGCGCTCGCGCGCGAGGAGCTTCCGCTCACCGAGTGCCTCAAGGACACGGTGGCGCGCGTGCTGCCGTACTGGAGCTCGGCGCTCGCGCCGGCGATCCGCGCCGGGCGCCGGGTGCTGGTCGCCGCGCACGGCAACTCGCTGCGCGCGCTCGTCAAGTACTTGGACGGCGTCTCGGACGCCGACATCGTGGGGCTGAACATCCCCACCGGCGTGCCGCTCCTCTACGAGCTCGACGAGAGCCTGCGGCCGCGCTCGCACCGCTACCTCGGCGACGCCGGGGAGGTCGCACGGCGCATCGCGGCGGTCTCGGCCCAGGGCAAGGCGAAGGCCTGAGGCGCGCCCTGCTCGGCGCGGCGCTCGCCGCGTGCTGCGCGGCCGCGCCCGCGGCGACGCGCGAGGAGGACCTCGCCGCGCTGCGCGCGCGCATCGAGGCGCTGCGCGG
>CAZOWR010000137.1:0-7705 GCA_964583645.1 uncultured Enterobacteriaceae bacterium
GGTAGGCGACGCGGCCGCTGCGCGAGCCGCGCTGCAGCGACCACTGCAGCGCCTCCTCGCGCGCGGCCTCGGCGTCCCTCGCCGGGCAGCCGAGCGTCTTCAGCCAGTGCGCGACGATCTTGAGGTACTCGTCCTGGTCGAAGGGGTAGAACGTGACCCAGAGGCCGAAGCGCTCCGAGAGCGAGATCTTCTCCTCCACCGTCTCTCCCGGGTGGATCTCCTCGCCGAGGTACTTGGTCTCGAGGTTCTCGGCCATGTACTCGGGCATGAGGTGGCGGCGGTTCGAGGTGGCGTAGATCAGCATGTTCTCGGAAGTCGTCGAGATCGAGCCGTCGAGCGCGACCTTGAGCGCGATGTAGCCCTCCTCCGCGCCGTGGAAGGTCAGGTCGTCGCAGAAGATGAGGAAGCGCTCCGCGCGCCCGGCGAGCGCATCCGTGATCGCGGGAAGGTCGACCAGGTCGTTCTTCTCCACCTCCACCAGGCGCAATCCCTGCCCCTGGTACTTGTTGAGCAGTCCCTTGACGATCGAGGACTTGCCGGTGCCGCGCGCGCCGGTGAGCAGCACGTTGTTCGCCGGCCGCCCCTCGATGAACTGGCGCGTGTTGCGCTCGACCCTGGCGATCTGCGCGTCGATCCCCTTGAGGTCCGCGAGCCGCATGCGGTGCACGTGGCGCACCGGCTGCAGCCACCCCCGCCCGTTGCGCCCCGCGCCGCGGCGCCAGCGCAGCGCCACGCTCGCCTTCCAGTCGGTGGCGGGCGGCGCGGGCGGCAGCAGCTCGTCCAGCCGCTCGAGGAGCCTGTCGAATTCCCTGCTCATGTGCGGTACTCGGCGTTGATCTTGACGTAGTCGTGGGAAAGATCGCAAGTCCAGACCGTGGCCGAGGCGCGCCCGCGGTCGAGCACCGCGCGCACCGTGAACTCGGGCTTCTGCATGGCGGCCACGCCCTGCGCCTCGCGATAGGCCGGGTGCCTGGCGCCCGCCTTCGCCACCGGCACGTCGTCGAGGTAGAGGTCCACGCGGCCGGCGTCGAGGCCGGCGATCCGCGCGTTGCCGATCGCGGCGAGGATGCGGCCGAGGTTGGGGTCGGAGGCGAAGAACGCGGTCTTGACGAGGGGCGAGTGCGCGATGGCGTAGGCCGCCTTGCGGCACTCGGCCTCGGTCCTGCCCTTCTCAACCGTCACGGTCACGAACTTCGTGGCGCCTTCGCCGTCCCTGATGATGGCCTGAGCCAGCTGCTGGGCGACGGAGGCGATGGTTCTCAGGAGAAGGTTCTTGTCTCTATGCGATCTCGCTACCGGCCCCCGGCCGGTAGCGAGACATATGAAGCTGTCGTTCGTCGACTGGTCGCCATCCACCGTGATGGAGTTGAACGAGCGATCGGCGGCGTGCCGCGTGAAGCGGCGGAGGTCGCTTCGGGAGACACGGGCGTCGGTTGCGATGAACGCCAGCATCGTCGCCATGTCGGGCCGGATCATCCCGGCGCCCTTGGCGATCCCCGTGACCGTGGCCTCGCCCGTGGAAAGCCCCACCGCTTCCGAGTAAGCCTTCGGCACCGTGTCGGTCGTCATGATGGCTTCGGCCGCCGCGAGCCAGTTGTTGCCCCTCATGTCAGAGATCGCCGCCGGCACGCCGGCGGCGATCCGCCCATTGGGCAACTGTTCCATGATCACGCCCGTGGAGAACGGAAGGACTTGATTCGCGCTGATGCCGAGGAGCCCTGCGACGGACTGACAGACTGAGGCGGCCCTTCTCAGCCCTTCCCTCCCTGTCCCTGCATTGGCGTTGCCCGTATTCACGATCAGCGCCCGGACCGGATTCTTGAGGTGCTTCTTCGCGAGCACGACCGGCGCGGCGCAAAAGCGGTTGCGCGTGAACACGCCCGCCACGGCCGTGCCGGGCGCAAGGCGCACGACCAGCAGGTCCCGCCGCCCCGGCTGCTTCACCCCCGCCATCGCCACGCCGAGCTCTACGCCCGCGACCGGGCGCAGCCGCGACGGCGGCGCGAGGTTCACCGCCATCTCAGGTCAGCCTGCCGTGGCAGTGCTTGTACTTCCTCCCCGAGCCGCAGGGACACGGCTCGTTCCGCCCCACCTTGGTCGCCGCGCGCTGCACGGGCCGCGCCTTCTTCTTCACCGCCGCCTCGGCGAGCGCGACGTCGCCCTCCCCGGCGTAGGCGGGCTCGGGCTCGTCGATGCCGCCGAGGCTCGGGTGCTGCGGCTGCACGTTCTGCACGTGCGCCTGCTCGTCGGGCGTGATGTCCTCCTGGGTGCGGATCTCCACCGCCATGAGCGTCTTGCTGACCTCGAGCTTGACCGCCTCGAGCATCGCGCCGAAGAGCTCGAAGGCCTCGCGCTTGTACTCCTGCTTCGGGTTCTTCTGCGCGTAGCCGCGCAGGTGGATGCCCTGGCGCAGGTGATCGAGCGCCGCGAGGTGCTCCCGCCAGTGCGCATCCAGGATCTGCAGCACGACGTAGCGCTCGTACTGCCGGTACGAGGACTCGGCCGAGGGCGGCACCTTGGCCGCATAGGCCCCGTGCGCGCGCTCCGCGATGCGCCCGAGCAGGGTCTCCTCGCCCAGGTCCGGCTCCTTGTCCAGCCAGGCCTGCAGCGGCAGCTCCAGGCCCAGCTCCGCGGCGAGCGCCTTCTTCAGGCCCTCGATGTCCCACTGCTCCTCGACGCTCTCCTCGGGCACGTGCAGGCGGAAGAGGTCCGTCACCACCCCGGCACGCAGGTCCGCGACGCGCTGCGAGACGTCCTGCGATTCGAGCAGCTCGTTCCTGAGCGCGTAGATGGTCTTGCGCTGATCGTTGGCGACGTCGTCGTACTCGAGCAATTGCTTCCTGATGTCGAAGTTGCGCGCCTCGACCTTGCGCTGCGCGCTCTCGATGGAGCGCGTCACCATGCCGTGCTCGATCGCCTCGCCCTCGGGCATCTTGAGCATCACCATGATGCGGTTGATGCGCTCGCCGGCGAAGATCCGGAGCAGGGGATCCTCGAGCGACATGAAGAAGCGCGAGCTCCCCGGGTCGCCCTGGCGCCCGGAGCGCCCGCGCAGCTGGTTGTCGATGCGCCGCGACTCGTGCCGCTCGGTGCCGACGATGTGCAGCCCCCCCGCCGCGATCACCTGGTCGTGCAGCGCCTGCCACTCGCCGCGCAGCTTCTCCACCCGCGCGCGCTTCCCCTCGGGCGCGAGGTTCTCGGTGGCCTCCACCAGGTCGCACTGCCTCTCGACGTTGCCCCCGAGCACGATGTCGGTGCCGCGGCCGGCCATGTTGGTGGCGATGGTGATGACGTGCGGGCGCCCGGCCTGCGCCACGATCTCGGCCTCGCGGGCGTGCTGCTTGGCATTCAGCACCTGGTGCGGCAGCTTGTCCTTCTCCAGCATCGCGGCAATCAGCTCGGAGTTCTCGATCGAGGTGGTGCCCACCAGCACCGGCTGGCCGCGCGCGTGGCAGTCGCGGATCTCCTCCAGGATCGCCTGGTACTTCTCCTTGGCGGTGCGGTAGACGAGGTCGAGGCGGTCGGCGCGCACCATCGGCATGTGCGTGGGCACCACCACCGTCTCCAGGCCGTAGATCTCCTGGAACTCGTAGGCCTCGGTGTCGGCGGTGCCGGTCATGCCGGCGAGCTTGCCGTACATGCGGAAGTAGTTCTGGAAGGTGATCGAGGCGAGCGTCTGGTTCTCGTTCTGGATGGCGACGTTCTCCTTGGCCTCGACCGCCTGGTGCAGGCCGTCGGACCAGCGTCGCCCGTGCATCAGGCGCCCGGTGAACTCGTCGACGATGATCACCTCGCCCTCCTGCACCACGTAGTGCTGGTCGCGGTGAAACAGGTAGTGCGCCCGCAGCGCCGCGTACAGGTGGTGCACCAGGTTGATGTACGCGGGCTCGTAGAGGCTCGCGCCCTGGGGCAGCAGGCCCACGCGCGCCAGGATCTCCTCGGCCTTCTGGTGGCCCGCCTCCGAGAGCAGGATCTGGTGGTTCTTCTCGTCGACCCAGAAGTCGCCCGCGGCCTTTTCGTCGGCCTGCCGCGCGAGCAGCGGCGCCACCTCGTTCATCCGGTAGTAGACCTCGGTGCGGTCCTCGGCCTGGCCCGAGATGATGAGGGGCGTTCTCGCCTCGTCGATCAGGATCGAGTCCACCTCGTCGACGATGGCGTAGGCGAGGCCGCGCTGGAAGCGCTCCTCGACGTGCATGGCCATGTTGTCGCGCAGGTAGTCGAAGCCGAACTCGTTGTTGGTGCCGTAGGTGATGTCGGCGGCGTAGGCCTTGCGCTTCTCCGCGGGCTCGAGCTGCGGGATGTTGACGCCCACCGTGAGGCCGAGAAAGCCGTAGATCTTGCCCATCCACTCGGCGTCGCGCTTCGCCAGGTAGTCGTTCACCGTGACGATGTGCACCGCCCTGCCGCCCAGCGTGTTGAGGTACGCCGGGAGCGTCGCGACCAGCGTCTTGCCCTCGCCGGTCTTCATCTCCGCGATCTTGCCGTAGTGCAGCACCATGCCGCCCACGAGTTGCACGTCGAAGTGGCGCATGCGCACCGTGCGCCTGCCCGCCTCGCGCACCACCGCGAAGGACTCCGGCAGCAGCGCCTCGAGCGCCTCGCGTTCGGCCTCGGCCCTCCGCTCCTCGGGCGCAGCGGCGACGGCCTCGGCAACGCGGCGCCTGAACTCGGCCGTCTTGCCGCGCAACGCCGCGTCCGAGAGCTTCGCCATCTCGGGCTCGAGCACGTTGATGCGCGCGACCGTTCGCGAGTACTGCTTGAGCAGCCGCTCGTTGCGGCTGCCGAAGACGCGCGTCGGCACCCTCAAGAGCGTCTCCAGCGTGCCGCGAAGCAGATGGGGAATTTTGCCGGTCATGACGCGTCCGCGGCCCGGCCGTGCCCGGACCCCGGGAAATTGCCGATTCTAGCCGGAATGGGCGGCTACTTGCGCCGCGCGAGCGGTTGGGGCGGGTTCTGCGCCAGGAGGAACCGGGCGGGGTTCTGCGGTGCGCCGCGGAAGCGCACCTCGAAGTGCAGGTGGGGGCCGGTAGAGCGCCCGGTGCTGCCGCTCGAGGCGATCCTGCGGCCGCGCTGGAGCAGGTCACCCTCCTTCACCATGAGCTTGGAGAGGTGCGCGTAGCGCGTCATCAGCTCGTTGCCGTGATCGATGTCGATCACGTAGCCGTACTGCGGATGAAACCCGGCGAACTGCACCACGCCGCCCGCCGCGGCGACCACCGGCGTGCCGCTGTCGGTGATGAAGTCGATGCCCTCGTGCATCGCCTGCTGCCCGCTGATCGGGTCGATGCGCATGCCGAACCCCGAGGCGTTGAAGGGGGCGTTGACCGGCATCATCGTGGGCATGAGCTTCTTGCGCACGGTCTGCTCGAAGAGCTGCGCCTCGAGCACGCCGAGCATGTCGCTGCGGTATTCCATCTGGCGCGCGAGCACGCCGAGGCGGTCGCCGAATTCGGCGAGCGTCAGGTCGTGCGGCGACACCCGCGTCGGCGCCGGGCCGCCGAGGCCGGGCGGCTCGGCGAAGCGGAACTCCTGCGGCCGGATCCCCGCGAGCGCAGAGAGGCGCTCGCCGAGCGCGTCCAGGCGCGTGAGCTGCGCCTGCATCTCCCCGATCTTCACCGCCATCGCGTTCAGGTTCTGCTGCACGAACTCGCGGGCCCGCTCGCGCTCGCCCTGCTGGGCGGCGAGCACCATGCGGTGGATCACGGGAAGCTTGAGCTCGGCGGCGAAGCGCAGCGTCAGCCAGTAGAGCGCCGCGGTCAGCCCGGCGAGCAGGGTGAGGGCGAACGCGGCGGAGGCGAGCACGTGGCGCAGCGACACGCTGAGCGACCTCACCTTGGCCAGCCGGTCCGAGATCAAGATAATCTGCACGTCGCCTCCGCGCTCCCGCCACCCGTGCCTGCATCCAGCATCGGCCGCCTGCTCGCGGCCGACCCCGGCCTGCAACCCGTCCTCGAAAGGGCGCGGAGAATCGGCGCGCTCTCGAAAACCTGCCTTGACTTTCTGCCGCCGGAGATCGCCCGCGGGATCCGCGGCCTGAGCCTCCGCGATGACAGGCTCGTCGTCCTCGCCGCAACCTCGGCCGCTGCGGCCAAGGTGAAGCTCGTCGCCGAAAGCCTGTGTAAGTTTTTGTTAGATCAGGGCGAGAAGGTTAATGGAGTTTCCGTGAGGGTGCAACCCGAGGCGCGCGCCGCCGATACTGCCCCGCACAAGCTCGCCCGCCTGTCGCCCGCGAGCCTCGCCGCCCTGCGCAGGCTGCATCGCCGCCTGTCCGACTCGCCCGCGCGGGCGGCGTTGAAAACCTTGCTGGATCACCAGCTTAAACCGGCGCGGGCCGGGCGAGCCCGGCGACGCCGGGAGGCGCCTCCTCCGCGCGCTCGAAGGTGACGGTCTCGAGCGCGCCCGGCGCGGCGAGCAGCGCGCGCAGCAGCCGGTTGTTGAGCGCGTGGCCCGACTTGTGCGCGCTGAAGGCGCCGAGCAGCGGCCGGCCGAGCAGGTACAGGTCGCCGAGCGCATCGAGCAGCTTGTGGCGGATGAACTCGTCGGCGAAGCGCAGCCCCTCGGCGTTGAGAACCCGGAACTCGTCGAGCACCACGGCGTTGTCCAGACCGCCGCCCAGCGCCAGCCCCGACTCGCGCAGCTGCTCCACGTCCTGCATGAAGCCGTAGGTGCGCGCGCGCGCCAGCTCGCGGGGATAGGAAGTTTCGGCGAAATCCACCGTCAGCTCGGTGCGCGAGCGCTCGATCACCGGGTGCCGGTAGGCGATCGAGAACGTGAGGCGCAAGCCCTCGTAGGGCTCGAGCGCGGCGCGCTTGTCGCCCTCGGACACCTCGATGCGGCGCTTGACGCGGAGGAAGCGCTTGGGCGCCGCCTGCTCCTCCAGCCCCGCCTGCTGGAGCAGCAGCACGAAAGGGGCGGCGCTGCCGTCCATGATCGGCACCTCGGGGCCGTCGAGGTCGACGTAGGCGTTGTCCACCCCCAAGCCGGCGAGCGCCGACATCAGGTGCTCCACCGTGTGGATCTTCACCACGCCGCGCACGAGGCAGGAGCACAGGCGCGTCTCGCCCACGAGGTCGGCGCGCGCCGGGATCTCCATCGGCGCGGCGAGGTCGACGCGCCGGAACACGATCCCGCTGTCCGGCTGCGCGGGCCGCAGCGCGAGCGCCACCTTGCGGCCGGTGTGCAGGCCTACGCCGGTGGCGCGGACGAGGGTTTTCAGGGTGCGCTGGCGCAGCATGGGCAGCGCGATTCTACCAAGGCCACGGACTGTAGCGCCTGCGCGAGGACCTGCAGATCGACCACAAGACCGCGGAACGCTGGCTGCAGATTCTCGAGAACCTGTACGTCTGCTTCCGCGTCTCTCCCGCGCCCAGGGTCCGTGCCGTGAAGAAGGAACGCAAGCTCTACCTCTGGGACTGGTCGAGCGTCGAGGACGACGGCCCGCGCTTCGAGAACATGCTCGCCTGCCAGCTTCTGAAGTACTGCCATTGGGTCGAAGACACGCAGGGCTACGCGATGGAGCTGCGGTACCTGCGGGACACCGACAAGCGCGAGGTGGATTTCGTGGTGCTGAAGGACGGCAGGCCCGCTTTCGCGGTGGAATGCAAGTCCGGGGAGAAAGCGCTCGGCCCCGCGCTGCGCTACTTCGCCGAGCGAACGCCGATCCCCCGCTTCTACCAGACCCACCTCGGCGAGCGGCACTATTCGA
>CAZOWR010000138.1:0-7705 GCA_964583645.1 uncultured Enterobacteriaceae bacterium
TGATCAAGAAGTACCCCAACCGGCGGCTCTACGACACCAAGACCTCGAGCTACATCACGCTCGCGGACGTCAAGCAGATGGTGCTCAAGCAGGAGGAGTTCCAGGTGCTCGACGCCAAGACCGGCGAGGACCTGACGCGCCAGATCCTGCTGCAGATCATCCTCGACGAGGAGTCCGGCGGCATGCCGATGTTCTCCTCGGACATGCTGTCGCAATTGATCCGCCTCTACGGCAACGCCATGCAGGGCTTCATGGGCAGCTATCTGGAGAAGAACATCCGCGCCTTCCAGGACCTGCAGAAGACGCTGCAGGACCAGTCGCAGAAGGTCTACGGCGACAACTCGCGCCAGTCGCAGGAGCTGTGGGCGCAGTTCATGAACCTGCAGGGGCCGGCGATGCAGAGCCTGATGCAGGCCTACATGGAGCAGAGCCAGAAGATGTTCGCGCAGTTCCAGGAGCAGATGCAGGCGCAGGCCCGCAACATGTTCTCCGGCTTCCAGTTCCCCGGCTTCCCGCAGGGCGGCTCCGACAAGAAGAGCAACACCTAGGGTCGGCTTCGTTTCCCTCGGTTGTCCCGACACTGGAGACTGACGTGAGCACGCGCGAGGTGGTGGTGGTGGGCGGGGCGCGGACGGCGATCGGCGACTACGGCGGCTCGCTCAAGGACGTGGCGCCCACGAAGCTCGGGGCGATCGCGATCAAGGAGGCGCTGGCGCGCGCGGGCGTCGATCCGGCGACCGTAGGCCACGTCGTCATGGGCAGCGTGATCCACGGCGAAGCGCGCGACATGTACCTCTCGCGCGTCGCGGCGATCGACGCCGGGCTGCCGGTGGGCACGCCCTGCCTCACGGTGAACCGGCTGTGCGGCTCCGGGCTGCAGGCGATCGTCTCGGCCGCGCAGCACATCCTGCTCGGCGACGTCGAGATCGCGGTGGGCGGCGGCGCCGAGAGCATGAGCCGCGCCGCCTACTTCCTGCCCGCCGGGCGCTGGGGGCAGCGGATGGGCGATGGCTCCGTCGTGGACGCGATGACGGGCGCACTGCACGATCCGTTCGGCCACGGCCACATGGGGATCACGGCGGAGAACGTGGCGGCGAAGTACGGCCTCACGCGCCAGCAGCAGGACGCGTTCGCGCTGGAGTCGCACCGGCGCGCGGCGAACGCGCTCGCCAAGGGCCACTTCACCTCGCAGATCGTGCCGGTGGAGCTGGAGACGAGGAAGGGCGTGGAGCAGTTCGTGACCGACGAGCACGTGCGCAAGGACGCGAAGATCGAGGACCTGCAGAAGCTCAAGGCGGTCTTCAGGAAGGACGGCACCGTCACCGCGGGCAACGCCTCGGGCATCAACGACGCGGGCGCGGCCATCGTCCTGATGGAGGCGGGCGCGGCGAAGCAGGCGGGCGCGAAGCCGATGGCGCGCCTGGTGGCCTACGCGCACGCGGGCGTGGAGCCGCACGTCATGGGGCTGGGCCCCATCCCCGCGGTGAAGAAGGTGTTCGAGAAGTCCGGCCTCAAGCCCGGGGACATGGACGTGGTCGAGTCGAACGAGGCCTTCGCCGCGCAGGCGATGGCGGTGACCAAGGACCTCGGCCTCGACCCCGCGAAGGTCAATCCGAACGGCGGCGCGGTGGCGCTCGGCCACCCGATCGGGGCGACGGGCTGCATCCTCACGCTGAAAGCGCTCTACGAGCTCGAGCGCACGCAGAAGCGCTACGCGCTCGTCACCATGTGCATCGGGGGCGGGCAGGGGATCGCCGCGATCTTCGAGCGGCTGCACTGAAAAAAGGGGTCAGACCCCTTTTACGGCTCGGTCCTAGCCGCTTTCGACCTCGACGCCCTTCCAGAAGGCGACGTAACCCGCGATGTGCTCCGCCTCGGGCTTGGTCACCGGGTAGTACCAGGCGGCGTCCTTGTTGACCTCCCCGTTGACGACCACATCGTAGTAGCTCGCCGTTCCCTTCCAGGGGCACACGGTGTGCGTGGCGGACTCCCGGAGGAACGTCTTGTCGACGGCCTCGGGCGGGAAATAGACGTTGCCTTCCACGAGTTCGACGCCCTCGGTCGACGCTTCGGCCAGCACGGCGCCGTTCCACAGGGCTTTCGGCATGGCGAGAGCATAGCTCAGCCGCAAAAGAAACGAGGCCCGACCCCGAACGAGGCCGGGCCCCGAGGAGAACCCGTCGTCAGGCGTGCTGCTCGGCGACCAGCGTGCCGTTGACGTAGCGCACGCGCTGCCCGCCCTGCCAGGCGGGCTGCGTGTCGTACGACACCGTGCGCGTGCCGCCGTCGTCCATGCGCACGCTCACCTCCCAGCGGGTGCTCGAGCGCGCGCGCTTCTCGATCTCGTGCCCGGCGTAGGCGCCGCCGGCGGCGCCGAGGATCGTCATCAGGGTGCGGCCGCCGCCGTTGCCGAACTGCCGGCCGATGATCGCGCCGCCGACGCCGCCCGCGACCGGCCCCACCCAGCTGCCTTCGCCCGGCGTCTCGACTGCGCGCACCGCTTCGACCGTGCCGCAGTTCCGGCACGTCGCCTGCACGACCTGCTGGCGCTCCGCCTGGCGCGCCCGCCGGCGCTCGGTGCGGCGCTGTTCGCGCAGATCCTCGGCCCGCGAATAGTCATCCTCTCTCGCCACCTTGACCGGCCGCGACTCCACGGGCGCGGCGGCGCGCACCACCGGTTTCTTCACCGCTTTGGGCGGCGTGGGCGGCGCAGCCGGGGTGGCCGCGGGCGCCGCACCTGGGACCGGCGGCGTCACGACCTCGAGCGGCGCCGCGGGCGCCGCGGCGGGCGTCGAGCCGGTCGATTTCGGCAGGATCCCGGTGAGCGCGCCCACGCCGGCGGCCGATACTACGATCACCGAGATCGCGGCCGCCGCCAGCAGGGGATGCAGGCGGGGGTTCGATTCCATGACGTCCTCCTTTCACGTGGCGTTGCAGCCTACAACGCGCAGGCTAGGAGGTCCGCCGAGCCGCGGCCGTGACAGTGTGTTACGGGTTGTTTCCGCCCTCGGGCCGCAGGTGGGGAAAGAGGATTACGTCACGGATCGAGGGGCTGTCGGTGAAAAGCATCACCAGCCGGTCGATCCCCAGGCCCCCGCCCGCGGTCGGCGGCATGCCGTACTCGAGCGCGCGGACGTAGTCCGCGTCGTAGTACATCGCCTCCTGATCGCCGGCTTCCTTCAGGCGCGCCTGCTCGCGAAAGCGCTCGGCCTGGTCCTCGGGGTCGTTCAGCTCCGAGAAGCCGTTGGCGATCTCCTTGGCGTCCACGAAGAGCTCGAAGCGGTCGGCGATCTCCGGATCGGCGTCGTTGCGGCGCGCGAGCGGCGACACCTCCGCCGGGAATTGCGTCACGAAGGTCGGCTCTGCGAGGTGCTTCTCGGCCACCGCCTCGAAGAGCGTGAGCTGCAGCGATCCCCAGCCCTGCTGGTGCCTGGACTCGGCGCCGAGCGCGGCGAGCTTGCGGGCGAGGAACGCCCGGTCGCGCAGGTCGGCGGCGCGGCACTCCGCGTCGCCGAACCGGCGGATCGCATCCGGGATCGAGAGCCGCGCAAACGGCTTGCCGAAGTCGAGGCGCTTCCCCTGATAGGCGACGCGGGTTGCGCCGAGGGCGGCCTGCGCGGCGCGGCGCACGAGCCGCTCGGTGTGCGCGATCATGTACTCCCAGTCCTCGTAGGCGCAGTACCACTCGAGCATCGTGAACTCGGGGTTGTGCTTGGTGGAGATGCCCTCGTTCCTAAAGTTGCGGTTGATCTCGTAGACGCGCTCGAAGCCGCCCACCACCAGGCGCTTGAGATACAGCTCGGGCGCGATCCTGAGGTACAGGTCCATGTCGAGCGCGTTGTGGTGGGTCTTGAACGGCCGCGCCACCGCGCCGCCCGGGATCGGCTGCATCATCGGCGTCTCGACTTCCAGGTAGCCGTCCGCGGCCATCGCCTCGCGGATCGCCTGCACCACCTTCGAGCGCACCTCGAAGGTGCGGCGCGACTCGGGGCTCGCGATGAGGTCCACGTAGCGCTGGCGGTAGCGCGTCTCCTGGTCGGCGAGGCCGTGGAACTTCTCCGGCAGCGGCCGCAGCGACTTGGCGAGCAGCCGCAGCGCGCGCGCCTGCAGCGTCAGCTCGCCGGTGCGCGTCCTGAAGAGCGTGCCCTCGGCGCCGACGATGTCGCCGAGGTCCCAGTGCTTGAAGCGCTCGTGGGCCTCCGCCCCGGCAACGTCGTTCGAGACGTAGAGCTGGATGCGGCCGCTGCCGTCCTGCAGCGTCGCGAAGCTCGCCTTGCCCATGACGCGCTTGAGCACCATGCGGCCGGCGACGGCCGCCGGAACCGCCTGCTTCTCGAGGTCTTCCTTGGTTCGTCCCGCGTGGGCGGCCACGAGGCCGCCGGCGAGATCCTTTCTCCGGAAGTCGTTCGGGAAGGCGACGCCCTGCGCGCGCAGCAGCCGCAGCTTTTCCCGGCGCTCCTCGACCAGCTTGTGGTCTTCCTCCATTACACGCCCTGCTTCAGGCTCGCGGTGATGAAGTCGTCGAGGTCGCCGTCGAGCACCGCTTGCGTCGCGCCCTTCTCGACGCCGGTGCGCAGGTCCTTGATGCGCGATTGATCCAGCACGTAGGAGCGGATCTGGTGGCCCCACTCGATGTCGGTCTTGGCCGCCGAGAGCTTCTCCTGCTCGGCGGCGCGCTTGCGCAGCTCACGCTCGTAGAGCCGCGCCTTGAGCATCGCCATGCACTCGGCGCGGTTGCGGTGCTGCGAGCGGTCGTTCTGGCTCTGCACCACGATACCGGTGGGCAGGTGCGTGATGCGCACCGCCGACTCGGTCTTGTTGACGTGCTGCCCGCCCGCCCCCGAGGCGCGGTAGACGTCCACGCGCAGCTCCGCGGGGTTGATCGCGACCTCGATCGACTCGTCCACCTCGGGGTAGACGAAGACGCTGGCAAACGAGGTGTGACGCCGTGCGTTGGCGTCGAACGGCGACTTCCTCACCAGGCGGTGCACGCCGTTCTCCGTCCTCAGGTGCCCGTAGGCGTGGTCGCCCGCGATCTTCAGCGTCGCGCTCTTGATGCCTGCCACCTCGCCCTCGGTGTGCTCGAGGATCTCGGCGCGGAAGCCCTTCCTGTCGCAGTACTTGAGGTACATGCGCTCGAGCATCGCCGCCCAGTCCTGCGCTTCCGTCCCGCCCGAGCCCGCCTGGATGTCCATGAAGCAGTGGTTGGGGTCCAGGGGGTTGGAGAACATGCGCCGGAACTCGAGCGCCGCGACGTCCTGCTCGAGCTTGTGCGCCTCGCGGCCGAGCTCTTCGAGCGCCGCGTCGTCGTCGCGCGAGAGGTCGAACAGCTCGCGCGCGTCGGCGACGCCGCTGGAGACGCGCTCGAGCGTGCCGACGATGCCTTCGAGGGACTTCTTCTCGCGCCCCAGCTCCTGCGCGCGCTGCGGGTTGTCCCACAGCCGGGGATCCTCGAGCTCGCGGTTCAGCGACTCGAGGCGCTTCTGCTTGGTCTCGAAGTCAAAGATACCTCCGCAGCTCGCTGGACCGGGCGAAAAGGTCCTTGAGCGTGGCGTCGATCTGATTGATGCGCTCGGCTTCCATGGCTGCGGTTCCGCTGGGAGGGCGCATTATACCGTCCGCAACGGCGTGCTAGAATGCGTATTGTACAAGATCTTGGACAAGTAAGCGGCGAACGCCATGGATGTGATCACGTACAGCGACGCGCGTGCGCGGCTGGCGCGGGCGATGGAGCAGGTCTGCGACCAGCACGAGCCGGTCATCATCACGCGGCGCAAGGCCGACTCGGTGGTGCTGATGTCGCTCGAGGACTACGAGGCGCTGCGCGAGACGGCCTATCTCCTCGGCAACCCGGCCAATGCGCGCCGGCTGCTCGATGGCATCGAGGAAGTCGAGGCGGAAATCCGCCGCCGGCGCCGCGCCCGCCGCAAAGCCTAGCCTCGCGGTCTACTGCGCGGCCCGCGCCGCGGAGGACCGCGACTGGCTGAAGGCCAACCAGCGCGCGGCGCGCGCGAGGCTCGAGCAGCTGATCGAGGACATCCGCCGCGATCCCTTTCGCGGCCTGGGCAAGCCCGAGCCGCTGCGCTTCAAGTGGTCGGGCTGGTGGTCGCGGCGAATCTCCCGCGAGCATCGCCTGGTGTACAAGGTGCAGTCCGGCACGCTGTACATCGCCCAGTGCCGCTACCACTACGAGAAGTGACCACCGGGTCAAATGCGCTTTGCCGTGTACTCCTCGGCGATCTTGTCGTCGTAGAACGCGGTCGGGTTGGGCGCCGCCATGAAGCGGCGGTGCACCTCGGGGTAGACCTTCGAGTACTGGAACACCTGGCCGTTGGACATCTCGATCTCGAGCGTCATCGTTTTCTCGTCGTAGCCGATCGAGCGGATGCGCGAGGAGTTGACGCGCTTGCGTTCCATCAGGTCGCCTCCACCTTGACGCGATCGCCGGCCTTCACCCTCGCGAGCGCCCCGGGATCGCCGAGCACGCGCCCGAGAACGTTGCACGGATTCGCCAGCTTCGGCCGCGCGTCGGTCGAGATCGGCGTGCGCCCGAAGGGCAGGGCGATCGCGTCGCCTTGCGTCCAGAAGCACACCGTGCCGGGCTCGACCACCTGCCTCGCCCCCGGCTCGAGCTTCGCGCTCACC
The DNA here is from genome assembly GCA_964583645.1 of uncultured Enterobacteriaceae bacterium. Lineage (GTDB taxonomy): Bacteria > Pseudomonadota > Gammaproteobacteria > Burkholderiales > SG8-39 > RBG-16-66-20. Next base: position 6,646 of record CAZOWR010000138.1, read on the forward strand.
GGGGTGGCGAAGTAGACCTCCTCGCCCCAGGTCTGCGCGCGCGACTCGAAGGGCAGCGCGGCCAGGATCGCGCGCGCGGTCGGCGTGTCCTCGAGGCGCACCGCGACGCTCAGCTCGCCCAGCTCGATGCGCAGCTCCTTCACCTCGGCCCGGCGGCGCTCCAGGCCACGCGCTCGCCGCCGCCCGCCACCGTGCCCTTGATCTCGCCGCCGCGCACCTGCCCCGAGAAGTCGTAGCTGCGGCCGTTCGCGAGCAGCCGGAAGCTGAGCGTCTCGCCCTGGACCTTGCCTTCCTCGACGAGCACGTCGCGGCCGCCGATGCGCGCCTTGCCCAGCACGCGCGTCACCCGGTCGGTGGCGAGGCTGAGCCTCACGGGCGCCTTGCTGATCGCGGCGGGCAGCGTCGCGGTCCACTCGCCCGCGACCTTCGCGGGAACCCGGTACAGGTAGAGCACCGTGGTGGTGACGCCGCTGATCGCCACCTTCTCCTCCAGGTCCATGGTCACGGTGCGTTCCGGCCACCAGCCGGCGAGCGGGTAGTCGTGCGAGAGCACCCGCGTGCCGGGCTTGAGGTCCGCGAGCAGCTTGTCCTTCAGCATCTGCACGGTGTGCGGCAGCAGGTACATGGTGAGCACGGTGGCCTGCGAAATGTCGGTCTTGAAGAGGTCGGCGGCGATGAACTTGACGCGCTCGGCGAGCCCTTCGCGGCGCGCCGCCTCGTTGGAGCGCTTGACGAGGTGGTCCTGGATCTCTACGCCGAAGCCGCGCGCGCCGAACACCTTCGCCGCGGTGAGCACGATGCGGCCGTCGCCCGACCCCAGGTCGATGACGAAGTCCTGCGGCCCGACCTCCGCGAGCTTGAGCATGTCGGCGACCACGCTCTGCGGCGAGGGCACGTAGGGCCCGGCGTTGACCGGTTTCTCCTCGGCGCGCGCCGCGGGAAACGCGAGCGCCGCGCCGAGCGCGACGAGGACGAGGAGCTTCATTCGACGTACTCCAGGTTGAGCTGCACGTTGCGCATGCCGTTGAACTCGTTGACCTCGAGCCGGTAGGCGGCGCGC